>JAKROC010000227.1 GCA_024509075.1 Endozoicomonas sp.
TGTGCACCAAACGGAGCTAAATCGTCATGCTTACCTGAGAGATGATACTCTGTTTGTCAAAGCTATCATTGAGCTCCCCCATGTAGGAATAGTCGCGAAATAACGCCCGCATTTATGGAATCTGAACCCCGTTCACACTGAGCCTGTCAAAGTCGGGTGACAGCATCCTTCGACTTTGCTCAGGCGAACGGAAATCGGGAATTTATTGCAGGGCAAATCCTTACGCATTGTAAATCTGTCGTTAATCTTGCTCGGTGTACATCTGTGGTTGTTTTTCACATGCTAAATGTCGTTTATATTGGTAACAAGGAACTACAGGTGCGCTTGGGCAACGATTGTGATCAGGGGTGCCCCCTTGGCATGAGCCTTCTGCCAAACATCGGATTGCTGCTCAGTGCATCAATTCTGCTCTGCAACGCTTTTTTCTGTGCTGTAACTCATCAATATCTTGACGAAGATTGGCCTCAATAGTTCGCGGTGTATGCTTGTTAACGCCTTCCAAAGCTTGCTCTGCCTCAGCAGCATTTTAAACGCGCGGGCGTGAGCCACAGACAGCTCCATATTGCCCATTGTTTCGATGTCGGGTGGAGAGAAATACTCGAAGTTCGACAAATCCTGAGCTGTCGGGCGAATTTTAGGTTCAAATGCCAGGCAAGCCAACAAAACGTATGTACTCAAAAACCCGTACGTCCTGAATATCAGGATTGTCTACAGCCCTCGTATTCTCTATACATAGTACGAAAATGCATCATCAAAAGTACGACTTTTTGAGATGATACAACAAGTAAAATAGGACACCCATAAATCCTGGCCCCCCAAAACAGTGGATGTCTTTTTTTCTATACTCCTGCACCAAGACCCGCCCTCGGTTTTTCACGCCAATTTCATGGTCTGCGCCACAGGCGGGTAGGGTGATGGCGGGATTTCCCACCTTTTCTACAACCCTGATAGTCTGCGCCACAGGCGGGTAGGGTGATGGGGCGCAGCCCCGGAACGAACTGGAAGCATTTGTTATGCGCCATTTGGTTTGTATTAAATTAAGAAGGATTAGCTTGCGCATCGAACCACGCAACTCCTTCTTCATCCGTTTCTCCTAACAAAAGATAATTGTTATCGACTAAAAAGCTTACAATATTTTCAACATCTGTAGGTGTGACATAGAGCCCAGTTGAAGGAAGTTTTTTTACCACTTCAGTAGGAAGGCCAGCTTTTATACACTCTAGAACAGCCCATGAGCAGTTTTTGGTGATGTTGTTGTATTCACCTCTTTCTTTAATTTCAGAAGCTCTCTTCCTCATGGCGCATGTATCTAGACCGATTAATGGAATAGGTTT
This sequence comes from Endozoicomonas sp., assembly GCA_024509075.1. GTDB lineage: Bacteria > Pseudomonadota > Gammaproteobacteria > Pseudomonadales > Endozoicomonadaceae > Endozoicomonas. Next base: position 1,335 of record JAKROC010000227.1, read on the forward strand.
ATATGTGCTTTCTTTTAAACTATCAGCACTTATGCCTTCAAAGTTTTGTAACTTCAGCATAGATAAAAAAGGGTTTTCAAAGCCTAATTTTTCGAAGACTTTAATACATATTCCCCATGCAGCAAACCCTGCTAAATTTGCAGGAATCAAGCTACTCAACACAAAGGATGAACCATAAAATAATCCCATTGCCAAAGATAGTTCTAACTTTATCTCTAATAATTTAGTCAGAGGCTTTTGCGTTCCGGGAATACCGGTAAAAAAGATTACATGATTAGTTTTTTCCTTCCAATCCAGGTGTTCATCAAAACCGCCCATTAATGCACCTGCATGTCTGTTATTAAGAGTTATTACAGCGGTATCATTACAAATATCTTCAGGCTTAACTCTGGCTATTTCTTTAACTTTATTTTCTTTAAAATAGTTATATGTTCCTAGAAAAGGAATCAATTTCCACAAAGATGAAGTTCTTTCCTGTAATGTTTTTTGTTTTATCCGAGGATGAGAAATACACTCTTTCCTTAATCCTGGAATATATGAATTGGAATGCTCATCTGTTTTAGGATGTGTTAAATCTGCATTGCTGTGGGTTGTATAAGCACAATTAGCGTTCAAATCTCCAGTAGTACCTATCATAATTCAACTCCCGAATTGCTCTTATAAATCGATGGCAAATATATTATCTTGCTGAGAATTTGAGAGAATTAGACATAAGTCTATAAACAGAAAAATTGAGAAAATAGGGTGCCCATAAATCTTGGCCCCCCCAAAAAAAAAGTGGGTGTCCTTTTTTCTTTGCTAGTTCTAGTAACTGTTTTGTTAGCTATTTCAGGAAATAACTAAAGTATTCTGCATCTAGCGAATAGATAAGAAATGATATAGGGAGATTTAAATGGATACATCGGCTTTATCTGTGCAGAATGCGGTGTGTTGTTATGATACTGGTATTATTCAGCAGGAAAATGATGGACCGAAAAAGCAAATGCCAACTGCGCTCCCGACAACTGAGTCTGATAAAAGTATAAGAGCGTATTCTGTAACACCTAATCCAATAAAATCAACAAATGATTCTGTAAAAGTTGTTAGCTTCAAGGAAGTGATGGAAAATTTTGTAAATGAGCATGGAAGCTATGGTGATACAAACCATATTGCCAGAGAGTATATCGATAGAGCAAATAAAGAAATTGTTAAGCCTAATAATGGTGGTTGGCTATTTGTAGAACTTTCATTTGAAACAGCAATGAAAGTATTATTGCCAGGGCACACTCACGATGGTGAGTGGAATACTCTTCTTCCATACCCGGGCTTAACGGCTAAAGATGCAGCAGGATTTTATAATACTCTTTGGAGTGAATAAGATAAGATAAATAGTCCGTTATGTACGGGATCGCTAAACTATCATTTAAAAAACCTAAATACAAAACCTATTTTTAACTGTAGAGCCTATCAATGAGCGATTCGATTATGGAAGAATCATTAATTACCCAAGATTATCTAAAGGAAGATTGGTTCATCTGGATGGTTTGCATCGTTTGGTGGCGTTAGCAATTCTTGATAATCCAGAAAGTACTATTTCTGCCTATATCGCCTGTAAAGAAACACCAAAGGAAATTGATGGCTTAGGTCTAATTGGCCGAGATGGTATCCAGTACCCTGAATCCGTGAGATCACAACCAAAAAATCAGCCTGAAAAGCCCACCCCCCAAGGCTTTTCACATAGGGCGTACATTAAGGATTTGCCCGCTGTTTCCAAGGGCTGTGGAGATGATTACACTAGCGAAGTACCTCTAAAACTCGTGCGGCACAGGCATACTTCCTTAATGCCTACCCTAAGAGGCTTTTTGTGTGAAATCCTCTGATCCTGATTTTCACCTTCTGAGTGCCTTTTTGTGAAACTCAAAATCGAGCAGTCAAATACCGAGTTTTATACACCCGTTGCTGGGTTCTGTTTCGTTGGCCATGCTATCAACAAGCAAACCACATTAGGGAAAACCCTGCAAAAGGTTAACTGGAGTTTAGAGTGAGCCAAGCTCAAAAACACACATAACTATCACAAAGGGAATAAAAACGGGCAAGATGGCAATCCCTAACCTGCGCAGTTGGAATTGCCATGCTCACTCAAGAACAGAACACCATACTCAGCAAGCTCGGCTACTACATTTCATTTCTCGTCCGAGCGCTACCTCCAAGATCAATACCCACGTTAACAAAGATTATGCCCGGCCAGCTAGCCGCAGCATTTCTTGTACTTCTTGCCGCTACCGCAAGGGCAGGCGGCGTTTCTTTCCGTTGTGCCTGTCACTGGCATATCGGCAACGACAAAATACCAATGGCCGTTGATTCTGGCAAAAGATGAGCGTTCGTGATGAACCTTTTCCGAGCCGGATGATTCTGAGTTCCTGAACCAGGCGCGAAATTCAACCACGCCGTGATCTTCGTTGGCGCCGCCGGCCTCGGTAGCAATTATTTCCAGTCTGAGCCACAGCGTATCGCTGGGTTGTTGGTAAAATTTCTGCTGCCGGATGCTTACCTGTTGCCCGGGATGTGTGGTGGCCAACAGATAAGGCGTGTTGTTTTGCTGAAAGGCGCAGTAGCGGGAGCGCATCATGGTTTCGGCTGAGGGGGCGGGCTGGCCGTTAATAAACGGCTGGCAACACTTGGCGAATGGGTTGCCTGAGCCGCAGGGGCAGGGAGCGTGGGACATGAGGATACTCAACCGTGGCACATAACGGTACATGGTAACCTTGGCCAGAACTTTCTCAAAGTGTATACCCGTTGCCTTTCAAGCTGCTACTTTGTTGGCTGCACTTGTGCCCTTTAGGGTATTCGCTC
>JAKROC010000228.1 GCA_024509075.1 Endozoicomonas sp.
TTCCTATTGTTCCGTTGTCGTGTATATAAGTGCGCACGGTATTTGGTAACTCACCGCTGTTAATGGCGGCACTGGCATAGGCTGGGTTGAAACTCATGGACAGTAGGATTTCACCGTCGTCCAGCATCGGCGTCATCAGCATGACGTTGGCCGGGAATGTCTTGCCCTCGCGCCACAGTAGTGGATGCAGTTCGTCCAGATAGCGCCACAATGGCGCCGTGATGGCAGTGAAATCGGCCTGGTGAACTGGCTTGGACAATATGTCAGACTCTGGCGTCAATTCGATCAACAGCTGCTTGAGAAAGGTGGTGCCGGTAAAGTCGGGTGGCAATGGGTAGGTTACCTGACCTTTGTGCTTACGGGCGAACTCAAGCAGACTGGTGGCGCTGGTGGGTGGCTTGGCGTTTAGTCGGGAAAGGGTCTCCTGATCATAAATAAATACCAGTTGCGCCATGCCCCACGGGGCTTCGAGACCATCTACCGGCTCACCAAAATCTACCACTGTGGTCGGTTTTTGTTCTGGGTCAACGCCCTGAAATGCAGGTAGTTCGGCAACAAAAGGGCCAAATAGCAGACTATTGTTTTTCATCGCCTGAAAGTTCTCGCCGTTGATCCAGAGCAGGTCTACCGTACCTTTATCATTACGCCCGGCAGCTTTTTCCGCCAAAATACGACTGACGACGCCAGACACATCACTGACTTTGACGTGTTTAAGGCTGATGCCATAGCGCTGTTTTACTTGCCTGGCAGCCCAGTCGATGTAGTCATTAGTCTGTTCACTGCCACCCCAGGCGTTGAAGAAGACGGTTTGCCCCCGGGCCTGATTGACCGTCTGTTGCCACGAGGCAGCTCCAGCCCTGCCCATAGCCAGACAAAGTGCCATTGCTACAGCTGGCACCAGAAGCTTGCCTCTCGGGATCATCATTGTCTTGGTACTTCTCATCATGTCAGGAATCAGACTCCATCTTTAGTTGGCAGTCGTGGTTGCCATGTTCGTCAACATGAAGCATCACCACAATCGGACGACAGCAGACCTGGCAGTCCTCAATGTAAGTCAGTGACATACCCGGATCGGCAACCCCCGGGTCGAGCAACAACTCGATGGGTTCGCCGCAATAAGGGCAGTGATCTTGCCAGCTTATCCAGTTACTCATTACGGTTACCTCCTATTTTTTCAGTTCATTCAGCTCCCTCTCGTTAAAGCCCAGAAGATAAGCAATACTATCCAGCTTGAGAGTGGAAATGGCGTGCGGTGCGGCGCGCTGTACCATTGGTTTGGCCTGAAAGGCGACACCCAGCCCGGCAATACTGAGCATGGGCAAGTCGTTGGCGCCATCGCCGATGGCAATGACCTGTTCCAGGTTGACACCCTCTGCTGCAGCGATTTGCCGCAGCAGATCAGCCTTGCGCTGGCCATCGACAATGGGGCTCAATACCTGCCCAGTCAGCTGGCCGGCAATGATTTCCAGTTCGTTGGCATAGGCATAGTCAATGCCTAATTTTTTTTGCAAATACCGGGAAAAGTAGCCAAAACCACCAGAAACAATAGCGGTGCGGTAACCTAAAGACTTTAGTGTGTTGATTAGCTTGAAGGCACCTGGCATTAACGGCATTTGACGTGCAATCTCAGGAAGTGCTGACTCATCAAGCCCCTTGAGCATGGTTAGACGTTGGTGCAGGCTCTGGATAAAATCCATTTCGCCGCGCATGGCCCGTTCGGTAATAGCCGCTACTTGATCACCAACTCCGTGGGCTTGCGCCAGCAGGTCGATCACCTCTGCTTCAATCAGGGTTGAGTCCATGTCAAACACAACCACTCGCCGGTTGCGTCGATAGACGCAATCCCGTTGGCAGGTGATATCAGCGCCAAGCTGTGCTGTCAGGCCCAGCAAGTCAGTCCGCAGGCGATCCTGATGAACTGCACTGCCGGTCAGGGTAAATTCAACACACGATAATCGATATTTGTTGTTCAGACGGTATCGTGGACCACTGAGGGTGCTGATGTGTTCAATATTCAGGCCATGTTTGCCGGTAATGTCAGTGACTGCAGTAATCTGTTGTGCTGTCACTGTCGGTGACAGCAGAGTGATAATAAAGCGTCTGTTGTCTAGCTCTGACAACCAGTGTCGTGCGTTAGCCGCTGATAATTGTCGGTGGCGGAAATTCAGCCCGAATTGCCGACAGTGGTGTTTCAGGGTCGTAACCAGAGCCTGGTCATCCAGACGAACCAGCAGACAGCAGTTGACAGTACACTCGACAACCGATTGCGTTATATCGAGAATTTGTGTGTCATAGCCGGCCATGATGCCAGTGATGACTGACAAAAGGGTCGGCTGATCCTGACCGACAATACTGAAGAGAAAAACATTATGCATTGAACCGTGAGAGGTAGAACGTGTTTTCATGTTTTACCATCGCTGTGTTCTTTTAGTTGGCCTGAATGTAATACAGATGTCAGCGCCATCAAAGCGAAAAATAATGCAGTTTTCGGTCTTGATGGTTTTTTATTCTGCACCATACCCAGGGGCTCTCTGCGTGTATATATACCCAAAAGATTTCAAGTTGATTCGAGGCGGCAAATGAGCGAAGCCTTTATGCCCTCGGGTGCCGGGAGCGTAGGAGTACTATGTGACCGGGGTGAGCGAGTGCAGCCAACAAAGTAGCAACTTGAATGGCGACGGGTATAGCAGGCCCTCTGGGCGAAGGGATAGCAAGGCAAGTGCCTGACAGTTTGGTAGGATAGAATACTCTTTTTTTGCTTGGGTTTTGCCAGCCCATTGATGTGACGTCCAGGAGCCTGACTTTTGAAGAAGCGTACGACTACGCAAGATCTACTTGATCGCTTTGTCACCGGTTTTGCCGTTCGCACCCAGCTTATGGTCTTGTTTGGACTACTAATGATCAGCTTGTGCGCAGGTATTTCACTGGTCATCATTAATGAGATTGATTCATCTGGCAGGCACCAGGGTGATAGCATCGGCCAGGTGCTCAGTGCCCAAACAGCCAGCGCTGCCACCGATATGCTGGTCACGGGTGACCGGTTGAGTCTCAGTGCGTTGCTCGGTCAGTTGGTACGCAACCCTTATGTGGCCGGAGCCAGTATTTATAGTATCGACAACCAGCAGATCGCCCGGGCAACATCGAGCACAGCCCGTGACGATATAACTTACCCAGACTACTCATCGCCTATTCATTATCAGGATGTAATTGCTGGCTATGTCCGCATATCCCTCAACCAGAATTTGCTGAGCCAAAAGCCCAAGGAGGCGCTGTTTGTAATTATTGCCATAACCGCGTTGCTGCTGTTTGTCGGGATGGTATTGCTACATATTTATGCCTCAAACTTAACTACCCGGCTCAGGCTTATTGAACGACAATTAAATTCTATTTTCCCAGAAGGTTCAGCGCACAATAACGTCACAGGTGAAATTGTCCGGATTGCCAATTTGGTAGAGCAGCAGCTAGTGGCTAAAAAGCAGGCCGTTGAGCAGGATGCTGAGGATCAAGAGGCTCTTATTGCTGCCATTAAAGTAAAAAACCTGGCCCGTCTGCAACAGCTGCTGGCACCTAAAGAGTTGCAGGATATTTTGCGCATCTACAGTCAGATCATCCGTGAGTCGGCGAGCTACTTTGGTGGCGAGGTCACCTATACTCCTGAAGGCAACACGTATCTGCGTTTTTCCGCTTTAGACGGTGTCAGCGCTCTCTTTTGTTGCCTGATGATCGAGGCACTGACGGCACGGGCTGGTGCAGTCAATATCGCCAGGGTTCATATCGGCATCGGACTGAGCGTCAGCGAACACCACTGTGAGTTTCCGGAAGATCAGCACCCGGCCCTTGGTGACAGTGCAGCCAGCGAGGCATTGACGCTGGCTAATCTATCCAGTGTTGATGGCATCTATATAAGCAGGAGGCAAAGCTGGCTACCTGCTGATTTGGTGCAGCTTAGCGATGTTGATGTTGATGTCATGAGAATAGATGGTGTCACTGATGAACAACTGAGCCAGCTGCAGTATCAGATCGATGAAGTAAGTGCAGCTCTCAAGCTCAGGTGAGATCTTTTCGAACCACCAAGCTGTACCAAACACTCAGCGGTTCAGTTTATCTATATAAGCAGGAGGCAAAGCTGGCTACCTGCTGATTTGGTGCAGCTTAGCG
>JAKROC010000229.1 GCA_024509075.1 Endozoicomonas sp.
TCGCTGTTGGGTTAATGGGTCATTGGCAAAACAGAACTCACCGGTGCTCAGGCTCGGATGTAGCGCTTGCTGATGGGTTGGGGTGGCGGAGAAGCGATCACTGTTAACGTGGGAGGAAACCTCACGGGCAACAACAGGTCTTTGATCCAGGGCGGATGTTGGAGATGCCGTTGATGTCGTTCGCTTTGCTGAAAGCTCCTGAAGCTCCATCTTTCTACCAGGAAAGCCCGATCTTTTCTTTTTGCCTCCCGCCTGATGGGATAAAAAGTGGATAACTGCCTGATTGGGAGAGGCGCAATGATTGCTGACTTCTTTTGCTACTGGCCTTCTTTCCATTATCTACCAATCCCTGATTTATTATTTTCAGAGCTTGGACAACAAGGTAACAAGGATGTTCCCCTCCATGATCGGTGAACAGTGTCCAAAGCCTATGTTGCAATAAGTGCAAGAAACTCATCCAGAAGGGCAAGCAAATCGTCTTCTTGAAGAACGACAGCGGAAGGCTGGTTAAAATAGTCTCTTATCCGTTCCGGAGGTAATTTTAATCGAGTCTTAAGATTATCATCAGAAACTATAAGGTGAAATTGTCGAAAAGGCTGCGCTGTCTCACCATAGGCTCGATAATCGTAAGTCAACCAGATGGGAGAAGTAGTGTCATTCATATGATGTGCTGCCAGCCAATGAAAGAATATTGTTTTCACTGTTCTTAGCACTTCATCCCAACATATCAATCTGATTTCTGACTTTATTCCGGATGCCATTTGTCCATAGATCTTCCTTTCTACCTCTCGTTTTCGCAGAGACGTACAATCGAAAATAATAGGCTTATAACTTGTAGATTTTGACACATTCAAGAAAGCAGGATCTCCAGACATGAGCTTTTCAGGAATGATACGGCTATTGCCCGCAGGTTGATGATGGAATTGTTGATGGATGCGATGCTGCGATAGTCGGCTCAAAAGGGAGTGGCTCATGGTCATCGTTTTGACAAAGTTTATGCAGGACTTTGACAGGTGCATCTCATTAATAAATTCTGTTTTTTTTGTTACTTCCAGACTGATTTTTTTCTGACGTAACGGATAAGACATGAGCATTAATCTTACCCGGCTTTTTAACTGCTGAGAATCACAACGCTCAGAGAGCATCTGTACGATGAGTAATAGTGCATATTTCAGAAACAGAGGAACTGAATGATAGAGATCACATACCCAGTTCAAATAGCTGACATCGATCTCTTTTTCTTGCATAAACCTGCATAATTCCCACAGCGGCTCCCTAACAAATAAATCATGCGCATTGCCCCTGTGACCATCCATATTCCAGGCACTTTTTTTTATGATACGTTCCCACTCTTCTATGTTTTCACCAAACTGGTAAAACATTTGTGACGATAATAGTATCCACCAACTATTCGGTAAATCGAATTTAAATGAATCGGTATCTTCAGATTCTCCATTAAATGCACAGTAGTTGTTTTTAAGTTGTTGCATAACCGCTGTTGAAGCTGATTGTTCTTTATTGAACTGTTGCGCAAGCTCGCGAAGATTATCCCGGATTTCATCTATTAAACTGCTATCGCTTATCGCTGGGCAGTTTAATTGGTAAGAACGAGTATATTCTCTTGTAACGGGCGGCTTCAGCACAGAGCCTTCCGGTTGATGATAATCTCCCCAGTCGGGTTCTGTGATGTCTGCACTGCTTTGTCCGCCACCACCGAGCTGGTATTGCCGCCAGGTGAGGCCACCGTCAGGGCTGATCTCCACAAAACTGTGCGAAGCATTCCTTACCTGCCGGGCCGGAATACCCCAGTAGTGGCAGAGCATCTGGAAGATCATTGCCTTGTGTCGGCAAACCCCTTGTTTCTCCCTGAGCATATTAAGCAACAGCTGTTCATCTTGTCCGGTGACATTTTTGCTGTCGGAAAATGTATCCAGCCAGCCCATCAACGCCCTGAGCCGTTGGGGGACATCTTCAATGTCATCGATTGCACACAGCTCGGCACAGGCTTCGCCGGTATGCGCTTCAGGATCAAAAATGTGTTCTGCCAACAGGTCTTCAAGCCGTTGACTGCACAACCCCTGTTGCAATTGCAGCGGTTCACCCGGTTGCGGCTGGGTAAAATAGGTTTGGTCGGGGGCAATGATGAAATCAATCGTTACCGGCGGTGTCGTCCATCCTCCCCGGCTTTTGATTAACAGCACCCCTGTCTGTGCACAGCGAGCCAGATTAACAGCGGTTTGCGGGGTGCAGCGGATGGCCCGTAGCTGGTCAGCCGGGGTCAGCGCTGGCAGAGGCTGCCACTGGTTATTCAGGGTAAGTGTGATTTTACCGGGCAGTTCATCTTTGCTGAGGTCGGTTCGCCAGAAGACAGGGTCAGGCCTTCCCGCCACAGGTGTTATCGTGCCGTTTGTCGGGTCGATGGGGTAGTCGCGCAACTGGCCGTTTTCATTCAGACGGGTTTCCAGAAAAGACAGGCGGTATTGGCAGGCATTGTAGGGGGATTTGGGGTAGTACCTGGTTACCTGATAGTGTCTGGGAGCCACAATATCGCCAAACTCACAGGAGCGACCCAAGGGCCTGACCTTTTGACGGTCAGCAGATCTTGCCGTTGCCTCGCTATTGCCGCCGTTTCTCACGCTTTTTTGCATGGCCTGCACCATGGCAATAACGTCCTGATCTGCGGCCTCCGATGTCACGGTGATTTCGCGATCACTGCTGCGGGATACAGTTCCGAACTTTACCGTGATGGGCGTCAGCAGTCCGGGAATGCTATTGGCGATGGTCTCCAGGGCAAGGCGCCGCTGCTCTTCCCTGCTGATTCGCTCCAGACGTGCCGCATCTTTCTGCAACGGAGGCAGCGTTGTTGTCAACGCGCGAAAGGGCAGTGACAGATGTTGTTGCAGGGCATGGGACCACTGCTCAGGGTGTTGACCGGCCAGATGCCGGGCGCTGCTGAACAGGTCGTCCAGTGCCAGCTGTACCGGACAATTCTGCTGGCAGAGCGCCGTGGCCAGTTGGTGGAAGTGACCCGCCAGCCATTGGGGCAAGGTGTCGGGCATGTCGGGCAATCCCTGAACCAGTCTTGCCAGTTCTTGCGGGGCCAGAGCATCCAGCCTGACCCGGGTACAGCGGCTGGTCAGGGCCTTGCTCAGTGCTTCCCGTCCGCAAAAATAGCCCGGATTGATGGTGGCAAACAGGCGGAATCCCGGGGCTGCGTGGCCGGTCAACACGTTATTAAGCAACCCTTCCACATAGTTGCCGGGAATCAGGTTAAGCTCACTGATGGCGATCAGTTGCCCCCGGCTCATTGCCTGCTCGACGCACTCGGTCAGGGTGGTCCACTGGTTCGGGTTGGCGTTGATATGGACAAACGGGCGTACTGGCCGTTGCTTCATTCCTTGTTGTTGCTGCCACAGCCGGATGGTTCTGTCCAGGACAAAGTCCTTGCCCCAGCCTGCCGGCCCTTCCACCAGAATGGCGGTTCGCCCTGACCCATCCTTGTCCAGGCTTTGCCAGTAGCGGTAGACCAGTTGCCGGACCGGTGCCACAGAGAAGTCGCCATCGGGGTTGGCTGCCTGCAATTGTTGCAGGAAATCATCAAAGGCCCGGTCGGCCCCCGCCATAATGGACGGATCTTCCCGGTACTGCCCCCGGTACCAGAGGTTGACGGTGTTGAGCCGCTGCTGGTATTCAGCAGTTACGGCGCCGGCCATGCTGTCCATAAACGCTCGCCGGACCAGGGCGTTAACCTGCTCTGGTGTTACCCCGGTAGCGGCATCATAACTGAGCAGCTGCCGCGTGGTGGCCAGCACATCGGTAATATCCCTGGGCGTGGTCTGATCCAGCAGCGCCCGGACGTGGTTGAACAGGGTTAACAGCCGCGCACAGGCCTGTTGTTTCAGGTGCTCAGGCCAGGCCTCTGGCAGATTGGGCAGAATGATGGCTTTGGCCAGCACAGCGTCCGGCAAGGGGTTGTAAAAAAAGGTGGGCACCCGCGATTTTACTGTGTTGATGGATGCGATGCTGCGATAGTCGGCTTAAAAGGGAGTGGCTCATAGTCATCGTTTTGACAAAGTTTATGCAGGACTTTGATAGGTGCATCTCATTAATAAATTCTGTTTTTTTTGTTACTTCCAGACTGATTTTTT
>JAKROC010000023.1 GCA_024509075.1 Endozoicomonas sp.
ATACTATGTGACTGGGGTGAGCGAATACCCTAAAGGGCACAAGTGCAGCCAACAAAGTAGCAAATTGAAAGGCGACGGGTATATTAAGACATCAAAACACCCAAAGTCAGCAAAGAACCGACTAACACACTGAGCGAACCGGTGATCATCACAACTTCAGGGGTGGTCATCTTGTCGTATTGGCTTTTCATACTGTACGTCCTTTACTTCACCTTCCGTCTTCAAAGTATAGTAATGCCGCTGTACAAATGACCGTTTGTTCAATTTACAATAGCGGAAACTGGTCAGGGAAGACTGGCCAGCCCCACAGATCATTATCAGGAAATCTTGTGAATGTCGCCTGTTATCCACGTGCTTGAGCACTCTACGCCTTACCTGGCCTTCGTCCTTACCCTGACCGGCCTGATTGTTGGCAGTTTTCTTAATGTGGTGATTCACCGTTTACCCATCATGATGAATCGAGAGTGGCAGCAGCAAAGCGAGGCTATTATATACCCTGACCGTGAGCCGGAACCTCAGCCAACTTACAATCTGGTTCTGCCGCGCTCGGCCTGCACTTCCTGCGGTCACAAAATCAAGCCATGGGAAAATATACCCGTTATCAGCTATCTGTTGCTGCGTGGGCGTTGTTCTGTTTGCCAAACAGCTATTTCCTGGCGTTATCCAGCCATTGAAATACTCAGCGCCATCATCACATTGGTGATTGGCCTTACCTACGGCCCCACCTTGTCAACCGTCGCTTTCTGCCTGTTCGGCTGGTCCTTACTGGCCCTGACCATGATTGACTACGACACTCAGTTGCTGCCGGACGATATGACCCTGCCGTTACTCTGGGCCGGACTGATCATTAATAGCTTTGGTCTCGTGGTTCCTTTGGATCAAGCCCTGTGGGGAGCCGTTGCCGGTTATCTGTCACTCTGGAGTGTTTACTGGCTGTTCAAACTGATCACCGGCAAAGAAGGCATGGGCCATGGTGATTTCAAACTGCTGGCAGCACTGGGTGCCTGGCTGGGCTGGATGAAACTGCCTCTAATCGTTCTGCTCTCCTCACTAGCAGGTACTATCGTGGCGCTGATACTGATTATCAGCAAGCTTCAAGAGCGCTCCAAGCCCATCCCCTTTGGCCCTTACCTGGCCATTGCCGGTTTTATTGCCCTGCTGTGGGGCGACCATCTCATTGATTTCTATCTGAGTAATATGCTGTGAACAGTTTACGGCAACCACAAACCCTGATTATGGGACACCCACAAACTCTGTACCATCAACGATTCACCGTGGGTGTTACCGGGGGTATAGGTAGCGGCAAGAGTGCTGTGGCGAATTACTTTGCCAGTTTGGGAATCTACACTGTTGATGCTGATGACGTTGCCCGGACAGTTGTTGAGCCAAACACGCCCGCCCTGGCTGCCATTTTCGAACGGTTTGGCAACCGGATTCTGGTCGACGGCCAGCTTGACCGCAGACAACTGCGAACGATTATTTTTAACTCAGCGGATGAGCGAAAGTGGCTGGAAAACCTCCTGCATCCACTGATCAGGACAAAAATTATCAACCTGCTTGGTCAGGCAACGTCGTCTTACGCCATGCTGGTGGCACCGTTAATGCTGGAAACCGGCCAGCAAACACTGGTGGATCGGGTGTTGGTGGTAGATGTTCCTGAAAGTATCCAGGTTGAGCGCACCATGGCCCGTGATCAGATAAGCGAGGAGCTGACCCGGCAGATCATGGACAACCAGATCAGCAGGGAACAGCGGCTCGCCAAAGCTCATGACGTGGTGGATAACAGTGGTTCCCTGGCGGAGTTACACCAAAATCTGGAACCATTGCACCAACTTTACCTGAGACTGGCTTAAACCCCTGGTCTCCAGCCATTGGTGATCGGGTAACGGCGATCCCGACCAAACCCTCTGGGCGTGATCCGAACCCCAATGGCAGACTGGCGACGCTTGTACTCGTTGTTGTCCACCAGCCGCAGCACTCGGTAAACGGTGTCCCGGTCAAACCCTTCGCTGATGATGGCCTCAGCACTGCAATCACGCTCAATGTACAGCTCAAGCATCCGATCCAACTCGTCATAGGGCGGCAAGCTATCTTCATCCACCTGACCAGGCGCCAGTTCAGCAGACGGTGGGCGGTCAATCACCCGCTGGGGAATGACGTAGCCCCGCGTGTTGCGGTACTCAGCCAGTTTAAACACCAGCGTTTTCGGGACATCCTTGAGCACATCAAAGCCGCCGGCCATATCACCATAAAGCGTGGCATAGCCTACCGCCATTTCACTTTTGTTGCCGGTGGTCAGCACAAGAAAGCCCTTTTTGTTGGAGATCGCCATCAACATAACGCCCCGGCAACGGGATTGCAGGTTCTCTTCTGTGGTATCGCGCCCGTAACCGTCAAACTCAGCGTGCAGTGTTTGCATAAAGGCATCAAACATTGGCTCAATGGACAGTACCTTATAGTTAACGCCGAGGATTCTGGCTTGCTCGGCGGCATCTTCGAGGCTCATGCCAGAGGTGTATCGAAACGGCATCATTACCGCCTGCACCCGGTCTTTGCCCAGGGCGTCGGTAGCAATGGCCAGCGTCAGGGCCGAATCAATCCCCCCCGAAAGACCAAGCACAACCCCCTTGAAACCGTTTTTATTAACGTAGTCACGAACGCCGGTGACCAGAGCATCATAGACTCGGGAACAAGCCAGGGGCATTTCTGCGATTTCACCACGCTCAAAAGCCATAGAATCTTTATCAAAAGTGACAGGGCACAAAGCCTCGGCAAAATAGTCTGCTACAAAGGCCAGCGCCCCATCGCCATTCATGGCGAATGAGCCGCCATCAAACACCAGCTCGTCCTGCCCGCCGAACAAATTGGTGTAGAGCACTGGCAGACCAGACTCCAGACAACGCTCACGAATGACCTGATGGCGCTGGGCATGCTTATTGCTGTGAAAGGGTGAAGCGTTGAGACTAACAATCAGGTCAGCCTCGGCCTCTTGCACACGGTGAACTGGCCCCGAATACCAGAGATCCTCACAAATCAACAGGGCAATATTGACCCCTTTACAGTTGTAAATGACCGTCTGCTGACCCTTAACAAAATAGCGTTTTTCATCGAAGACCTGATAATTAGGCAGATGCTGTTTGGCGTAGCGGGCAAGCACTTCACCATCGCGCAGCACCAGCGCCTGGTTCTCCATACCGTGAGCCCCCATCATTGGCACACCGATGATCAGGTCGATCCCCTTAACCACCTGCAATCGGCTAAGAGCCTGTTGGACACGCACGACCAGACTGGGGCGCAACAGCAAGTCTTCGGGTGGGTAACCGCACAGCGTCAGCTCAGGAAAGACGACAATATCCGCCTCCAGCTGATCCCTGGCCTGCTCGGCGGCCTCAATGATGCGAGACGTGTTCCCGTCAATGTCGCCCACCACCAGATTCAGCTGGGCCATGACCATATTGAGCTTTGCTGACATGGAAATACCTGTAAAAAAGATCAATCACTGCAAGGGGCAGTATTGTCTTGCAAGTATTGCCGTGTGTAAATTGGCACAGAAAGGACAAATGGGTTTCGAGCCAGACTTAATCGTCTGAACCGAAATCAAAATTCATCGCATCGGCAGGGGGCTGAACATAGTTGCCCTGAATAAAATCAGCGCCAAACTGCCAGACTGGAGTCATCTCAGCAGCACTATCAATACCGGGTACAATGACTGTTTTGCCTCTGTTGCCCAGCGCCTCAATCATCTTTTGTAACTCTTGGGAACTGCCATCTTTTCTCAACCCTTCAGCAAAAGAGCGATCCAACTTAACCCAATCAACTTCAAGGTTAGCGATGGCTTCAAGTGGATTGAGGCTGCAACCAAATTCACTGATCACGCTCTGGCACCCCATCGCTTTTATGGCAGACAAAAAGTCAGGTATCTCCTGTGGGTATCGCGCCAGGTTTTGTTCACTCAGTTGAATGGCCAGAGCTTCGGCCGGAATGCCAGCAGTTTCCAGGGCAGTTTTCAGCCAGGGCAAAAAAGACTCTTCCGTTACCAGAAAGCCACCAAGATGCAACAGCAGGCGGGTATCGCTGCCCTGCCGACGCTTCACCATCAGCGCTTTGCTCGCTTCAATAAGCTGCCAGCGATCCAGCTTGCTCCACAGTGCTGTTTTTTCCAGTTTGGGCCGAAACACGTCAGCAGAGTACTTTTTGCCCTGGGCATCGGTCATATAGAAAGAGACTTCATAGTATTCGCCGACAGAGCCGGCCAGAGAGATCACCGGCTGATAATTCAGTCGGAACTGATTATTTTTCAATGCCTGGCTGACCATACCGGCAAGCTGCCTGGTAACAGCACGCACCGTATCAACTTTCTGCTTCTGGTAAATAACCAGCTGATTGCCACCTTTTTTTTGTGCCTGAACTGTGGCTTGACGGGCGTGCAGCATTATATGGCTGGCATTGCTACTGTTTTCATTAAGAAGAACGGCGCCAAGGGACAAACGAACCGACAGAGAGTGTCCAGCAACCGTCACATCGGTGATAGCGTTTAGCAATGCTTCTGCCTGGCTTTTCACTGTCTGCTCCTGACCATCACTGAGCAGTACAGCGAAATTGCTGGCTCCGATACTGGCCACCGGTTGAGCATCGGTGAAGTGGGTAGCCAGTGTGTGAGCCACACGCTTCAGGAATTGTTCACTGACCTGCCTGCCGTGATGCTCGTCAATCTCCTTGTAAGTCTCTATATGGATACAGCACAACGCCCCGTTGCCCTTGCCTGACACCGCTCGCTGTAGGGCAACACCTAGTGCCTGATCAAACTGTCCTTGCTCGACAAGCCCGGCATCATTCTCGGCGGCGGACGGTTCAGCTTCAGCGCCTTGCTCAGAAGGTTCTGAGGGCTTAATTTGCAAGCTAAGGGTAAATTCACCATTAAACGATGTTGCCGAAATAACGGCTCGGGCGTTCACTTCAGAGCCGTCGCCAGCAACCAATGGACACTGGATTGCGGCCAGGGCCTGGCCACCCTCTTCAACCCCCAGCAAAAATTCAGCCACATCCTGTTGGTCATCAGCGGCGATTAAATCCTTGAACGGTTGCCCCTCAAGAGGCTGCTCCTCTTTGCCAAGTAGCTTCTTGAACGCCAGATTTGCGTACTGGACACGCCCCTGATTAACGTACACGACGGCATCTACCTGATCATCAAGCAGCAAGCGTCGCTGCTTTTCTGATTCGTGCAGGGCAACACTCATGCGACGGTGATGCCTGCGGGTTTTCAGGTCAGCCATCTCTTTTTGCACAACGGCCAACAGATACTCTTCATGGCCGACGGGAGTAACCGCCCTGGCCCCCATCTTCAGGCAGGTAAGAAGATCTTCGTCAGAAAGAAGAATCACCGGCAGGTCCAGGTCTTTTTGTTTTACGCTATCAATGATCTGCTGCACGCAGGCAAATGCTGAAGGGTCTGATACCAGCAGTAAATCCCATCGCCCAGACAAGGCCTCGTCCAACTCTTCTTGAGAGTTAACGTGGCTGGCACGGGTGGAGTAACCGGATTCACGAAAAAAATTCAACAATGATTCTGCCGCTTGGGCAGATGCATCAATAATTAAAAATCGAATGGTGTCATTATCAACCGATATCATGATTCTTCCCTGCCTCGCGCTGCTTCAGGGAAATATCGGCGCCTGAAAGCAAAAATATACCCGCCGCCTTTCAAGCTGCTACTTTGTTGGCTGCACTTGTGCCCTTCAGGGTATTCGCCCGGCAACTGCTCCATGCGTTGCTCTACCTCCTGCATCCATGCAGTCGTCACCCCGGTCACATATACCCGTCGCCTTTCAAGTTGCTACTTTGTTGGCTGCATTCGCTCACCCCGGTCACATAGTATTTCTATGCTCCCGGGGCTTCGCTCACTTGCCGCCTCGAATCAACATGAAATCCATTGGGTATAGTATGTCTATGCTCCCAGCACCCGAGGGCATAAAGGCTTCGCTCATTTGCCGCCTCGAATCAACTTGAAATCCATTGGGTATAGATATGGCCTACTGCCAGGATGACGCGGGCGTCCTGACTCCCCGACTGTTCAACGTCAGATTGCCATCGGCTACCTGTTCCCCCTGGGCAACAGCAGTTAACAACACACAACGGTTGACCGGATCGGAGCCGCAGGCAGAAGCCTTGATGGTGTAATTACTGTTATTTGAAGGCGGGTTGGCCACAGCAAAACCCAAATTGGTCAGATCCGTGGTGTAAGACACCTCCTCGGTATAATACCGCTCCTGCTGCTGCATCACCTGCAGCAGCATGGCAATGCCCTCACTGCGTCGGGACTCGACGACGTACTGGCGATAACTGGGTAAGGCAATGGAGGCCAGAATGCCAATAATCGCCACGGTGATCATCAGTTCGATCAGGGTGAACCCTTTATTCGAGTTATTCATCGGTTCTCTCTCCAGAATCGGCGAATGACCGGTAATGAATTCACGTTTTCCAGGGGAGTCTGAATACACTCCGTGCCTACACAGACTTTTCCATCATTATTGCCCCTGGAAATAATGGTAGGAGCCGGGGCCAGGGAGGATTGCCTGAGCGCCAGGCGACGGTCCGATTTAACAAGTGCCGAATTACCGTTACCATCAAGATCAAGCAACGCTGTACCATTTTCAATATTCACGGCGTACAGATAATTTGCGCCAGATCCTGGTGAACAGGCTGTCGAGGTGATCGGGGCAAATGAGTTAAACAGTAATACGCCATTGTAAATCACTGCTTTGCCGAGCACTTTTTCACCACGCTGCCCAAGCTCCATGAACCAGCCTTTGGCGTTAGTCAGACTGGACAAGGCTGCCGCACGCTGGGCGGCATTGCCCTGCTGCAACAGATTGCTGGTCGCATTGTATAAATTGGCTTCAGTGTAAGGCTGACCGGCCACGTAGCCGTAACTGGACGGTGCGCTGGCCACATGAGGATCCTGAATCACATACACCCGGTCGTTAACGTCAGTACTCATAGGGCTTGGCCGATAGCCGCTGCCCACGGCGATGTTCAGGTAGCCGCCATCTTTCCCCAGGGCCACGGTTACCGGCTCAAAAAAACGTCGAGCGTCTGCCGCTGTGCCACCTGATAGCTTGGCGATCACGCCACCGGTGGCAAAATTTGCTGCCCCGCTGTTGCTTTGATTAATGTCAATGCGAAAAATCTGCCCCCCGGTGTCGGCTCCGAAAATCACATCAACAGCACCATCACGATCCATATCAAGAGGCGTGAGGCTGGCTGGAATGCTGAAACGCATGGCAGCAATATTCAGATTGGAATTGTTGTTTGAAGCACGCCACAACATCTGGCCGCTCTCGGCATCCACCATAAACACGGCGTTGCCAATGTTGCTGCTCCGGACGGTTGTATGATAATCAATGGCCAACTCATACCCGCCGCCAAACAGGAGCACGTGACGCCTGCTGCCATTCCAGTTCACCTGAACCAGCTTTGGTGCCGACCAGGTTTGCCCAAGACGGCCAAACTCACCAGTGGGGTCGGTATGATGGTTGTTATCAATATCGCCCCTGATCACCCATTTGAGTTTCGGCTGGCTCCTGTTGGTCACGTCCAGAGCGTAGATATTATTGCCACCCCGGCGCATGGTCAGGTACAGATAAACATGGTCACCTGAATCGGCCCTGCCATTGTTGCTCGACAAAACATCACCATCACCGTTAGCATCGTTGATCCAGACGGTCATCGGCCCGTCCATGCCATAGACTTTTTGCACACCGCCCCGGACAAAACCATCCCGGTAAATTTTCAAATTTTTCAGCAAATCCCGCGGGATAAAAGAGAACTCAGTGGTGCCATTATCGGCGTTAACGGCGTGCAAAAAACCATCGTTGGTGGTGAAAAATACTGTTTTATCCACCGTAGAGCCATTTTGGTTTTTATAATAAGTGATCGCCTGCGGCTGGGTATGCATGGGATCACCAATACTGGCTCTGCTGTCGCCGGTATAGCCGTCGCCGTTCTCATCATCGGCGTCAGAACCCTGTCCCCAGTACAACACTTTGAAGGTTTCTGTCGCATTGGCGGTACCAAGCATGGCAGCGGTAATACTGCTATTGCTTTCGAAAAGCCGGTTGGCCGATGAACTTAAGTTGACGTTGCGATCACCGGTCGTATTGGTAAACACCGGGCGCAACGGGTCCAGTTTTTCTGCCATACCACCAAGTTCCACATTTTCACCATCAGTACTGCTGCTCCAGTAGCTTTTGGCGGTTTTAGAGAAAAAACCGGTGGCCGGATCAATGGCCGGTTTACCATTGGCATCGTACAGCTTGTTGTCGCTGCCAAGACGATAGCGCTTTAAGTTGCCTGTCCATCCCGGCCCAACGCCCGGTTTGAATACGATGTAATAGACGTCCTCAGCGGTTTCCAGGGCATTAGAGGCACTGACCGATGTAGCAGGGGCGGCAAACATGGGGTTCACAACATTCCCCCCCAGCGAATTGTCAATCGTCCGCAGCAAAATGTCACTCAGGGCTGTACTTAACTGGCTGGAATTACTGGCCTCATAATATTTGCCACCGCCTTGATTGGCGGTACTGGTCAGCAAGGCGGTTGGTGCCCCACCGAAACCAGCGATGGTATAGGTGGAAATATGTTGATCGCCTGAAATACCCGAACGGACATCATTGTTTTTTATGTACCAGGCAAGCTCGTCGAGACAGCCTCCCTCACCGCTGCACCGACTGCTCAGGCCGCCCGGCAAGCTCTTGCCCCGGATCAGCCCTTGAACGGGGCCATTGGCACTGGTGTCCTTAATCGGGTTACCGTCGGTAAACAGAACGATAGAACTTTTCTGACATTGGAAAGCAATGGGTGATTTATAAACCGAGCCGCTTTTTGCTGCCGCAACACTCTTTTCCTGGAATTTTGGTGCCTTGCCCGCAAAGTATAAGTAAGCCTCATAGAAGGCCTCGTTAAGAGGCGCAAACCCCTTGGCGGAGTAACTATTGACAACATTAATGGCCCGCTGGCGCCCGGTAACAATATCTTCAGAGGCCATGTCAACATTGCCACCATCAGCCACTTCGATAAATTTAGTGCGGCACCTGTCTGATGGGGCAATCCCTTTTTTTGGTCTGTTGCTGTCTGGAGGACAAGGCACCACATTGGTGTAACTATTGAAGCTCATTAAACTGATATTGATGCCTTCAGCGTCAGTAAGAAATTTTGTGGCAGCCTCTTTAACGATGGTCATCTGGCTTTTGCCGCCTACTTTATAGGTTTTAGGGGTACATTTAGGTGCACCTTTCGACCATGGAGGACAGGTCGTCGTAACAGTCTGACCACCCTGTATTGCAGACATACTGCCGGATGTATCGATCAGGAGAAGTACGTTAGGCTGGCCGGGCAGTTTTTTAACAAAAAGCTCTGTGTCATCTGCTTGGGCAGCAGTCATCAGACATGTGAGAATAACAAGTATTTTCAGCGGCACAGTCACATTCCTTTGCGGGCTAATAACCCATTGGTAGCACTCTTAACACTTGGGTCGTGTTGGGTATCCAGGTCATCACTGCCGGCTGACCACCAATGCCGTCTAATCCTTCCACCCCCAGCTGGGTGCTGAACCGTGTCAGTTCGACAACAGTGCGGTTATCGAACAAAAAGCGTTTTGGCGTGCAATCCGGGCATTCATAGGCCCAGATCAATCCTGACGTTTTACCCTGGAAAACCACGTCCAGTTTGATGAACTCACCAACCTCTTCATATATTTCTTCGGCGGCAAATGCCGGCCCTGTAAAGCAAAGCAGCAGACAAAGTACTTTTAGAAACCTGATCATCCATTCCCTCCCGGAATCACATCCACAAAAATTATCCCCAACGTCTGGCTGGAATGTGCGCCGCTGCCATTAAGCGTGGCAACACTGTCAAGCTCGAACACTCGGCTGATATTGCGATCAAGGCTATACCCCGGCGGTGGAGGCGCATCGTTGACATACCGGAGCGTAACGCTCTGGCAAATTTGCCCGGCCCCGCGGCCACATCCCCCCGGATTGCCAATGACCGGGAGGTTGTGATTGCCATCAAGGGCATTGCGAAAATTGATCGGATTAGCTTCAAGAAACGTGAGCTGACTTTCCAGCTCGCTGTGGGCTACCTGATAGACCTCTATCGTGCGCTGCTCGTTGCCCACCGTCACCTCCTCAAGCATGGCGGTTTCCATGACAAGCAGGCCGGAAAAAACCATAATCAGCATGACGATCATCACTGTCAGCAAAAATGAACCACGCTGTTTGCCGGGATTATTCACAATATCAACCCTGTGTTGTTTAAGCCGACAGCGGTGCTGTATACGTACCGCGGCGTTTGGTCGTTAAACGACTCATTACCGCTATTAAGCAGGTTATAGGTACGAATCCGCTGATCAAAAACCCGTGAAGCCCCCCCCGCACTGACCAACACGCCAACCCGAATGCCCCTTACCTCCTGCCAGTCGCTGACAGCAGCTGCAGTCACGTATTGATCAATAGTGGTGGTACCTGCTGGCCCGATACCGTAAACAGCCTGTAGCCTCTCCACGCCCTGAACCAGAGCCAGTGGGTTGCCCGGCGACCTGACGGTTTCTGATACCGGGTCATAACCAATGCAGAACAGCGTGCTGATGTTATTATTGGCGGCATCGGCTGCCACGTAATAAACGTCCGCCGTCAACGCACCATCTGGCACCAGCCCACCGGCGCAATCACGGCGAACCCCGGTATTCGCATCGGCTCGTGGTTCGTACTGAATAGCAACCCGATCACTGACAGTACCACCACCATCTTGAGTGCAAATGGCGGCTCCCTGACACTTACCGGTATAAAACGGCGGCAAGGGTTTTTTGAGAGCATCAACCCGGTAACCAGCCCGGCGCAACTCCCGGCTCATGATGTAGAGGCTGTGTCGGCCATTTTCCTGGGCGGTAGCAATAAATTCATTCACGCTGGCTGAACGACTGTTACTAACCATCAATTGCAGTGCGCTCCCGCTAACAATCAGCCCGATCACAAAGGCCAGCATCATTTCAATCATGCTGAATCCTTTTTGCTGCGCGAATGGTCTGGTCATTGCTTAGTTCCGGTTAAAGCTGAACTCAATTTTCTGACGGGCGGCAAGGATGCCCTGCTCAGCCCCCCGGGAATCCCAACCAACAGCAATGCGCACCATCGCACCTGAAGCACAGGGTGGCGGACAATTAATGGCAATGGTTGGGTTGATAATGTCATTAGCGTTTTTGCACATCAGCTCGTACACATCAAAAGTGGCCATTTGATTTGGTGTGCAAGATGCGCCAATACACTGAACTGGCCTTGCGCTGCAATAGGAAGACAAATTACTGGATGCGTTGACTGCTGCCGCCTGGTAGGACGAACTGTTCAACCCAGACGGATTGAGCTTCATTAATTCTGCCGCAGCGTTAGCGAGCCACAAAGCTTGTGAGCGCTGAATGCTGTCATGGGTTGAGCGCAATGCCTGGCTGTGCATACCTGCAACGGCGATCACGCCACTGACAAAAATCAGCACACCCACCATTACTTCAATAAGGCCAACACCTTTTTGCCTGGATGTAGATGCTGATGGTCTTTGATCAGATTGCACCGCAGTTGCCAGATTGCAGGTCATGTGCAGCTGCCTCCTTCACGCTTGCGGATCAATCCCGAACCGGACACGGTGACCTGCCTCTCAGTCACTCCCTGATTCAGTGTAGAGCACAGGGTGAAAGTACCCTGATTGACCACACTCCCCCTGGAAATAAACGTCAAAAGTTGTCCGTTGTCCCAGCCAAACCTGACCGGCCCACCAAAGGGTGCATAGAAACGAATAACATCCTCTCCGGCATCAATGGAGTTATTACCGTTAGGATTGACAAATACCACCCAGCCATCAGACCAGTCAGAACCATTCTGACAGGAAGTACCATTAGTGGAACGGCAGATACTCACAGTGGATGAGCGTTTAATAGCCTCACTTCTTGCCAGCACCGCGCTGGAATAGATACGCTGATTGAAATAATCGAGCTTAAAGCTTTCGGCAAGCTTGCCCAGTGGCATCACCATATTGACCAGAATGCCCAGCAATACGACTGTCATCATCAACTCAATCAACGTGAAACCATGATTGAATCGCTGTCGCCTAACACTCTGGTGATTGTCTGCCCGAGAGAAAAACAAACTGTTGACGTCCTTGTCAATGAGTCCCTTATGTTTAATCTAGGCACGTGACCGTCGCAGTGTTCAGAAGTCGATGGGCGGCATCAAACTACGGATAAAAAGCCATGGATAGATAATTTATTGCCAGCAAGTGACTGGATTCTGGCTGGCAAAATGATCCAGAGTCAGAACTGTACAGCCGGAATCTGCTGCTTGAGCCTGCGAACTGACAGCAGTAGCGGTAAGGATAAATGAACTGCCGTCAGCCACCACACTGATATCATAGAAACCTTTCACAGAGCGACTCCCCCCCAAGTTGGTGATGTCGTCTGTATAACTGAAGTTGATGGAATACCAACGTTCCTGGGCTGCGGCGGCTGCACTCAACGCTGCCCAGGCATCGCTGCGACGGGTTTCGTACTGGAACTGGCTGTAAGAGGGATAGACAATACCGGCCAGGATGCCAATGATAAGCACCACAATCATCAGCTCTACCAGAGAAAACCCAGCCCCACCCAACCTTATTATTTTCATATTCAGTCAACCCATGGAATCCGAAAAATCTGCCGCCAGCTCTGTCGCCCCTGGGTAGCGAAGCTGTAGTCAAAATTGGTGGATTTGATGCTTCCTCCTGCGCCCTGGGTGACAGCGGTCAGCTTGCCGGCATCGCCCTGATGCACCACCGGTGACGATGCGTAGCCAGCACCCAGGCTGACACTTTTAAGAGATCGCTCAATGTCCAGGTCATCCACATAAACCCTGCCAAGAACACCGTCGGGAGCAGCAGTGCCTGTCTGGTAATGCACGGCATCAAAAAAACTGCTGCCATCAATAGAGCAACTGTCGGCAGGTGGGCTGTAGCTGGTAAACAAAATCTGCGTAAATAACCGGCTTGCCCGGTTGATGCTACGCCCACTGGGGTCGATACCATTGTGGTTCAGGGGCAGCTTCCAGCCCCCCTTTGCAGCGATGACCTCCTGTAAAAGAGCAAAACTGCCGATGTTCTGTGAATCCACCGAAAATGGCTCAAAACCGCTGACACCTTGCTGACGGATACTACCATCAGCAAACACCTCCACTGCCCCCACATCAACCAGATTGCTCTGACTGACTTTGCCATAAGTCAGATTGTCTGCGGCATTCAGTGGTTCTTGTACCCCATAGAAATAGTTGGCCGAGGTATCCCGATTGTCACTGTTGGTCAGTAGTCGTCCGGTTCCGGCATAAAGCCAGTGGCCACTCTTGTCACTCAGCGTTAATGGGGCCGCCATAATGGGCTGCCCGGCATCAAGAAAGACATCCAGCGTAGAGTTTCCCAGCATTGCTGTCAGTTTCAGGCGCAACAGCTTGCCTGCCAGTCGGTTGCCTCCAGTTTCCACCGTACCAAAATAAACGGCATCGTCCTGATAATCATGATCCCAGTCCTCAGCCACCATTTCGCCGGCACAAGTCGCAGAAAAAGACGTAACCAGCGGATCAAAACCAGAGACAAGGCTCTTGTTTTTCAAGTCATAGACAAAGACCCGCAGATTCTGGTCAGAAGTCCCTTGCTCCAGAGCCGACCTCAGTGCCGGAGAGTTGCTGCCGGCTGGTCCGGAGCCAAAAACCAGGTACCACTGGTTTTGCAACGGGCTGTCCCAATCCGCTTCACCACTGGCATCAACGCCTGCTACACGTCGTTTGACCAATGCCGGGCGCGAAGTAGTGAAACCCAGCTCCGGGTGGCTAATCTCGGCGAGCAGTTGTGGTGGCTTTTCCGGATTGGTGATATCAAGCACCACCCAGGCCGAGCGCATGGTATGGTCAACACCAGCGACGTTTACCTTAATGGCACCACCACCAAGGCGCATCCCCATGACCAGGACCGTCCCCCAGCCACCCGGATGATCACTGTCATCGGGAAAAATATTGGCATCAAAAACCATCGGTTCTGAGTCCATGTAGTAGACATGGGGGTAATCGGTTTCGGCCAGCCAACGCAGATGAGGCAGCAGATTCATCGGAGCATAGCTCCACAGCTCAGCACCAAGCGGGTGCTGGACTTCGCTATCCTCTCCCCTGCGCTGATAGCTGTATGTGCTTTCCTGCCAAAAGCCACCGTTAAAAGCGTGGATCAAACCGTCGTTGGCTCCCACATAAAGCATATGTCGCCGGTTCAAGTATTGATTACGAAACGCCCGGTAACTGCTATCACGATAACGGGCGTCGTAACGGCTGTCCGGTGCTGCCACCAACCTGGGGGTTGAGTGGACAATATCACCAAGACGCCACACCTCATCATGGCCGTCGTCATCAAAGTCGATAGTGCGTGAGCGAGTTCCGGGTTGTTCTGCACCGCGAATATAATTGACCACCGTGGTCACTTCGCTGGCACTGACCCCGAGATACCCTTCTTTGCCGCTGAATGATCCCGGAACAAACGGCAACTGCTCGCCGCTGTCCACCCGTTGATTATTGTTATTGTCAAGCCAGGTCAGCATGTGCCTGCCGCCCGAGGCGAGTCCCTGATAGGTGCGTTGCCCGGTCAGGTTATTCAACAACGCCAGTTGCTCTCTGGCATCCCAGATCGTTGCCAGCGAAGAGAGCGATGTTAACGAACCTTTGGCGATCCGTGTGACACCGTCATCGTCAGAGGTATAACGCTGAACCGTGGTCTGCCCGGCGTTGGGGTCAAAGAACAGCTCGACAATATTGTCGGTACTGTAATCATCAAGCTGGGCATTGCCATTGCCGTCCTCGCGGGTATGGCCCTTGCTGTCAATAAACAGCGAGTACAGGATGCCTCCCCAACTGACGCTCCTGCCGTTGACATCCAGACTGGGCTGAAACAGTGCCTGATAGATGGCTCCGGTGCCAGTAGAACTGTTGGCAAACAAAGCAGCATTGGTGGCCGACGATACCCGACTGGCAATATCCTCCAACACTTGACCAAGCTGTGTGGCGAGCAGCGCAGGGTTACGAGCAAAAAAGTAGTTATCGGGCAAACCGTCCGAACCGAGGGCACCAGAGGTATTGTTACGGTTATCCCACTCCCTGTGGACGTTGGCATTTACCTGGCCATCAGCAGCAAAATTCGGACTGCCATCGCCGTCCAAATCGATAAACCCACCGTATTTGGCCGCCAGAAACAGTGGTCTGGGCAGAACCCCTGCCGCCACGCCAGATGCGGTAAAGTCACGCACTTGAAATACATTGGTTCCTTTGTAGGCATAGGCGTTTTGCAAACCATCACCCCCGATACTGCCGGTCACGGTATATGAAAAGCGCATATTCAGGCCAGCAAAAACCCCATCAGCCTGCACCGCTACCCGGACTTTGTCCTGACTAAAGGCAGAGGTGTAAAGCGTACTGTCCGAACTCTGGTTACATTGGGCAGCGACACAGAACTTGATTCTTGACGAGGCATCGTAGTCGTAGTCATTGCCCCACAGAGAGTCTTCCCAGGTAAACAGCAAAGAGCCCTGAACCGCCTGCCCGTCCTCATCCAGAATTAACTCCTCGACCACCACGTCAGTCAACGAACAATCGCTGCCACTGCCAGCAAAATTGCCACTGCCGCTGCCGAAGTTGGAGCTGGTCTGACAGACAGGCTGAAAAGTAAATGGCTTGCCATCGACGTTTAAGGTAAAGCCCGGAATAGTCTCTGCCAGTTCAATGGCGTAGGTCTTGACCTTTTGAGTGCCGTCAAGATCGCTGCGCAGATCGGTTGTATTGCCATAAAAAGCCAGGCCGGAAACGTGATAGCCACCCTCTAGCTGAGGAATTTCCGGGCACAATCCCACCGCCTGGGATAGACCGGACAAGTACTTGGCCGTGCATTGACGAGTAGTGCCTGTACCACCGACCAGATACTCCCCGGCAAAACGTCCGCCATATTCATGGTTTCCCACTTCATCCGTTTTCTGATTGACTGACGCCGTGCCAATCATGCCCGGTAAATCGGCACTGCTTCCCAGCTCGTCCACATCAAACGAATTCAGACCTGTGGATAACATGATAATGGAGCAGTTAGCACAGGCATTATCGGCAGACATGGGGCTTACCCAGCTCTCTGTGGATAAATCACTGACGAAAGTACCGTCGTTATTGGTGTTAAAACTGTTGGTTGCTGATGTTTTGCCAGCAAAGTAACGCAGCGCCTCAAGGTACAGCTCCGCCAGTGGATTACCCCACATGCTGCAATGGCGCGATGAGTAGGTACCCCGACTGGATTTAAACGATGACACCGAGATGCCATAGGTGTTGCAGTCGGTGTAGCGGTTTTGGGCGAAGCTGTATTTTGCCAGCCGAAAGTGGTTGATGTTGTGGATAATGCCTTTCACATCGGTAAAACGCCCGGTAGAAAGTTCAATTTCGTCATCACCACTCTGGCTGTTGCCAGCCATTTTGCTGATATTGCGCCGCAGTAGACCACCGGAAATATTTTTATCGTAAGAGCCGCTGATCAGACCAAAGCGAATCTCACCCGATTCACCGTACTTTTGCAACAAGCCGCTTGGTTTACTGTAGCCATTTGGGTACAACTTACACCGATCAAGGTTGGCAGCATCTTTGCCGTTAGCACATGCCTCAATATAGACACTGTTGGTTGTCAAACTGTTGCTGGTCGAGGGACCGTTTTCAGCATCCCACTGGCACTGTTTTACCTCAGTGGAAGCCCAGCGAGGCCAGGCTCCACGGGCAACCCGCATCTGTGGAGTGCCATTTTCACTGGCGGCAACATTACAGATGCTGATCTCATCATCGCTGTGAGGAGTAAAATAGTTGCTGGGTATGCCAGTAACATTGCCTCGGTAAACCTTGACGAAGGCATGTACATCTCTGGGGATATAGGCTCTTTCCAAAACAGTCAGGGTGTTGGTGTCGTCAGAGCGTTTACCACCGAACAGGACTTTACGCAGGACATCCATACGGGTCATGGTTGCCCAATTCAGGAAATTACCGCTCCAGGGTGCCTGAGAAGTGGTGCAGAAATGCCGGTTGTCGCCTGTGGCTTCAGCGATGGGTTGGTAGCGGCCAGAAGCGTATTGGTAGCACCAATTACTGTCGTAATAGCCCAGGTAATCAAAGCTATCTACATAGCTGGTATCAAGCTGGCCATCGGCATCAAGATCGGTGTAGTCGCTATACGCTTTTTTAAACAGCTCATGGTCAACGGACATCACCAGCATAACCAACGGCGAGGAGGTGTTGCTGATTAAAGGGGGAGTAGCGGCATAATCACTGGAAACAGCCTGAGCAAGAAGGCGTTGGGGCAACAGTATTAATAGCCCGAAAAAAACAACTTTGCTGATGATCAGCTTTTGTGAGGTATATCCGTCCATGAATATTACCACTTTTCTATTGCCGGTCATTGACCAGATCGGTTAATAGAGTAACTTTCACTTCAGATAAGTGAAAAAAACTGAAAATATATACCTCTACGGTCAGTCAACATTTTTGATTCACTGTCAATCTTAACTCTCATCCTTATTCATTTTTGGCATAACTGGATTGCAACATCACTCTGGCGTCGCCCGAACCGCCAGTGGCCAGTGCTGTTATGCGATAAAACTCTGCCCAGTCCCAACGATTGGCCGGGTCTGGCAAAGGCCCCGATGGTTCTTTGGGAATGAAGCAACGAAATTCAATAATGTATTTTGCCTGCGCTGGTATGCCGCTGATCGATACCGAGGTGGTTCTGTGCTGGCCACTGGCACTCCAGAGTGAGCCAGTTTGCCAAGGTTCGGCAGAACCCGGGTCACAGCTGCCCACTTCGTCAACATCGCTACCGGAAAAACAGAAGCCGTTGGCACAACTGGCAGTGAAATCACTCCGGGCAAACCGGTTGCTGGCAATAAATTGTTCTGCCTCTTTCAAAGCGGCCTCAGCAGCGTAGAAAGCCATTTGCTGGTTCTGGTAATTGCCACTGACTTTTTCATCCAGAGTAGCCATTTTTACCCCAGTTAAACCGGTCACTGTCATTACTAACAGAAGGACCAGGCTAACCAGCAACACGCTGCCATTGACAGAAAAACGCAATGCCATCAAAGTCCCCGATTTCTCAACTTAATGGTGCGCAAGAAGCTGCGCCGGACAAACAGGTCGTCCGGGACCACCTTCTGCCCGGCAAAAAAATAAGCCTGGGGCTCTGGGGCAAGCTCACTGAAGCTACGCGCTACCAATTCCAGCTTGACCGAGACGATGTTCTGCCACTGATTGCTGTAGGGTGATATTTCACTCACACCAAGATACTGATTCACCACACCGTCACCATCGTGGTCCAGACCATAACGAGCGCTTAAGTGCTCAATCCCCTCGATCAGAGCCTCGGCATTGATGCTGTTACCACTGCTGTATTCCCCGGCCAGTTTCCGGTACAGCGTCGGTACATTGTTACTTTCTCTGAGGTAAAAAGCATAGGACTCAACGGGTGCCAGGATTGAACCGGCATGATTGATAGCGTCAGCATCGACAGAGTTGGCGTGACAATTGAAACTTCCTTCCAACTGACCAGTGCAGTTGGCAAGAGAGCCTGAAGTGGCGGCATGGGTGATGATTGAGCTGGCAGTCCCGGCACCTGCACTAAAGACCGAAAGCTGGCTGCAGTCCGCCGTCATCAAGGCCAGTAGGTCGCCCTGATCGTAGCCGTGGCTAGCGGAGGTCGTCAGCGTTGTGTTGGCAAGATCGTGACTGACGATCGTCAACGTCTGATCACGGTCAATGCGATGGGTGATAATGACCTCAGAAGCAGCCTTGCTGTCGAGCTGTTGCCTCGAACTGCTGCCGGCGGGAAGCCCCAAAATCCCCTTATCAAAATGCACCATCCACTGGCGATTGTCGGTTTCGCTGAAAAGTGTATTGGCCAGATTAGCCTGAGCCGGACAGCCAGTGTAGGCGGCAGTGCTGATACTTTGTCCCAGAAGATCCAGAGCTAGCCGACCGTTTTCGCGCAATCGACGTAGCTCATCCTGCAAAGCCCAGGAACGACTGGATGCCAGCACCAGATGCCCTACCCCGGCAAACAGAACCAGCCCAAGAACCAGGGCAATCATCAGTTCCACCAGCGAAAACCCTCGCTGCGCCCCACTCACAGCGTCCCCCTCAACACCACATCCCCCACGGGAACCCGGTCACCCATTGATGGAAAGCTAAGACGAATGGTGTAGATGCGGGTGTCGCCGCTGTCTGTAAATGCAATTGAGCCATAACTGCCCGGAAGCTGGCAGGCCAACTGAAACTTCCACTGCTGAATATCATAGACTGCCAACGCTTGCGGTTCGCAGCTGCCGACTTCACAACTGGCGGGATAATCGCTTTGCTGACACTGGCTGAACTGTTGCTCAGTCAAACCCACCTGGTAATTACTGGTACTTTTGGCCAGCGCTTGATTGGCCTCAATTCGGTCAAGCATGTCGCTGGCCAGAAAAGTGGCTTGAGACTGCAAATAAGATGACTGGTTATACTGCAGAGTTTGGCTGTGCACACCAGCCATGCCGAGAATACCAATGGCAATGACCAACAAGCTGACCAGAACCTCCACCAGTCCACTACCAGCCTGCTTGAGGAGCATTAGCTGCACACCCCGAGTGTTTCGGTGCGCACACGCCCGGCCATACTGATGATGATGGCTTTGGCATCACTGCTGTTCTGGTCCGGGCAAATCTGAAAAGTACCCGCCTTGACGCTCTGGCCACGGCTATTGAACAGCACACTTGTACCATTATTCCAGAGGATCGACACAGAATCCCACTGTGTCGGTGCCCGCCGGATCAGCTGATCATTGTCGTTGAACAAACCATCATCCCCCGCGTCAGTAAAAACCAGCCAGCCACGCTGCCAGCCAGAACCAGTTTCGTCACAACTCGACTGATCAACCGTGCTGCACAGTGAAACTGTGCGCTGGCGTTTAACCGCTTCTGACCTGGCAAACATCAGACTAGTGAACAGGTCACTGGTCACGCTATCAACACGATTATTAACGATCATTGCACGCATATCAGGTGCGGACAGTGTGATTAAAATTGCCAGGACTGACAGAGAAACCAGCAGTTCAACCAGAGAGACACCAGAAGTTTTTGTTGCCATCAATGGAGAGCTAAGGCACTGAGGGTGTAGGAATTGACGGACAGGAAATACACTACGCCGTCTTGCTTTACCCGGATGAAAACGCTTGTTGCAATGATCACCAAAACTGTAATTCATCGCCAACCCCTGATCTTGCATTTACTGCATACGGCAAATTCAAACATTAAAACAGTATTAAACCTGCTTAGGATTGAGGTGATGATTTTTCTATCAGATGTTCGATTCAAGTGACCAACGGTAACCAAAGCACCGAACACCATTTTTCTTGAACAAAAATTGCTGGTTTCGAAAGAGCCATTAAGTAGTCACATATTTGCATTTCGATAAAACTGTCTTATCGGTCTGGAAAATATTATTTCTCATAGTCATTGACGATCTGCTTATTCAGCAGAACAATCTCGCTAATCTTGCTGCTGCCATGAAGACTGTATGGTGGACCCCACTGTCAAGACAGTAAACCAACAAATTCAAGTTAAGTCCTGGCAGTGGTTCAAAGTTCCTCATGCAAAGTGAATTGCCTGAGGTGTCTTATAGCCCAGCGACTGGTGTGGCCGCTCAACATTGTAAAACTCAAAGTATTCATCCAGTCCTGCACGAAGTTCGGGCACTGTCCGAGACTCATGCATATACAGCCATTCGTACTTTACAGAACGCCAGAGTCGTTCCACAAATATGAATGGCTCAGTCTGCTGTCAATTATGAATTTTAAAGAGTTTGAGCAGGAGGTAAAACGAGTTTTTGATTCATTCGGTCAATAATACCGAATTTCATTTGCATGAGTACTTAACTGGTTAACTAACGTGAGTTCGACGCAAAAAAGACAAGGGAACCCCAGTTGTTTAACTATCTTTCGCTGGTCTCATAGCCTATACCAGACAACCCAGAAAGCCTCATATTGATGTTTCTGCACTAACAGAAGGTGTACCGATGGCTTTCTGAGTGTCGAACTCACGTTAACTAAGAATTCAAAAAATCAAGGTTAGTTTGTCCAACAGACTGGTTAGTGATTGATCTGTAATTAGATGCTAATTAAATCAATTAAAACGAGGCACTAGCAAAAGGGAGGTTTTATGACTGGGTTTTACCACACCATATCAGCCGCAGCATCGACACTGATCGAATTAATAAAACGTCCTGTGAGGGTTTTCGGTCATTTCTGTGGCAGAATTGTTGAGGTTGTTTCATCCATTAAAAAGAAAATTTTTGGTGATGATTCTCCCGGTACGATTCCTTCAACAACCCTGGATCAGCGAGCAGCATCTTTAGCCAGCCTTGAGGCAGGCTCAATAGCCTCCATTGACCTGGGTTATCCAGATAATATTCCTGGTGATTTCCGTAACGATCTAGTCGATTCACCTGAACCAGATGAGGAGCCCCCCACATTCCTCCCCCCTGAACCACCTGTCAGCCTGAGCAGAGTCGACCCCTTGGCTGTCGAACCTCGCTACCGTCTGGGTGGCAAAGGTCAATTTCTGACCGTGATGACGGAAGCACGTCTGCCTGTTCCCTCTTTTAAAGTCATCGAGCACGACCTGCTGCAATCCATTGATAATGAGGAGATTAAGCCGGAACTTCTGGCGCAATTCCACCCCGGCAGCATCGATGCCGGCCAACTCCAGCCGGTCACTCTGGGAAGTCTGAAAAAGAGTATCCCTGCCATGGACAGGATCAATCAGAGCAAATGGCTTAATGCCCTGGGTAAACTACTGATCAGTGATGATTTTTTACAACAGGTGACCCGGCTGCCCATTGCGGATGAAATCAGAAGCTTTTATCGGGAGCTGGCAGAAGAAGACTCAAAAAAACCAGTCATTATCAGAAGCTCCGGACTGAAAGAAGATGGTTTTGGAGATGCTCAGGCCGGTAAATATGAGTCCTGCCTGCACAGCGGTGGGGATATTCTCAAATCCTGCCTGAAGGTTATGGCCTCAAGCTATCAGCCAACACTGTGCCCCGGTGGCAAGCCACCACCCATGGCCCTGATCATGCAATCTTATCTGGATTGCCGCTTTGGGGGCGTTGTATTCAGCCATACCTCCTTACAGGACGATACCCTCCAGATCGAGTACGCACCAGGACAACCCCGGGGTGCAGTTGCGGGTATCAATTCGCTCAGACCTCACCGTTACCAGATCAAGCGTAACGGCGCTAATCCCATCCAGTGGAGCCCGGGAGGGGTTCCTTCCTGCTTCGTCCTGAAAAAAACAGCTGAAGGATTCACCGAAGAGAAACACGAAGAGCCATCGGCAGAAGAGTTGCCTGAGGGCATCCCGGAGCAACTTAAGCGCCACATTGTGCAACTGGAAAACCTGCTCGGCTGCCCTGTGGATGTCGAGTTCGCCGTGGATCAGAAGGACCGGCTCTTCCTGGTTCAGGTGCGCCCGATCACCGCCCTGCTCGGCGCCGCCAGCTTCAGTGGTACTCCACCAGACCAACCACTGTGTGCCGGTGAGGTGGTTAGTGAAGGATTGGCCACTGGTGAGGCGTATTATGTTGATAAACTGGTGGATAACCCAGCGGCCATACCGAAAGGTGCCATTATTCATGCTGTCAACGCTGACCCCTGGATGCTGGAGCCGGCAATTATCAATCGGGCCAGTGGGTATGTATTTAAGAATGGTGGCAATAACGACCATATCGCCATTATGCTGAAACAGTCTGGCAAGCCCTGCATGAGATCAGACGCTCCTTTCACCGGGGAAAAACCGGAATCCCCATCCACAGTAACCCTGATAGCCGGTAACTTTAACCAAACCTGTGGCGCCTACCTCCTGGACGGCGACCAAACGGCACACTGGAGTACCCGTTACACCAAACCAACCCTGGACTACGCCCCTGCCCTGACGACGTCTGCCGCCAATAAACCCTGCACCCCCACTTTTACCAGGGTGGAACAGGGATTTCTCTGGCTGCACGCACAAAATCAACGGGTGCTGAATTACTTTCTGCGCGGGCGGCTTCTGGATTTATGCCTTGCACCAGGCAATAACAAGTTATTAAGTATGTCCCCCCACAGAGGACAAGTCTTGCAGGCCTTAAAGGTTGAGTTCGAGAATTTTCTGCAAGATCTCCAGAACCTGGTCGAAGGTTACGAACGCTTCCTGGAGCTGCATAGGGCGGGTGAAGTAACGAAAGAATACTACCTGGATGAAATGAAGGACCTCCTGAGGGAAATCCCGTGCCTTAAAGAGCTGCTGACAAGCATCAAAAGCAACGTATCTGATCAGGCAAAGAAGATCATCGATCCAATAATTACTGAGCAAGAGTTACCCGAACAGCCAATAGACTATGAACAATGGCTTAACGACGGTGAGACAACAATTTCCGAATTACAAGCGCTGTGTTCTCCAGAAGCTGTTGTCGAAATCCATACTGCTCACGATTTGGTCTTCTATATCCATAAACGATTTATTGCCGCTCTGGAGCCGGTGGCCTCTCTTTCAGGCCAGGGCGTTGTGGCAAAGAAAGGTAGAACAGCCATTTCCGATTTTGTCTCAGACAGATCGAAGTCTTTGTTAACAAAACCCATAATAGAAGTCCTCAACATGGCAGGACACTCTGTTGTGCTCAATCTGCCCACTGCCTGCATTGCCAATGTTAAGATGGGAAAGCATGCCTGCACCATAGCCATGTTCGAACATAGTGAGAGTGGCAAAGGACGTAAGTTGCAACTTACCTTTTCCGACGACGTACCCAGTTTACCTCATGGAAAACTACAACGATTGTGGTATTTGGCTCACGCCATTCGGCTAAAGATGTCAGGTAAAGAAGCACAGAACATGTCAATCCGATTCAATCACACCACCAATGCCTTGACCATTGAGCGGCGACATATGGAATCCACAGCTGCCCTGAATGAGGGTTTCCTTTCATTGGTGAATTTGATGTCAACGCTCAGAGACCTTGACTTAAAATTCAAAAATTTTAACATCACAGGACTTCCTGAAACGTGGCAATGGGATCATACAATCTTTGCAAAGATGATCAGAGAAAGCCAGGATGACCCCAAAAAAAATGATTTCGCATTCAAGCTTTGTTTGAGCATTCAACACATTCATCCATATCAGCTGAATAATGATTCATGGATAAAAAGTGAATTTAGCCTGGAGCATCAGATTTTCCTGAGCGCAAGTCACTCATTTTGTCAAAACTGCATAAATGTAAAATGGGATTCTGAGCAAGATTTAGTGAATCACTACGATCAGTGGTTCACAAATATAACAGCACCTTTGCAGCAAGACGTTGAAAGAGTCAAAAAGGAGCTGGCATTCATTATGTTCACCACTTTCTCAGGCTATCGTAAAGACTTATATACTTTCTTAAAACATAAATACCCACACGAAGCCGCGAATAAGGACTTTCTGAAAAAATTTTGCTGCTGCTCAGCTGGACCATTTTCCTTTTTGCCTGAAGCATTACAAAATGATAAATCATTTGTTACTGGTCCAATTATGAGTCAAAGATTAGCTTTCCAATTTGCAGGTGAAGATATTAAAAATGATAAACCTATCGTTATAGATATGCTTCAGCGTTATCCATCTAACCTGCGTTATGTCAGCAGTACCCTGAAAGAAGACAGAGAGGTCGTCTTGGCTGCCGTTACACAGTCAGGAAGTGCCCTTCAGTATGCTGGAGAGTCCCCAAGAAATGATTATGAAGTTGTTATGACTGCAATTAGGTATGTTGCAGCAGTAATAGATTATGCCAGTGACAATCTTAAAGAGGATGAAGATTTTATCCTTGAGGCAACCAGAGTAAACCCAGAAGTACTGAAGAAATTGATGATGCATCAAAACCGTTGATAGTGGTTTCGTAAAATAAATTCTACAATGACCTTATCATGAATATCTATTGATCTTGAGAAGCAAATAGTTCTTCTGGCTAACCGTTTCAAACGAGTTCTCAGGGTCAGATTCTGGCGCTCAATCCGCTCGGTAAAGTACTTTCCGATGATATGTTTATCTTCTGGCAAACAGGATGTATATGGCTGCCAGTCATCTGTGCAGTAAAAAGTGACATTGAAGGGGGCCAAACGCTCCAGCAGCTTTTTGAGTGTTTCTGAAATAGCTGGCAGAATAGCTGGGGTCATATATGGTCCACCCCGCATTGCAAGGAAAAGTTGTCACAACGGCTTTTAAAGAGTAATGCTTCCAC
>JAKROC010000230.1 GCA_024509075.1 Endozoicomonas sp.
TGTCTTTGAGAGCCACTGCGACCACCTAGCTCTACGCTCTCCCCCTTCCCGACGCTCTTCCGCCCTCCTGGCAAGCAGCGATGACCAGCCGGCATCGGAGATGGCTTTGGCAAGCCGCCTGTTCTTGACCATGTTCCTGACCTTCAGCGTTGCCACAATCACCGCTTGGTTTTCGTCAATGAGTTGTCTGGAAAGTTTGTGCTGGAAGTCATTGCGGGCATTGGCCACCCGTTCATGCGCCTTTGCCAGTTGTAACCAGGCTTTTGACCTGCCCTTGGAACCTTTGTTGCAGCAGGATCTTGTACCCCCCGCCCGACTGGGCGAGGGTTTACGACGATTTTGCTAAAGGCACAGAGACACAGAAAAGCAACGTCTTTTCCTGCGTGTCTCCATGGCCAAGTCAAGCTGGCATCTTTTTCGTCGCCATGGTGATGCGCGAGATACAGGTTGGACGACCGTGATCGTCTTCAATCTTGATTTCCCAAACCTGGGTGCTGCGGCCAATATGGACAGGGCGTGTGGTGCCCGTCACTTTGCCGGAGGTGGTAGAGCGAAGGTGATTAGCATTGATTTCCAGGCCGACGCAATACATCCCTTCCTCACAACACAGGTTGGCAGCAATGCTGCCAAGGGTTTCGGCCAGCACCACAGAAGCTCCACCGTGCAACAACCCCATAGGCTGAATGGTACGACGGTCAACCGGCATGGTGCCACGCAGGAAATCGTCGCCCACCTCGGTAATTTCAATCCCAACATGATCGCACATATTCTCTTTGAACAGGGCAGCATCGGCACTAAAAGGCCTTTTCCAGATAGACATCATCTGTCCTTTTTCAGTCATTAAATCCGATTACGCAGACCGAGCTGGTCGGGATGCGGGGTCAGATAGGTTTGCTGTTGAATATAGACGTTGCCATGATTTTCGACGAAGAGTCGAAGCATGGACATAGGGGCAATCAGCGGCACCATACCTTGCCGATACTCTTCAATCAGTTTCAGCAGTTGGTTGCACTCCTTGCCAGCGACAGTCTTTTTAACATGACCAAGGATATGCATCATAGCGTTAGTGTGTGATTTACGATTCGCCCGGCGCTTCAGGGCAGCCATAACGGTTACCAGCACTTCCCAATCCCACTGCCGGACGTTACCGACCGGGAACTTTTGCCGCCTCTAACAAGACTAATATCGCGACCTGCAAGCCGGTCAATGGGTGTGAACAACAAAGTTAGTGGATGCAGTCAATAGAACAGCAGATTGCTAGGTCATGTGTATAAGTAAGTGTCGGCAAATCAATCGGTTGTACCTTGGGAATGATAAATCGACGCGAACTTTTTTGATCTCCCAACTGTCCAAATGGCAATGCATTGATTGTGCCGGGTAACGTAGTTGTTTCGCCTGTTTTGCCGTGCACACCGGTCAGCATCAAAATTTTTTGGAGATTGCTTTACCGTGTTGATTGTGACTGACACACCCCGCCTGATCGTTAGAACCTGGCAATTACAAGACCTTGATGCCTATTCCGCCTTAATGGGCGAAACTCTCTCCCACAATACCACCGCCGCGGTCATGGCCACCGAGCCAGGCAGCCTGGCCGAAACCGAGCTGTGGCGCTACCAGGCAGAACTTGACAAGTGGGGCTGGTCTCGCTGGGCAGTGGTATTCAAGGAGAATAATCAGCTGATTGGCTACTGCGGTTTCTCTCCCTATGGCAAGCACATTGAGATGAGCTGGCGTTTTTTGCCGGCCTATCGCGGCCAGGGACTAGTGCTCGAGGCCGTCGAAGCGGTAACACAGCTCGGCTTTAACCAACTGGGTATGGAAGAGATCATATCCTACACTATGCCCAATAATGAGTTTGCCCAAGGGGTCATGCAACAGTTGGGGATGACGCTTGACCGCTTTGAGGGATGGAGCACCTGCACAGTTGCCCGTTATCGCATCCAGTCGCTGGTTTAACCTTTGAACAGAAAACAAACTGTCAGTCAGTAATCGGCCCTCTGTCACACATACTCCCACCGCAGCCTTCGTAAAATTGAGTTCCCCCCCAGTCATGTGCAATTTTCTGGCTGCGTATGACGCTCCATCATAGCTGGGATGGATCAGGCAGTCGTTTGAAGGCGCAGCGCTCCTGCCTCGCCCTTGGGGACGATCGCACCCGAAGGGCACAAAAGCGAAAGTTCACGGCATTTTTGCTAATCCATCGTTTTTTGGCCATTATTGGCAAAAAAGCATCGTTTTGAACACCCACTTCTGCTACTTTGCCAGATTTCACAGGCAGACCAGAAACTACACTCCATGATTTTTGACACAGATGCAGCACAAGCCGTAGCAGCCTTCACCCTATCGGGCAATCAACAAGATTTCCTGCGGGATTTTGATGCCTTTTTAGGCTGCCTGGACAAACACCCGGCTTCCTTGTCGAAAACCAAAAACCAGCCCGCAACCAAATGGGTTAAGGCCGCTAACAGCCAGCTCTCCAAGCCTGACACGCTGACCCTGCAACGCCCCATGTTCGCCCATTATGCGCAAATTATGGGGCTGTTTTTGCTGGCTCGCAGTTCCGGTCTGGCCAGTATTCAACAAAACAGCAAGGGCAGCAAAACGCTTTGTCTTGTTGCGTCCGTGTATCAGCAATGGCAGGAAATGAATGACATTGAACGTTACTTCTCCTTGCTTGAAGCATGGATTAATCGTGGCCATGCCCAGGGGGTTGGGGAGAACCTCAGAGCCCTTGATGATCGTTTTTTGCCCGGCTATTTAATGATCTTCGGTGACAGGGATATCTGGCAAGGCAAAGCCGCCAGCGAACCAGCCTACTGGCTGCGCAAAGGCAAGACGTTCAATCTGGCCATTCTTAATATGACTGGTCTGGGTGAGTGCCAGTTTGGGGATAACAACCAAACGGTTCACTCGCTGAAATTAACGCCTTGGGGTCAGCTGTTTCTGGGAGCTTGCCGGCAGGCATTTATCGACTCTCTGCGAGAAGACGAATACGAAGATGATTTTGAACAGATCGACCTGTTGGCAACAATCAAAAGCATTCGGCCAGATGTAAAACACCTGATAATACAGCCAAAGCCAGAAATTGCTGAAAGCTATGATCTGATGGTAGCTTTGGGCAATACGTGCAGCCGGACACTGAAAGTATCAGCAAACCACCTGCTTGATGGGGTGGCTACTGCTATTTTAAACGCGTTTGACTTCGACAATGACCATCTTTATCACTTCCAACACACGAATGGTTTTGGTGCACAAAAAGTCTTCGCGCACCCAGAAGCTTATGATGCCAACGGTTGGACTGATGAAACCAGATTGTGCCAGCTACATCCGGTACCCGGAATGGAAATAACGTTTTTATTTGACTATGGCGATCGCTGGGAGTTTGACATTATTGTCGGTCAAGGCAGTGAAGAGGTGGTCAAAGAGATTACCGTCATTGATCGCCAGGGCGAAGCACCTGAACAATATCTGAGTTAAGGTCAGGTCACGCTTCCCCGGCAATGGGGTGCAGGGCGGCAGCATGAAGCGCACACATGTACTATTTAAATACCTCCGGCATTATCTGAGGTATGACAATGGCCAACTACACGCCAATGGTCGTTAGGATTCAATCACTACCTGAGCCTCGTAGTGAAAGCCACATCACGTATATAGTGCCTGTCCGAAAACCTACTAATGAACTAACTCGCTCGGCGGCAAAAGGTATTTTTTGTGCATACTCTGACCTGCACATTTCCTGTCTTCGTCCAATCGGTTAGTTTTTGATCAATTTTGACACAATTGTCGTTTTTTTGCTCGCAAGAATTCCTCTCCAAAAGGTGAAGATCATGAAATTGATACGATTCAATTTCTTTCTGTTTTCAGGCAGCCTTCTGAACCGTCTCGCTGTACTGCTTCTGTAGCAAAGTAAGCGTCCAAACAAGGGGCAGACTCCCCCTATCTGTCGAGATCGGACTTCAGCGGATTGGCCCCGAATTTCTCTTTCCAAATTCGCGGTATCAGGTCCCGGATATTCCGGGCTGGGTGAAGGCTGATGCGTAGCAAGACATCAACCATATACTTGTAGGGATCAATGCCGGCCAGGCGGCAACTTACGATGAGTGTCTGGAACACGGCAACATTGTCCGCGCCCTCAAGC
>JAKROC010000231.1 GCA_024509075.1 Endozoicomonas sp.
TGCATTCGCTCACCCCGGTCACATAGTATTTCTATGCTCCCGGGGCTTCGCTCAAAGCGCATACGTACACCAGTTCAAATGTGATAACGCACTATGGTGATGGTAGCCAGGAAGATGTGTAAAGCCGTGGATAACCAATAGCCGGGATTGACCACTGCCAGCTTCAGAACCAGCTCCGAAACAGCAGCCCTGCTTTCAGCCACACATCGGTTGACACAAGGGGAAATACCGAAACCAGGTGGCTGCATCCCCCGGCGTTGCCCAAGTTAAAAGACACTTGATTTATAATCACCCACGTGGAGGGTTTGTTGGGCAATGGCCTTTACGCCGTTGTCCGACAAAAACCGGAAACTGCGCTTGATCGGCAACCAGTGAACATCTTCAGAGTCCTGCATTGCGCCCTCGATTGCCGGAGCCACGACTGGCACAGGCTTGATGCTCAACAAAGGGTGCATCAGGTCGTAACCACAAACCTGACTGATCATGGTCATCAGAGACTGGTGAACCTCTGATCGGGAGAATAAGGCGGTAAACTCAATTTGGTTCACGCCCAGATACGCCGGACGGCCATAAATGCAGTTGGCACTAAACTGCAAATAACAATCAAGCGACTCTCGTGTTGATATATCTCCGTTCTGGCCAATATTACACAACTCTCTGGCTGTTATCGGTGACTCCCTGACCACCTCCTCGACCCCCTTTGCCAAACAGTCATTGCCGGTTGAGATGTAAAAAACACCCCGGGCAGTATCCTCAGAATCAAGCGGTTTGCAGGCAATGAAGTCGCAGGGCACAGGGGTCGGAGCAGAACCAGCGTAAGATCTGAAACTCAATGGTGACTCTTTCAGGAAACTCACAAACTTCCTGAAGTTCGCCAGGCTGACAGCAGTTACTTTCACGCGTTCATCACCTAAATCAAGGCACCTGTGACCAACCAATGTGCCACGAAACGCTGCTATGCAATCAAGCACATCGTCGATACCGTGAATCCGGTGATTGATTGTGTTGACCAGCCAAGAGTCATAACACTGACCATTATTATTGCTTTGTTTCAAGATTGGGTCGTCAAGCCGCTCCCGAACCAAATAAAGTAGACTGCTTTTCAGGGCGATCAGATCTGTGCAAGCCGTAGCTCCCCCCTTGTACAAGGTCCAGGCTCTGTAAAGTCGCTCCTGTGGGTCTGAAGACGGACTAAAAAAAGCGTTGCGCAAATCATCAGTAGAAAATTGGTCTACGTCAGACTGCAACTTCACCAAGTCATCAACCAGTTTTTTTCTGGTCAATGATGGAGCGGATATTCGGGATAGAATTTGACCAAGCTGCGAATCAGACAAAATAACCGGTTTTTGTTGAGAGTCAGGTGATGCTTTGTGGTTTGCAAGCGCTTCATCCAGCATCGTCCGCAAAGGCTTGGCCGGAGTAGCCTTGTGTCTGAAAGGCCTGGGTGCCCATTGTTCCATTGGCCGCTGCGCTTGCTCTTCAGGATTTAGTTGCCGCCCTCCAATGATCGTACGACCGTTACCAGATGTTTCGTCGTGTATAACAGCAATGTAGCCATCTTCATTCTCTTTAAGTAACAGAAACAGTTGAGTGATCACTGAGTACAGCCACGGACTGTTGCGTTGGGAGAAATAACCATCCCAGGGTGCCAGCACCGGGGCTTGTTGCAGGCGTTTCAGCTTGTCAGGGTAGTCCCGGAAATAGTGCAGCAAACACTCCAGCTCGTTGTGCTCTGGCATGGTTGCTGAGTGTTGCTGAAAATACTGCCAGAATGACGAGGAGTCTCCCCCTTCCAGCTCCAGTTCATCATGGATACTGAACAGGTTCTCTTGCTTGAGATTAAGCTGAGCCAGAACCCCCTCAGGCATATACTTTTTCGGAAATGTGTGATCTTCAGTGTTAAAGCTTTGATCCTGTAGATTGGCTGCGCGATGAGTATAAAAGTTAAACCTCCCGCAAGAGCTGAGTGGAAAATAGCGTTCAACCTGGCAAGGCTCCAGAGGCATAACAGCTCGACCGGACAGTGAGCCTTGGGTAAGCACCTGAGCTTCCGATTCTAACCGAACAGACTGCCTGACATTATTGATGAAACCGTTTGTGGTCAGACTTGTTGTCTCGAACATGTGTGCTCCGCAGATTTGCTAAATGGCCAGCACTTGGCGAGATGGAGTTCAGTAGGTACGTCAGTTGGACAAACCTGCTCCTTGTGAGTTCCCTGCCGCAGACAGACTCTCTTTACAGCACCAATCCTCCCTACTTTGGTTTGTCCATCCGCTTCTATACCCAATGAATTCATGTTGCTACGCGGCGGCAATTGAGCGAAGCCCCGGGAGCGTAGAAATACTACGTGACCGGGGTATGCGAAAGCAGCCAACAAAGTAGCAATTTGAAAGGCGATGGGTATACACCTGCCACCTGTCAAGTTGTTGCTCTACGGGCCGCATGTTCACCGGCTCACAGCAGCATGAAATTCCCTGGGTATATATATATAATGCGCCCTCTTCTGAAATCTGCCGGGCAAGGCTTCCCATGCTGGCCCCGGGCCAGGTGACATCGTCGCAGCGCGAGTGAGCATATGAATAAGACGAAAGTACTGA
Organism: Endozoicomonas sp.; assembly: GCA_024509075.1. Classification (GTDB taxonomy): domain Bacteria; phylum Pseudomonadota; class Gammaproteobacteria; order Pseudomonadales; family Endozoicomonadaceae; genus Endozoicomonas. The sequence continues at coordinate 2,598 of JAKROC010000231.1, forward strand.
CTGGTATTACCACCACGGGTACCCCTCATCTGGGTAACTATGTGGGTGCCATCAAGCCTGCCATTGAGCAAAGCTGGCGGGATGATATCGCGTCATACTACTTTCTGGCTGACTATCACGCCCTGATCAAAGGGCGTGACCCGAAACGCATCCACCAGTCAACACTGGAAATTGCCGCCACCTGGCTGGCCCTGGGGCTGGATATTGACCGGGTGACCTTTTATCGTCAGTCTGACATTCCGGAAATTGCCGAACTGAACTGGATTATTGGCTGCATGACCGCCAAAGGATTGATGAACCGCGCCCATGCTTACAAGGCGGCGGTGCAGGCCAATGACGAAGCCGGTGAGCAAGACCCTGATAAAGGCATCACCATGGGGCTGTTCTGCTATCCGGTGCTGATGGCCGCTGATATTTTGATGTTCAACGCCCACAAGGTGCCGGTGGGCCGGGATCAAGTGCAACATATTGAGATGGCCAGAGACATTGCCGGGCGGATGAACCACCACTACAAGACACAATTCGTCTTGCCTGAGGCGGTGATCGGAGAGAACACAGCGGTACTCAACGGCCTGGACGGTCGCAAGATGAGCAAAAGCTATGAAAACACCATCCCACTGTTTGTGCCGGAGAAAAAACTACTGAAACTGATCCGCAAGATCAAAACCAACTCCCTTGAACCAGGTGAGCCGAAAGATCCTGAGACTTGCACCCTGTTCCAGATTTACTCGGCATTTGCCGATGCCGACAGCATTGCCGCCAAACGGCAGCAGTATGCTGATGGTGTCGGCTGGGGCGAGCTGAAAAATGAACTGTTCGAGTTTCTCAACGGGTATTTGCAGCAGCCCCGGGAGCGTTACAATACGCTGCTCGAGGACCCGGCCTTTATCGAACAGACGTTGCTCAAAGGAGCAGCAAAAGCACGGGCGGAAGCGGCGCCATTGCTGGCGGCTGTTCGTCACGCCGTGGGACTCAGGCCACTGGCCTGAGGTAACTCAGGGAGAAGTACTTTGATACCCTGCCCCGGCAAATGGCTGGGACATCCAGCGAGGAGTTTTGATGAACCTGCCTGACAAATACACAAAATCGTTTATTACCCTGCTGGCAGTCCTTGCACTACCGGCCTGCAACTTAGTGGGTGTTCGGGGTACATCACCAGAAAAAATCAACTTTGACCTGAGCCAGCTCGATAACGAAGGGCTATATGGGCCTGACGATGGTAAGCAGTCACTCAGCTATGAATTTTGCATTCCGGCCAATGCGGACAATATAACTCAGGTACTGAGCATTGATCCGACAGCCATCGTCTATCGGCAATCACCGGGGCGTATGCAGTGCACCCAGGATCACTACCTGGTTGTGGGCAATACCCACCAGGACAACTACCGGGCAACTCTGGAAGCATTGGCGCAACTGGAGTACATCACACAAATCAGCCAGACTTTCTTCGAGTAACGCCTTTAAAGACTGGACACCATCTATACCCAAAGGATTTCAAGTTGATTCGAGGCGGCAAATGAGCGAAGCCTT
>JAKROC010000232.1 GCA_024509075.1 Endozoicomonas sp.
AATGGCACAGAATGACTAAAATTCCAGTCGATCATGAGGGGGGCTGAATAGTTACGAAAAGTCACTACAACGGCAAAGAAAGCAAGCTTATGTCAGGCTACAAAGTTAATGGTTATGCTTCTTCTATATGCCTTCTCGCTGTAGTTTGCTTAGAGTCATACGTTATGCGAGCCAGATATATACACGGTGCGACTGGTGACGATTTGAACAGAGTTCCGGTCACAAAATATCTTGAGCAGCAATACCCTGTTGATTATTCATTATCTGAGAGAACCAACGAGATTTTCATCGTTAGGGATCTCCTCGCACAAAAACCGGGGTCAAAACCGGGGTCAAAAACCGGGGTCAGGTCTTGATTCTTGACACTCCTTAATCCTGCTCTACTTTTATAGCTCCTTAATTATAAGCTGGGAGCATAAGAAGTGAGCAGGCCATTGAGAATCGAGTACGCAGGTGCGCTGTACCATGTGACTTCCCGGGGGAACGAACGTAAGGCTATTTATCGAGAAGAGTCTGACTTCAATCTGTTCCTGGATACCCTGGCCGAGGTCTGTGACCACTTTAACTGGACGATTCATTCCTGGTGTTTGATGACCAATCATTATCACCTGGTGGTGGAGACTCCGGACGGTAACCTTTCTGCTGGTATGCGACAGTTGAATGGTGTTTATACCACGCGGTTTAACCGCCGCTATGGGCGAGTTGGCCATCTTTTTCAGGGGCGCTACAAAGCCATTCTGGTGGATAAGTCGGCTTACCTTCTGGAGTTGAGCCGTTATGTGGTGTTGAATCCGGTACGTGCCCGTATGGTGGATCACCCTGCTGACTGGCTGTGGAGCAGTTACCGTTATACCCTCGGTGAGCTACCTTCACCAGGCTGGCTGGCCACCGATACCATGCTGTTGCAGTTTTCACAAGACCGGGAACGAGCCTGTGAACGTTTTGCTGCTTTTGTGCTGGCAGGGGTGGGTATCAATATCTGGGTTCATCTCAAACAGCAGATCTACCTGGGTGATGATCAGTTTGTTTCGGATCAGCAGCAATATATTGAAAAGCCAGTGGAAGGTGAGGCGCTTTCGGAAGTGCCTCATAAGCAGAAACGAAAACCTGCACGGCCCCTTGAGTTTTACCTGACGAACTGTGATTCAATCGAGGCTGCTGTTTGTGAGGCTTTTGGTTCGGGCGGTTACACCCAGAAAGCCATCGCTGATTATTTTAGCCTGCACTATTCCACGGTGAGCAAGATGATTGCGCGATATCCGGTGGTTGGTCGTGAGCCTTAAGTCATTGGTGATTGCCAACTATTCGTAATGAGTCCACATACTGATGATTTTAACGGTTTTCTCTTTTTTCAGTACCTGCTGATTCTTTTACTATCTATTTACGTACGCAATATCGTATGTATTCTTTGATCCCGCCAATGGTAGTGCCAATTTTGCTGCCTTTTTAAAAACACTTTTGCCACACAAAGGAAAACCGGGGTCACAAAAAACCTGGGTCAGGTCTTCCATTGTGCATGGCCCCACAAACTCTTTTGATCGATATTTTTGAAAAATATAAGGAAGGAAATTCCACTTAAGGTAGATATTGATGCAGGATACCTGCAACACTCGTGTGCGTAGTGAGAAAAGCAAATTGCCGCGATTCTGGATGACGACACTCTTTCTGGTAAACTTCCTGGTAAATACTACCCCACAAAAACAGGTACACAGAGCATGGATACGGTCAGGCTCTTAAACGTGATCACTCAGGGTGAGGACTCTAAGCACCAGTTCAAAGCTAATGTCACACGCTCTGATTCTCTGGCGCAGGAGATGGTGGCTTTCAGCAATTCGTTAGGGGGAATGATCCTTATTGGCGTCAATGATGATGGATCCTTGGCGGGGCTGACACCTGATGATATTGGCAGATTAAACCAACTGGTTTCAAATGCGGCAACGGAGCATATGCGGCCACCTATTGCGCCTGTCACTCAAAATATTTCTCATCCTGAGGGTATGGTTATGGTGGTAACCGTGCCGGAGGGTATCAGCAAGCCCTATATGGACAAGAATCTGCATGTGTTTGTGAAAAGTGGCGCCGATAAGCGAAAAGTCACCGCACGGGAAGAACTGCAACGTATGTTCCAGTCAGCCGCCCTGGTGCATGCGGATGAGATACCTGTGAGAAATTCGTCCATAGCTGATGTGGACCAGGGCTTCTTCAGCTCATTTTTTGAACGTGAGTTTGGTGAGTCTGTTGCTGATCAGGGTATTTCCTGCGCGCAGCTGATGGAAAACATGAATCTGATGCGAGATGGACAGCTGAACATCAGTGGTGCATTACTGTTCGCGAACAGGCCACAGATTCGCTTGCCCGTTTATCTCATCAAGGGCGGGGATAATGTGGTTATGAATGTCGATCATGTTTGTGCTGCCCACTTCCTACTAGAGTTGGCAAGTATCTGGCCAACCACCCCAACGCCATCATGCAGACAAAATACGCCGCATTAGAAGGAATCTGTAGATTAAAGTCCACCGACGAATGAATCATAATCGCCAGAATCCCCATAAATGCTGCAAAGCCCATCCCCACCATCAGCATATTCCGCCGCTGCCGCATGGCCTGAATGCACTGCCAGGCGGTATACAGCACCATCAGCCCCAGAATGACATAAGCCGGTATCCCAAATTCCAGTGGGAATTGCAGAAAATCATTATGAGCAAGGTCATAAAAGCCACGCCATGTACCATCATGATATTGAGGGAGTGTCGTATAGTAAGTGCCTGCGCCGGAACCGGTCAGGGAAAACTGGGGAATAGCGGCCAGCGTTTGCGGGTTCACATCATCACGGGTTTCAGTTTGTGTACTGGTTTGTTCCAACCTCTCCACCACCTTTTCCAACCCGAACCACTGGCTGACAATAATGGTATCAATCACAAACAGGCTAACAAACAGAATCACCACCCCGCGAGTGAGTTTTCTACGACAAATAACATACAAAACACCAGTAATCATCAGGCTGGAAAAGAACGCCGTATTCCCCATGCGGGAACGCCCCATCACCAGCCCAACCACCATAATGGCAATGGCGGTTCGCAAAATCACCTTATTACTCAACAGAGTTTTCAGAGTCTGCCGCCAAAACTCGTGCCAATCATGAGCACGCCGTTCATTCAACTGCCCAAGAAGAAGCCCCATACCGACCGCCAGGGTCATCTCCAGACAGCCGGAAAAACTATTACGGTTAACAAACGTACCCGAAGCTACTCCCTGACCAGTCTCCTTCGGCCCAAACAACAACACCTCTGCGCCAGACAAAGTACTTAGAGAGCCAAACAACGCCTGAAATGTTCCGGCAATGACAAACACCCAAGCTATCACCCGCAACCGCTTAGGATCACTGACCAGCAATAGCACCATGGCAAACAACAGCGCATAGGCCAGCGATAACAGGGCATGCACTTCGGTAGCAAAAGGATCAAGTGAGAGGTAAAGTGTATCCGGAACCGGCAGGTTCAATGCCAGAGCTGCCTCAGCCTGCACCGAGAAAGCCACAGGTGACAGCTGTTCAACGTAGTCAGCAGGCAGCGGTAAAGACTGCACCCAAACCCAAAAGGCCACTAACACCAGCCCGGCAAAAATTGGCATCCCCTTGCGAAAAGCAGGCGTAACCGACAAATGCCCAAAGCCGTACCCCACCAACCACAAAGTCGACAGCATAAAAACGCCCACCTGCAAAAGCCCCATGGCCCATTCAGGCTTGCTGCCATAGGGCAGTGGCAACCAAGTAATGATCAGCAACAGAGAATAAAACAGAAAGCGGCTAAAACGGTTATCCAGCGTGGACAAGGCAGTAATCCTTAAACAGATTCAGGCAATAGAATGGGGAGCTGCAATTATACAGAAGAGGAAAAAGGAGGGAAGAAAATCTGTTTGAACCACGAAGCACACAAAGAGCACAAAGGAAAGAAAAAAATCTTATCTTTTCCTTTGTGCTCTTTGTGTGCTTTGTGGTTCCAATAGCTTCTAGCTTTCTTTTCAAGTACGGGCAATGATCACAGTAAAAGTATTCCCGCCCGAACCAAAAGCCTCACAAACAGCAGCCTCGATTGAATCACAGTTCGTCA
>JAKROC010000233.1 GCA_024509075.1 Endozoicomonas sp.
CAGGGAACGAATTGCCAGAAGGGATGGTTGACTTGATGGCCTCTGTGCTGGTTGATCCTTTGGTGACTGGGGCTGCTATTTTCTTTATTGCCAGCCGTGATCGGGGTGGTAGCCTTAGCCTTTACGACAGTTACCTAAAATCCATTGGTGTCTACTTGTCACTGGCGACCGCATATTTTGTTGCCATCGTTATCGTTCTTTTCGGTCTGAGCTTGTACCTGATTCCCGGTTATTACCTGCTCTACAGGCTGATGTTTGTTGAGTTTCGGGTTGCCCTGAAGCAGGAGCCGCCCCTGGTTGCCATCAGAGCCAGTTTTAACCAGACCAGGGATCAATGGGCCTTGTTGCTTCTGCCGTTTTCACTGCTGTTGGGCGTGATGTTTTTTTCCCAAATGTTGATTACTCACTTGTTAGCAGATAGCAGGGGGAGTTTGTTGTTGCGAATGCTGGCCGGCGCCCTGGAGGCACCCTTTATGGCGCTGGCCGTTGTGATCTGCTTTCGGTTGTTCAAACTGAGCAGTCGGGAGGAATTATAACGCAGGATATTCAGATTCTATTAGACGAAAAGAATCTTGCAGTTTAAGAAAGAGTGGTTCGTAACAGTCTGTTTGCATCTGCTGTCCACACTGTTCCAGATCGTCAGCCAGTGAAGCCAACTGTTTGGCACCAACAATGACTGCGCCTCCTTTGATGCGGTGGGCAAAACTGACGACCAACGTATTCTGGTGATTATTGACGGCTGCTTTCAGGTTCAGAATGTCTTCGCGGGTGCTCTGGAAAAAGGTTGCCAGCAGCTCCTGTAGCAGTTCTGGGTCACCGTCGGTGTACTCTCGTAGATCTTCCGGGTTAATCATGGCGTTTTCCATAATGGTATTTGACTTGTTGTATTGGTATTAACGCTTTTATGGTTGTTTCTTGAAATGCCCAATCACTGCCTGTATGGCTCGGTCAAAGATTGGGTGTTCTGCCAGAATTTGCAGTGAACCGGCTGCAATTTCTTTTTGTAGTTCGCTAGTGGACCTTTGCGCTACTGTCATGCCTGAACGGTTGACAAAAATATAGCGCTGTCGGTCTTCGCTGACCCGGGACAGTTTGCAGCGCATGCGGTGAGCGTCACCTTGGCCGATAAACTCTACCCATTGGCCGCAATGCAAAATCTCCGTGGGAGTCGGTTCCTGCTGCGTATTGGCTTGCTGCTCTGAGGGCTGTTGGTCTTTGTCGCTTGGTTCTGACAGTATTTCCTTGGTTTCTGCCGTGCTTTCGACGGTGTCGGAAAAAAGCACAATCTCTTCCGTCAGCTCATTGGTGTCTGGAAGCGATACCGATTCGTGACATTCATTTACTTCATTTTTTGCGACGGCTGGAATCGGTTCTCCATGCTTTGGCGCACTGTCCTGTGCAGTGTGATGTGTCTGTAGAATTTCCTTCAGGTTATGCTGGAAGGCCGTCAGACAGTCCTGGAATATATCAGAGGTTGCATCGTGATCGGCAAGTATTGTCCTTACAGTATGTTCTATTAGCATTAGTACATGGTCGCCTAATGAGGGCTCCTGGAAATGTTTGCTCGACGATGACAAGATTATTAAGAGGCAGCGTGCAGGGTGATGATGGTTGGCCAAAAAGGCATCATCTGTAATCGCCTGTTTGAGTATCGGGATTTGCAGCAGTGCGATCACTTTAGTTAATTCACCGGGTAGGTTTTCGCTTGCCAGTATGTGATGGAATAACCAGCCAACGGTATTAATTCGATCTTCCTGCTGTTGGCAGAGTTGCGCTGTTACTTTTTCTCCGGCAAGCTTTTTGATGATTGCCGCGCGGATACTCGTGGGTGAGATAAGTTGATCGATCATCTCAACTTGCAAGGTACTGAGGATGTCCAGCAGATCGGTTGAGGTAACTGTGTTGTCTTGTTTTTTGCTACTGGGCTCGTCCTCCACTAACAGATTATCTACTCGGGAAACCCGCTGGGCTGCCGGGTTATCCGTTAATTTCGGGTCTGCCGTTGTGGCATGAGGCAGAACTTGCCGCTCCTGATCAAGCTCGGATGGCAAGGGCGTGTTAACTGGTTTTTTTCCAGAGGAGTGGGTTTCCTCAGACAACAGCCGGTTGGCTTTTTGCCAAAGTTCATTGACAGTTGACTTGAAATGGTCGGTAAACCAGACAAATAACTGCTGTGCGACGTCCTCATCTGGGTTCAGCAATGCGATGGCGGTGGAAAAACTTTCGCAAAGTCGCTCGGGGGTGGCAGGCAGTGTACCTTTGAGTTGAGGATACAGTGAACCAAGGCTGCTCCTGATGTGACAAATGTGCTGTGAGTTTTCACTGTTCTCAAAATAGTGTGCCGCATTGAGCCAGACCAGTTTCTGGTCGAGTTCTTCATTGTCCATCAACTCCAAGACGACAGTGTTCTGATTCTGGTCAACCTGCTGATCCTGTGTCAATGCGTTGGTAAAACACTCAATTATTTCCGGTTCTGAGTCCGTCAGATGGTTTTTCACCTTTGCCCAGCTTGCAATGTTACTGTCATTACCGGCGTTAATACGTTCTTCTAGCCGTACGACCAGTGCAGGGATCAACGCTTCAGTACCTGGAATGATGATTTCCTGAACTAGCTGTTGTAGTTGCTGAAACAGCGGGTCTGGTGAGGTTCTTTTGGTCAAGTGATGATGATCAGATGGCAGTGACATGCTGGCTGAATCTCACGGTTACACCAATGAAGATGGCAGGCTACAGGGTGTCCACCGAAAAATGGCAGTGGCAGGGCAGGTTGGCGCAACGAACCCTGCCATTTAGCGTTGATCGCGGACTGGACTAGCCATTGCGTAGTTCCTTGGCAATTTCCTTGGCTTTTTCCATTGCTTTGTTAAAGCCATTTTTAAACAGATTTTCACGAATCTGCCTTTGTAGTTCTTCCGGTGTGAGCTCTATGCTTTCGCCAGAGGCTTCCACGAGTCTGTTTTCATCCTTGTTTTTTACCAGATCAGAGAATTCTTGTGACTTCGTGGGGTCAATGCGCTCTACTGGTTTGACATTCCCTACCTGCCCGGTGTTGTTTGTAGTTAAGTTTTCGACATCCCTGTTAGAAATTATCGACATGGTCAGGCTCTCCATCGCCTAGCTGAAACTGGCTTGTTATGTATAAATGTCGTCGTTCGCAGCAGCACCTTGAGCAGGACAAAAACAACCATAACCAAGCTGACTCTCCAGAAGCAAATGGCGCTGCTTACTTGGTATTGTTTGGTAACAACAAACTTTAGTCTAGTTGATAAAAACAGGGTTAACCTGATGACCTTTTGTCCGCCGTTTCAAATCTTGTTTTATGATCATAAAGCCCACTTGGCCACCGCCGACAACTGAACTTAGTACAGCCGGGAGAACACTATGAGCGGTGAGCATTTTACCTTGACAATCAGTCAAAGCACGTCAGACACCGGCGACTTCGCCATTCACATGAAAGAGCCGGATAAGCCGGAGCAGTTGCTGGTACACCTCAAGTTCATGCCTCTGGCCATGTTTGATGACAATTATCTGGATGATATTGTGGGGGTAATGGCTCGCAAGCTGGCCAAAAAGATTATTGAGTGGCGGGTGGCCCCCGATGATCCTGATGCCATGGCTGCCTGTCAGGACAAGGCACGAACCGTTGTGCGTGAAGCACTTGAACGAATGAAAAAAAACTCGGGCTGAGCCGAGTCATCCGTTGAATTCCCTACAGGCTAATTTGTCACCACTCGATAAACTGTAGCGATTTTATTTCAAGAAAATACGCTATGGACATGACCCGCTTTGTGAACACTTTTGGCTAGTACCTGCGACAGAAGTACGCAGAGAAAGTGCACAAGGTTTCGGTGAGCGCCTCATTTACCTGCCCAAACCGCGATGGCAGCAAAGGCATTGGTGGTTGCACGTTTCAATAACGCCTCTTTCAGCCCCAGCAGCACCAGGGCGGGGGCTATTTCCGAGCAAATTCGTCAGGCCCAGGAGAAGGTGGGGGCACGTACGGGTGCGAAAAAGTTTATCGCCTACTTTCAGTCTTACAGTAACACTTACGGCTCACCAGAAGATCTTAAGCGTTATTACGATGAGGCGTTGGCTCAGCCGGGTG
>JAKROC010000234.1 GCA_024509075.1 Endozoicomonas sp.
TGGCGGACCGTTTACTCTTAACAAAAGTCTGCGATTTTTGAATGAGTTAGTGTTTCTGGAGGCCTTGATTTTACTGGCCATAATCAATTGAGCGGGAATTGCTGGGGATAGGATGGTACTAATATTCTTCTGAACCTTGTGGTCGAAAAGTCCATTTTTTTTAGGCACGCTACCGCCCCTCGGCGGTTCCCTATGGTGTGGTTCAGTGCAGGAGTAGAGTTTGGTGGTCTTTTGTGCAGGCCTGTGGAGCGCATGAAGGTACTAAATTTTGGCAATAATCATATAGTGAGTATGAGCAGTCGGAGCTTGTGTCCACCACCTGATCACGGATTTTGGCATGGCTTTTGCCACACCCGACCGGGCAACTCAGGGGACAAATTCTTCGAGGTCAAATCGCCTCTAACGCCTGTGACAGCTTGCTAACGGCAATGACTGTGAGTCCCGGTATCGGCTTTCGGGGTTGGTTGGCTGCCGGCACAATGGCACGGCTAAACCCGTGCTTGGCCGCCTCAGCCAAACGCTCCTGTCCATAAGCCACCGGGCGAATCTCACCGGCCAGTCCTACTTCGCCAAAAGCGACCAAATCCTGGGGCAGGGGGGTATTGCGCAGGCTGGAGACGATGGTCAGCAGGCTGGCCAAGTCAGCGCTGGTTTCGGTGATTTTGACGCCGCCTACCACATTAAGAAAGACATCCTGGTCACTGGTAAAGATTCCCCCGTGGCGGGTAAGAATGGCTAGTAGCATGGCCAGACGATTTTGCTCAACGCCCACGGTTACACGACGTGGGTTACCCAGTTGTGATTCCACTACTAATCCCTGTATCTCAATCAGCAGTGGTCGGGTGCCTTCCCACAGGACGGAAATAATACTGCCAGAGGTAGGCTCCTGAGTGCGCGAGAGAAAAATGGCCGAAGGATTTTTCACCTCCTTCATGCCGGTTTCGGTCATGGCAAAGATGCCTAGCTCGTTCACCTGGCCAAAGCGGTTTTTGGTGGCGCGCATCATGCGAAAGCGAGAATCATCGGTATTGCCCAGCATGATCTGAGTGTCGATGATATGCGCCAGGGTCATGGGACCGGCCAGCGAGTTATCTTTGGTGACATGACCGACAATCAACAAAACGGTGCCACTGTGTTTGGCGTAACGGGTCAGGAATGCCGCCGACTCTTTGACCTGGGCAACGCCACCTGGCACTGAGTCCACCCCATTCATGTACATCACCTGGATGGAGTCGATGACGATAATGCCCGGCTTTTCCTGTTCAGCCACGGCAACAATGTTTTCCACCGAGGTTTCGGCCAGCATTTTTAGCCTGTCTGTGGGGAGGCCAAGGCGCTGGGCGCGGGAGGCAATCTGTTGCAGTGACTCTTCACCGGAGACGTACAGGGCATTCATGGACTGAGCCACATGGCAGAGCACTTGCAGCAAAATGGTGCTTTTGCCCGCTCCCGGATGGCCGCCGATCAGCACTGCGCTGCCGGGCACAAAACCGCCGCCAAGGACTCGGTCGAACTCGGACATGCCGCTGGTAAACCGAGGTGCTTCCTGCACACTCACTTCACTGAGGGTTTTCAGGCCATCAAGTGCCCCGGCAAAGCCAGCCCTGTTGTCGGCCCCGATGGGTGGCCCGGCAACCGGACCAAGGTTGACTTCCTTGTAAGTATTCCATGCTTTGCAATCGGGGCACTGGCCTTGCCATTTTGCCGCTTCACTACCGCATTCGGTGCATACGTAAGCTTTTCGGGATTTTGCTTTTGCCATGAACGGTCCGCTGAGAAAAAGTTGGCGCCAATATACCCGTCGCCTTTCAAGTTGCTACTTTGTTGGCTGCGTTCGCTCACCCCGGTCACATAGTATTTCCATGCTCCCGGCACCCGAGGGCATAAATACCCGAAGGGCACAAGGGCTTCGCTCATTTGCCGCCTCGAATCAACTTGAAATCCATTGAGTATACGCGCAGGTTAAACGGTAACAAACGACAGTTAAATAGTTTCCCGGCGGTACTGTCTTCGACAGGCCAAACCTGAGATTTCTGCGATACTTCAGTGAGCAATGTACAAAGGTCTGCCGACATGAGTCATTTTTTCACGCCCGATGATTATGCCATAGCGGTGGCTGAATCAGCCGTCGCTCGCTACGTCTATGTGCCATATGTGCAAAGTGTCCTGGAGATGCGGCCAGCAGAATCAGTGCTTGACCTGCACTGTAACGAAGGGTTTTTTTCGCGTCTGGCCGTATCTGCTGGTGCCAGGCACGTGGTGGGTGTAGAGCAGTGCCCGGCCATGCTCGACCGCGGGATTCAGATCAGCAAGGCGGCCGGGCTGGGTATTGAGTTTCGTCAGGGGGACCCGACCACTTTGCGTCTGGAACAGCCCTTCTCGGCAGTATTTGCCTTCTGGCTGATCAGCCGCCTGTCCACGCTCAACCTGGTGCGAGAGCTGGCTGATACATTGTTTTATCACACGTCGCCAGATGGTTACAGCTACCTGCTACTAGTCGATTGCAGTCTGTACTCCAAGGTTCAGCGCAACCCGCTGACGCCTGATGACTGTTACGGCAAAAAGATTGAATCAGCCGGTAATCTGCAAGACGGTTCCCCTTTTGAGCTAACGATTGAGGTAGGTGAGACATCCGTACATTTTACCGACTACTGCTGGTCGCCCCAGACTGTCACCGCCTGTCTGCAAGAGGCTGGGTTTACCAGCGTCAATGTGCTTTATCCCCCTGTTTCAGACGCAGGTATGGAGGCCAGGGGCGATGATTATTGGGCCAGTTATCAGGCGGCACCTTTCATTGTGGCTGTTGAGGCGCACCGCTCAACCTGATATGAACTATTCCGGTACAAATGAGTCAACAGAATAGCCTGTTGATAAGCAGAGGTTGTCGTGCTTCTCACTCATTCCCTGCCTGCCCCGGAGAAAATTTCCCTGCCTGAGCAGGAGTCGCAGACTGCTGAGAGTCATGGTACGCCTAGTGTCGTATGTATCAATGACAAACTGTTGAGTCCTGCACCTTCGGTTGTTGATGGTGCAGGGCTGAAAGCCAGAAAAATTTCTCCATGTGCAACACAGCAGCTGGAGCAGTCTTCAGAGTCAGCGGCCGCTGGTATCGTCTTGCGGAAATGGGCCCGCCAGCCGCCGCTGATTATTGTCGATAAAATTGCGAGTAACGAAACCTGTCAACCTAAGCGGACAGATAAAACGCATCAGCTCCACCTTGGGGCTGAGGTGCTTGGGCAGGGGGTTTACACCGCACCCAGCACCAGACCGGGGGCTGGCCTTGGACTGTTTGCTGCCAGGGAATTTGCCGTTAATACACTGATCACCGAATGCGTCGGGGAGATCATCAGCATCCCGCCAAAGAGCAGGAAGTGCAAGTTACTGTGGGACAGGATAGGCAGCAGTTATGAATCCTGGAGCCACCTGATTGAAGTCTCCGACCATGAATTGCTGCGATGTGAACAGGTGCCGCAGTTTGGGCAGGGCGGTGGCAGCTTCGCCAACGACAGTCGACCAGGTGCTGCTAATGCCCGGTTTGTCCGCATCCGCGATGAACAAAGGGGTACTTACCGGATTTTTGTCAAAGCGTTGCAGACGGTTGACGCTGGTGTGGAAATCACGGTCAGCTACGGTGATGGCTACTGGCAATCGTTCAGGGAGGAATTTCCTGAACGCTATGAGTCAATGTTTGGTGAACAACTGTTTCAGATCGAAGGCTGGGGTCAACAATGGCAGAAAATGCAGGCAGATGGGCGCAAAAAATATCTGGTGACGCTGTTGAATCAGAAAAGGCCTGCACCACACTGGCCGGAGTTAAAAGAACAGCCAAAGCAGTGGGATGTCAGCCTAACGACTTACGCGTTGTACAAGTATGGCAGACTCAGTCCGGCCAGGCTCAGCCCGGCAGCGCTGGCCCTCCTGCGGCCGGAGTCCGATCACTACTTTACCGCCATCGGCGAATACTTTGCCCATCAAAATAAAGGCGGTTGCAATATCAACAAGCCCTGGAGCAGGTATAATGGTAGTCGCAGCAGCCTGAGTTGGAGCCACCTGATTGAAGTCTCCGACCATGAATTGCTGCGATGTGAACAGGTGC
>JAKROC010000235.1 GCA_024509075.1 Endozoicomonas sp.
AGGCAAACGACTCATTACAGATGATGGTGCAGTAACCATTTTGTCCTTGATGCCTTGCCCCTGTGTCGTCTGTCTGGATGTAGCTGGAGCAACGAAGGCCTGTGACCAGAATCTCATCCTTCTCACAGTGAAACTGCTCATGCCCTTTAGTGATCAGGTTGCTCAGTTCCCCCGGCGAGATGGAGAGGCCAATATCCCAGAGCCATTCCAGCAGCTGCGGTTGGGTAACACCACAACCGAAATACTGGTGAAGAATGTGGGCTTGCAATGTCGGGCCGTAATGGTGCCCGTGCAAATTCGCCGGAGGCTTGGCAGTGACCGTTTTCCCATCCGGTGTTATCCATTGATCAAGCAAATATTCGACACTGGTTGCCTTGATCACCAGATCTTGTACATAGAATCGGGTGGTGCCGTTCCAGGTAGACCCCGGAGGAACATTGCAGGCCGGGACGCGTATATGCTTTTCAGGCGGTGGCTTTGGGGGTTGCTTGCGCTGATTGCGAGTGCTTTCATCCGGTTTGCTGACCTTATGTTTCAAGACGCTATCTGGGTCAGCTTCATCACCTTCATCATCTTGATCGGTTGCCGGAGGAGCACCCGGAGAGCCGTCAGAGTCATCAGGGGGCTTGGTATTTGGTTTGATGTCGGGCTTGGGAGGCAGCTTTTTAAGACGACGGATTTCAGCCTCAAGGGCTTCGACTACTTCCTTTAACTGAGTTATCTGTTCCTGCAACTCGGTAGTCAACTCTTGCTGGAGAACGTTCTCTTTCTGTGACAGAGCCAGCGACTCCTTGAGCAAGGCGTTGCTCTGCTGGAGCTGAGCAAGAGACTCCAAGACTTTTTGGCCTGAATGGTCACTGGCTTCAGGAAAATGAAAATTCATGGTGTGAGAGGATAGGCCAGAAACGTCTATTTTGCTCTATGTCAGGACTTTATGAGAACTTACGCTGTTAACCATTAATATTTGATAAATTAATAACAATTTGTCGTTTATAAAGAACAGATTGGTCGACAATAATTCCTGCAACCGAATGAGCAGTTGCTACAACCTGCACAACGATACATATTGTCGTCTATTCTGTCTTTGAAGTGGTTCCAGATTATTGGCTTCCCCCAATGAGATGTTCGCATTGCCTGGTATCAGCATAAGCAGGGTGAAGAGTATGTTTGAAGGTGTAGTTCACGGCAATGTCGCATTCATGGTGATTGCGACTGTCCTGGTATTTTTCATGACGCCGGGTCTGGCATTTTTTTACGCCGGACTGGTTGAGCAGAAACACACGCTCACCATTATGCTGCAAATTTTCCTGTCCATTGGTGTTGTCACTATCATGTGGATTTTTGGTGGTTTCAGCCTGGTATTCGGCAGTGACATTCTGGGTATTATTGGCAGTCCATTTCAGTATTTTGGGTTTCGGGATATCGTGTTTGATGTCAACAGTCATTATGGACTGACCATCCCTTTTCTCATGTTCTTCATGTACCAGCTGATGTTTGCCATTATCACGCTGCCATTGATGACCGGGTCAATCGTGAACCGGATCACCATGGGGGCCTGGATAAAGTTTCTGGTGATCTGGATGATCCTGGTCTACTTTCCGGTAGCCCATTGGGTATGGGGCAACGGTTTTCTGGCCAAAATGGGTTTTGTGGATTTTGCCGGGGGTACAGTGATTCATGTCGCCTCTGCATTCTCAGGTCTGGCTGCGTTGTGGGTGCTTGGCCCAAGGAAAGTTATTACCGGCAAGGGGCCGTTTAATATGGGGCTTGTGGCTATTGGAGCTGGCATACTGCTCTTTGGCTGGTTTGGTTTTAATGCGGGAGGCACATTGGCTGCGGCAGGTACAACGGCCATAGTCTTTACCAATACCGGCGTTGCCAGTGCCAGCGGTATGATTATCTGGTCAATCCTGAGCTACCGGGAACAGGGCAAGTTCTCATTTCTTGACCCGCTGATCGGTGCTGTTGCGGGGCTGGCAACCATTACCCCTGCCTCAGGCTATGTTACCCCGATGTCGGCATTTATTATTGGCGCTGCTGCCGGTCTGGTCTGTTTCTACGCGATAAAGATTCCCAGAAAGGCTGGCTGGGATGATGTGCTGGATGTGTGGGGGGTTCATGGAGTGGGCGGTTTTCTCGGAACCGTAATGATTGGATTTACGGCCAACGAGTTGGTAAACCATGTCAACGCAGGTTTTAGGCAACTTATTGTACAGCTGTCTGGTGCCTGCTTTGTGGCTGCTTATTCCATGATTATCTCTTATCTTCTGATGAAGTTTCTGGATAAATCCTCGGATATACGGATCACCAGAGAGCAGATTGCGGCGGGACTGGATAAGGCGTTGCTTAACGAACAATACAGTGATGAGTAGCAACTTTATTTCCGGGGCACTGGGTGTCTTGTTTCCTGGACTATGCGCCATATCCTGAGCACAGGGCAACCACCAGGTAATCACTGCCAGATAGCGGATGGGGAGTCGACACCGCGCTCTCGACCAGTTCAGGTGCAAGGACGCGGCATTAGCCGAGGCTCCTGACTGGTGTTTATGCCCTGTGGGTACTCACAAAAAAGCCTGAAAGATCTGAAGAGAGTGAATCGGAGAACCGTTACCCTCTCCCGGGTTGCCAAATTGCAGTCAACCTGATTAAACAAGCCATCAAAGCTGGTGCTCGCCAGTCGAAAGCCTGCGAGACTCTTTGCCTTTCAGAAATAACCGTACGACGGTGGCCACTTGAGGATGCAGCGCAGGCAGGTAATCGCAAAAATACCAGCAGGCCAGCTTCTGGCAACAAACTGTCTGAGGAGGAGTGGCATACTTTTGTTGACGTCTGCAACAGTGACCGTTTTAACAGCCTGCTGCCCAGTCAGATCATCCCGATTTTGGCGGATGAAGGTGAGTATGTGGGGCTAATTATGGCGCAATATTAGAACCGTAAA
Source organism: Endozoicomonas sp. (assembly GCA_024509075.1). Classification (GTDB taxonomy): domain Bacteria; phylum Pseudomonadota; class Gammaproteobacteria; order Pseudomonadales; family Endozoicomonadaceae; genus Endozoicomonas. Next base: position 2,939 of record JAKROC010000235.1, read on the forward strand.
TGACGATGCCTTTCAGCAGTCAGCAATCCGGGAGATTAGAACTGGCAACAAACAGCTGACCTGCCGCAATATCCAATGTCAAAACCGTGCAACAACGAGAAGTCGCTTAATGCCACCATCAGTTCCGGCTTGTGATTGGCATCCCGGTAGTTGCGGTTGGGAGCATCGAGAGCTCTGTAGGGGACAATTCAGCCACTCCCTTCAGATAATGCCTGCTCCAGCCCTGCCCGGGGCTTACCAAACATGTTGATGTGGAAGTTCAACTGCTCTGCCGATGATATGCAATCAAACAGCAGGCTGGATAACCACTCCAGGCCGTACCGGAACAGGCTGCTGGCAAGACGACCATGCTTCAGCCGTTTTACGGGCTTGATCTCTGAGCGCCACTCCCCAGTGCTATAAGCCCAGCAGTAAGCGAGCGTCACTACCCCAAGAAGACGTGCAATTCTGTCTCTGTCTTTCAGACGGGTGCTTTCCAAATCGAATCCACGCCCTTTTAATGCCTGAAACAGTGTCTCGATTTCCCAACGCCTCATGTAGTCAGCCAATGCTCCCTGTCCCGGCTCATTGCTGATGATGATCACTCGTTCCTGCTCTGAGCGATAACACGACAGATATACCTTAACGCCCCATACTTCCCGCGCATGATTCAAATGACAGCTTTCACCTACTCTCAAGCTGAAGTAACGGTACGCCTTGAGTTTTTCTGTCCGGTGTCGGTTCATGGCATGTGTGTTATTTGGAACCCGGATTCGGAAGGGGATTTTATTGCGTTGTATCCATTTAACCCACTCTTCACCCCGAAACTCACGATCAGCTGTCAGATACTTGATGCGATCTGTGCCAAACAACCTGACAAACCGCTCTAGCAGCTCAATCCGCTCTCCGGTATTCGATATTCCTGCCTTGGGAAGCAGCGTCCAGATAACAGGTATGGCTGTGCCTTTGTAAGCAATGGCCAGCATCATGATATTGATTTTGAATTTGCCAAACTCCCAGTTGGTGCGATCCAGGCAGAGAATCCAGTGACCTTCCGGAGCCATCCAGTTGCCAGTTCATCCATCGATAATCATCAGCGCAACATCGTAAATTGAAGTACCA
>JAKROC010000236.1 GCA_024509075.1 Endozoicomonas sp.
CACGAAAAATATGGGTATCCACGGCCATGGTCGGTTGCCCAAAGGCAGTATTTAATTTCTGTTTAAACTCGCACAGATCTTCAATAATACAGCTGCCGCACTGAGGGTTGCGTGCTTTGCACACATAGCGACCATGCAAAATCAGCCAGTGGTGGGCATCGAGCAAAAATTCAGCCGGTACCAGCCGAACCAGCCGGTTCTCCACGGCCAGAACGTCTTTACCGGGGGCAATGCCGGTGCGATTGGCCACACGAAAAATATGGGTATCCACGGCCATGGTCGGTTGCCCAAAGGCAGTATTTAATACGACATTAGCCGTTTTTCTGCCAACACCAGGCAACGCCTCAAGGTCTTCGCGGTTATCAGGCACCTGTCCGTTGTGTCTGTCCAGCAGTGCATGGCAGGTTTTTATGACATTTTCTGCCTTGGTGTTAAACAGACCAATGGTTTTTATATACGACTTCAGCCTGTCAACCCCAAGGGACAGAATAGCCACCGGCGTATTGGCAACCGGGTAGAGTTTGTCGGTAGCTTTATTGACTCCAACATCCGTCGCCTGAGCGGAAAGAATAACAGCCACCAGCAGCTCAAAGGGCGTGGTGTAGTTGAGTTCTGTGGTTGGGTTGGGATTGGCATCGCGCAACCGGGTGAAAATTGCTGTGCGTTTTTCCTTGTTCATCCTGCACCAGAGAGGGTAATCGTAGACAGGTTGTGTGTGCAGGCGCCCGATGGGATCGGGACAGCCTGACTGGCACACGCTGCTTCATAAAATACCACAACAGGAGGGGAAAGCTGTGAGATAAAACGCTGCACGGGGCAGGACTGGCGCCCGGGCACCAGTCAGGGTCAGACCAAGCCACAATCTGTGAGGGCTGACCTTAGATCCGGAAAGTAATATTCAAACCAACATAGTTTCGATCCGAGTCAAAATTCTGTGGTCGATAAAACGATGGTGCAAAAGACATAGAAACATTCAAATCTTCCAACACAGGCTGTTCCCGGTCACCGTTAATCCAGCCATCAATCATGCCAACCGGGTCGAGAAAGAACAACGCCGTTGACCCCAAGGCAGAAGAACCCCATATCTCGCCATCATTGGCAACGATGGCATGCTTTCGGTTATACGCCCACTCGCCATAAAGCCACCCCCCTACCGGCGTAACGATAATATCCTGGATGGAAGGCACTTCAGCCACCGCTTCAATACCATACTCCCAATAGAAGGTGGACATCAAAAAGGAATAGACAAACGAGTTCCACTGGTTATAACCAGACTCTCTAGCCACGATGTAGTAAACGCCACCAAAATACGGGTGAGCCACATAGTTAAGAAAAATGTCGTCCTCATCCATCACCGGACCAGAACTGACGTTCTCCCACCACTTTTTGTGGAATTGCTTGAGTTCCGATTTATCCCAGTTGGTAAAAGATTCTGGCAAAATGGCCAGAAGACCCAATACACCAAGACCCATACCAAACATCAGCTTGGTCTGGGACCACAACCTTTCTTGATCCTCCCTGGGGTTTTTGTCAAACAACGTGATTGCCCATGGCGAACGCTGCTCAGGAAGTTTAAAAACAAACTCCTCACTTGACTCAGCTGTGGTGCCAAGCCCAGACTCAGTGGTGGTAGCAAGCCCTGGTTCGGTAACGGCGCCAAGCCCTGGCTTTGTTGCGCTTGCCTGGGCAACCCCAGTTAGCACAATCATACCGGACAGAAATACGGATAGTATCTGGTTAAGCATCTTCATAGTTAGCAATTAGCTTAATTCGTTCGTGAGATGGCAGTTGGGATTTACAAAAGAGTATCTGGATTGCAAATTCCAATCCGACACCTTCCCTGAATACGGAGAATTCTACAATGTACAGAACCGATAAGCGATGAGGATTTGTCGATATTTTACCCCTCCTGCCTGTTCATTTCTCAGGATACCAACAGACTTACGGCAGACTGCGGCACGTAAAAACACCTAACTGCAATCCATCGACTACCGGGCTGCATTTGTCCTGCTCTGCGTGCCACCCTGTGCCATGGCGCCGCAGAGCAGCAAAAATCCGTCGAGTATGATCCCTGATTACACCGAGTCAGGGGCCAGCAGCTACAGACGGAAACTTTTTGATGAAAAAATGTACTAAATGATATGGATAAGGTGCTGCGCACCCGACTGCCAACACTCCTTCAATCTGGAGCATGCTGCAACGCACTTTAAAATTTCAGATAAACAGCAATTTGGTGACAAAACTTATGGATTCTCCATTCTCCGGCCGACCTGTGGACTACTTACTGAACCGCATGTACGCTTCAGGTGCAGCCGACGTGCACTTGGATTCACAATTGGCCGGAGACTATGACAACCCTGCTCGAAGATTCCTTCTTGAAAACAGGCCAATCTCCAACGCCTTTTCATTCTCAGCCGCATACACCACCACTGCAGCTCTGCAAGCCTATGTATGGGCCAGTGGCAGTTGTTATAAAGTCAGCACTCTTGCCGGCGGTCTTGTCGGTGGAATTTTAGGTGGAGCCTGCGGTATCTTGAAAAGCTGCCAGTTGAGCCTGGCTGACAGGGCTTGTCAGCCATTCACCAAGACCATCCGCGATTATGCTATTCGCGGCAAATCCATCGGCTCGATTATTACAGGCTATGCGGCAATAGTACCTGCTATATGGTTGGGCGTAAAAGTAACGATAGTGGCTTTACCAGTGCTTTATGTTTCGGTTCCCCTGTTTGCCGTATTGGGCGCACTTTCTGGTATTGAGTTTGCCTACCGGGGAAACAGGTCAATTGGTTACCGGGTCATTGACAAAGTATTCGAGTACACTCTGCCCTGGAAATATAATCTTACAACAGAAGGTCTCCTGGCAATACAGAAACGGGAAATGCGACTGCCCTGGTACCCTCACCTGGAAGAAATGAGCATGTCAGATGAATTCCTCCGAACTCATTCACCGTTGCCACCATCGCCGGTCATCTGCGTGAGTCCAGCTGCGCTTGACGAAGAAACAGCGCAGCACTTTACTTATCACGTTTATAACTACGAAGAACTCAGGCACGCTTACCTGAACGACCAAAACTACGTGTATCCTCACAACGGAGAACCAATTGACTGGAACTCGGTGTATCGATTAACGGCTCAAGAACCCCAATTAACGCGTCAGACTTCTGAGCTTCAGGGCGTTCCAGTTGATCCTGGAGCAATATTTTTGCAAATCCCGCCGGGCTTGTGAAATTCGCTTTAAGGCGTTGTTCAATTTTCCGTTCACCCTGAGCAAGGCCGGAGGGTGATGTACCAGAGACTTAAACTCAAGTATGAAAAAAGCCTCCGGCTTTTAGCTGGAGACCCCACCGGAGCGTGGTTATTCCGCCAGTTTAATGGTTGTCCAGACATAGCGATGGTCAGAAGAGATCTCTTTATCAGTTCCACGCTGCCCGACTCGTGGATCATTAAACAACAACCGTCCTTTTTCACCCTCAGCAACCCAGTAAACGCCTGTACCACTTAATGTGAGGGAAATGGAAGGCAAAGCATAGTCGGCCCTTGAGCCAAAGGTACTGGTGCGAGTCTCAGGATAAGGATGACCCTTATCATTGTTCTCTGATGCACCGCCAGTACTGGTGGGCAGGAACTCGCCGCCAATCTGGCTGACCGCCGGATTAATCCGGGGGTGAGTGGTCAGCTCAGTAAAGCCGTTAGTGTCGGCGGGTGAGCGGTGGGCATCAGCATTCAAATCGCCCATCACCACGAAGTCTTTGCCGGCAAAAGCCGATTGTTTACCCTGATCGTCAGTAAAGACGACACCATCCAAATAACGTGCCCAGAACTTGTTCTCGGCACCATTGCGCACAGTGTTATGCTTCGCTGCCTTGTCGGAGATTGGTGGTGTTGGGTGGGAGAGCAGCGCATGAATCACCACATCACCGCCAGCGGTCGGAATAATCACTGGCGCATCGACATGATTCTTGGAACTCAGTCGCATATCATTCCACTCAGCCTCGCTATACCAAGTATCTCCAACCTTCATA
>JAKROC010000237.1 GCA_024509075.1 Endozoicomonas sp.
ATACTATGTGACTGGGGTGAGCGAATACCCTAAAGGGCACAAGTGCAGCCAACAATGTAGCAACTTGAAAGGCGACGGGTATAGCCCTACTCAGGGTGGTGGTTGCCAGCGCGCTCTGGCAGGACAATCTCACTAGCCAAAATCCCCTCTTGCCGTTATTATCGCCTGCTTGACAGCCATCTTCGGCTTTGCGTTGTCTGGCTGATTAACACCTTGAGCTATCACTCCTCATGCCCCAGACAGAACTTCCTTACCACAAGGCCCGTAAACGTTTTGGCCAGAATTTTCTGCACGATCATGGTGTAATCCGTGAGATTGTCGCATCAATCAATCCAAAACAAGGGGAGCGCCTGGTGGAGATCGGCCCCGGTCAGGGGGCCCTCACAGCCGATGTGCTGGAGCGGGCAGGTGCCCTGGACGTGGTGGAGCTGGACCGGGATCTGATCCCAACGCTGATGCTGCGCTTCGGCCTGAATCCGGGTTTTCGAATTCACGAAGCCGACGCGCTGAAGTTTGACTTTGCCAGCCTGCAAACCGATGAGCGACCGCTGCGCATCATTGGCAACTTGCCTTACAACATCTCCACGCCGCTGATTTTTCACCTGCTAAGCTATGCCGGCCTTGTTCAGGACATGCATTTTATGCTGCAAAAAGAGGTGGTGCAGCGTCTGGCTGCCGATGCCGGCGACAATCACTACGGTCGTATGGGCATTATGGCCCAGTACTACTGCCAGGTGGATTACCTGTTCACCGTCGGCCCGGAGTCATTCCGGCCTGCACCCAAGGTTGACTCGGCCATTGTGCGCCTGACCCCGTACCGGAAATTGCCGCACCCATGCAAGGATATTCAGAAGCTGGAGCTGGTGGTGCGTGATGCCTTCAGCCAGCGGCGCAAGACCATACGGAACACACTTAAGCAGCATTTGAAGGCCGATGAGTTAGAGGTCCTCGCCATCGATCCAACAGCTCGCCCGGAAGTGCTTACTATTGCCCATTTCGTGCGAATTGCGGATTATCTCACCGACCGTCAATACAAATAATCAGGGACTATCAAGCCATGGCCACATATGCGGTTGGGGATATTCAGGGTTGCTATGGCCCGCTGCGCCGTCTGCTGGACAAACTCAGCTTTGACCCTCAGTACGATGAGCTTTGGGTGGTCGGTGACCTAGTAAACCGTGGTCCCGAGTCCTTGGCAACGGTGCGTTATCTCAAAGGGCTCGGTGATCGCTGTACGGTGGTGCTTGGCAATCACGACCTGCATCTGCTGGCCGTGGCCTCGGGCGTGCGTCAGAGCAAGGACAAAGATACCCTTGCCGAGTTGCTGGCTGCTCCTGACCTTGATGAGCTGATCCAGTGGCTGCGCTTTCGGCCTATGCTGCATCATGATGAGTTGCGTCAGGTCACTATGGTTCACGCCGGCATCCCGCCCATGTGGACTATTGCCAAGGCGATGGATCAAGCCCGTGAGCTGGAGCAGGCATTGCGTTCGCCTGACTATGTCTACTGGTTGAAAAAGATTTTCAAACGGCCTAAACCTCGCCCCTGGGACGACAACCTGAAACTGAAAAAAAGAGTCCGTCTGACTGCCGCTTATCTCACCCAGATGCGCTTTTGCGATGCCCGGTGTGTATTGGATCTGGACAGCAAAGGCACCACCCCAAACCCCGGTTTTGCACCTTGGTTCAGTTTTAGAGAGAACCCGTGCGAGCAGATTATTTTTGGACACTGGGCCGCGCTGATGGGTTGCACTGGCCTTGACTATATCCACGCTATCGACACCGGGTGCGTCTGGGGCAAACGCCTGACAGCCATCAATGTGGACAGCTGGCAGCGCACTGACGTCATTGCCTGATCAGCGCTTCGAACGCCGCGCCACTAATGGCAGCCTGTATTTGACCGAAACAAACTGTAACCTGTTGGCAATTTCAGGGTGTCATCCTGAAACCATTCATATAAGAAACAGCTACGGATTGCGCACATAATGGCTGCTAAACCAACCAAAACAGCCACCTATGCCTGGTGGGGTAAAGATAAAACCGGTCGCAAGACTAAAGGGGAGATGCTAAGCGCCAGCTCCGCAGAGGTTAAGCTGGAGCTGAGAAAACAGGGCATCCTGGTCACCCGGGTGACGAAAAAAAAACTTGCGTTTAACTTGGGTGGCGGCAAGATAACCCCCATGGACGTTGCCCTGTTTACCCGGCAGATGGCTACCATGATGAAAGCTGGCGTGCCGCTCTTGCAGGCGTTTGACATTACTGCAGACGGGATAGAAAAAAAGCCCATGCGCGATTTGGTGGGCAAGATCAAAAACGAAGTAGCCTCTGGCAGCACATTTGCTGACGCACTGCGCAAGCAACCGGAATATTTTGACGATCTCTATTGCAACCTGGTCGCCTCCGGGGAGCAGTCTGGTGCCCTCGATACTTTGCTTGACCGTATCGCCACCTACAAGGAAAAAACCGAGGCACTCAAAGCCAAAATCAAAAAAGCATTGAACTATCCAATCGCTGTCGTTTGTATTGCGATTGTTGTTACGGTCATTTTGCTGGTCAAAGTGGTACCTCAGTTTGAAGAAGTATTCCAGGGCTTTGGCGCTGAATTGCCTGCTTTTACCCAGGTGGTGATCAACGTTTCAGAAGTGGTGCAGAATTATTGGTTTATTGTTATCGGAACGGGGGTTCTGGCCGGTTTTTTTCTGAAACGTACGCTGAAATCCTCAAAAAGCGCCAGAAATACCGCTGATCGCATGGCTTTGAGATTGCCTGTTGTGGGTGAAATCCTACAAAAATCCGCCGTAGCCCGCTTTGGTCGAACCCTGGCCACCACCTTTGCTGCCGGGGTGCCCCTGGTGGAAGCCCTAGACTCAGTAGCCGGGGCGGCAGGTAATGTCGTTTACATCGATGCCGCCAAGCAGATCAAGGAAGATGTGTCTACTGGTCAGCAGTTGCAGTTTGCCATGAAAGGGTCAGGTGTTTTCCCCAATATGGCGGTGCAGATGGTAGCCATCGGTGAGGAGTCCGGCACACTGGAAGAGATGCTGGAAAAGGTCGCCATTTTTTATGAGGAAGAAGTGGACAATATGGTTGATGGCCTGACCAGTTTGATGGAGCCGATTATTATGTCAGTGCTGGGTGTTCTGGTCGGTGGTCTGATTGTGGCCATGTACCTGCCGATATTCCAGTTGGGTTCGGTGGTTTAACCCGTCTGTTGTATACCCGTCGCCTTTCAAGTTGCTACTTTGTTGGCTACATTCGCTCACCCCGGTCACATAGTATTTCTACGCTCCCGGGGCTTAGCTCACTTGCCGCCTCGAATCAACATGAAATCCATTGGGTATAGAAATGTATTAAAAAGTGTCGGCACAGGTGCAAGAATGTCGACACTGAATTTAAATTGTCGACAAAGCCCACGTCTGCAAGCTGGTCACGCAACGGCTATACCAGTCAATGATGGCAACCAGATACATAAACCCCTGAGGCATCGGACAGTACGTGATGTCAGTACTCCACACCTGATTGGGCCTGACAATATCAACACCTCGCAAAAGGTATGGATAAACCTTATGCTCCTTGTTCCTCACGCTGGTACCCGGACTTGGGGCTACGCCCTGTATTCCCATCAGCCCCATGAGTCGCTGTATCCGCTTTCTGTTGACTGGATGGCCTTGGTCATTGAGCCATGCAGTTATCTTGCGGCTGCCGTAAAACGGCGCACGCGTACACTGCTCGTCAATCAAGCGCATCAGGCGCAGGTTCTCAGTGCTTTCCTGAGCAGGAGTTGCCTGGTAATACCAGCTTGAACTGTTCAACCCGATCAGCTCATTGGCGTTGAATACTCATTTCCGGATGGCTCGGTTCTATGCACTTCCGTCTGTCGTCAATGGACATTGCCAGATTTTTTTCAACCAGTCCAACTCCATTTTGAGCCGACCGATCTCCTGATACAGAGGCGCTGTGAGCGCTTCTGGATCGACTTCAGGTCGCGTTCTGC
>JAKROC010000238.1 GCA_024509075.1 Endozoicomonas sp.
CCATAAGGCCGGTATGCACCGTAGTAGATTGGGGTGCTGTAACTGACGTTTTCCATGGCCGGTGGTGGGAATTTTGCCAGCAGGCTGTTAACGGATTTGGTGATGTATTCATCTTGCGCCCGGGGTGACATATTGGCATTCAGACGCTGGCTGGCCACACCTTGCCAGATGACGTAATTATTCACGGGATTAATCACCCGCAGAGTCAGCCCCCCCTCTTCGTAGCTGTTGGTAACCACTTGCGATGGCCAGGAACCGATTCCCCAGCCATAAGGCCCGAAGGCGCCATAAGGCCGGTATGCACCGTAGTAGATTGGGGTGCTGTAACTGACGTTTTCCAGTTTGGATTGCTCGGTGAAGCCCCAGCTTAGCCATATACTGGCTTGATCTGCAGGCACTTCACGCAACCCTTTGGTGGCCAGGCCCTGAGCCACCTGTTGGCGTACCCGCTGGGCCATCAGGCTCAGGACCGGGTCGCTGGTGTTCAGGTTGGGCTCGTGCCAGGCCCACGTCGTCATGGCTGGCCAGTTAACCTGTCGGTTGTAGTCCCAGCTGACGTCAGGTTTGATCGCACAGCCAGCAAGAGAGACCGTTAACAGAGCAATGTACTTCTTCATTGTCACTCTCCTGCAAAAGCAAACGGCAAAGATAGCGTGTCAACACTCCAGCACACCGACAATAACCAGCTGCCTGGCAGCGACGCGCTCTTTGGCTCCAGCAATATTGACCCACAGATAGCCACTATCGGCATCCCTGCGATCCAGACAGATGGTGCCGGAGCGACCGTCTTTGAGCCGTACTTCGATATGGAACATGCCGGCTTTGCCATCCCGGTAAGGAAGCGTTCCTTTATTTTGTCGTACCTCCGTTTTTTGCACATGTGCAAAATCCGGCACACTGGGCTGCTTCAAAAACTGCTCACTCTCCTTGCGCGATAATCCTTTATCCGCCGCGTTCCGACAACATCTTTGTGCCAACTCAGGATTGAGTTTATGCAGCCGGATCAGGTTATTGAGGGTGGGGACATCACGCACCACCGCCGCCGCGTACAGCGCACTGACACACTCGGGCATGGTCAGCAGCTTCAGGTGGCGGGAGACGTAGGCATCGTTCTTGCCCAGCCGGCGGGCAATATCGCCCTGCTTCAGTCCGTGCTCTTTCAGGCTTTTGATCGCCTCGGCAATTTCCAGGGGTTTGAGGTCATCACGCTGGATATTTTCCGCCAGCTCGCCAAGGATGGCGTCCATCTCACCTTCTGTGCGGGCATCAATGATGGCACGAATTTTCAGCCCCTTGAGCCGGGCCGCGCGCCAGCGACACTCCCCTTTGCGAATCTCGTACAGTCCGTCGGCATCGGCCGGTGACACCACAATGGGTTGAATCTGACCCACCTGCACAATGGAGCGCCCCAACTCTTCGATGTAGTGCTCATCAAACTCGGTGCGCACCTGCTTTTTATTGATCACCCGGTCGGTATCGAGCTCCAGCACACTGTGCTCATCGAATACCGGCTCACCGCTGATCAGCTTGCGGATATCCACCGCCGGTTGCTCGGCAGTCTTGTTCTTCTTGTTCTTGATGGCTTTGGTAAAGCTCATGGCATCATTATCCTGTCCGCTCCAGCAGTTCAGTGACCAGTTGCTCGTACTGTCTGGCCTGGGCGCTGCGCGGGTTATATTCAAACATGGATTGTTGCAGGGCGTTGGCCTCCCAGACTTTCTTTGACTGAGTAATCCGGGTGTTCAGGATAAAATCGCCAAACTTGTCCAGCAGCTGTTGGTGGAAGTGCCGCTCCACCAACACATCGCGCCCGTCAACACTGTTGCAGAAAATCCCCAATACGCCCAAATTCTGGTTCAGGTTTTTCTTGATGTTCATGGCGGCATCGATCAGATCTTCAATCCCCTTGACGGAATAGTCGTCCAACGTCGTTGGTATCAGCATATGGTCGGCCACCATCAGTGCCGAAGTCATCAGCGTACCAAAAGAGGGCAGGCAATCGATAATGATGTAATCAAACCGGTCAAGCTGCTGCACCCGGTTCTTGAAGTTAAACCCGGCGTCGATAATATCCTTGTTGGAAATTTCTGCCAGATGTTTCGAACTGCCAAACACCGACAGCTGCTCGCTGAAGGCAAAGGGTTCGGCGTTCTCTTCGCCGTAGTACAGCTGGATGGTATTGGACAGACCGACCGTTAAACGCCCATTGTCTTTCGCTTTGATAATGGCCTCAGGTATCTCATCACCAAACATGGTGCGAGTGCTGTTGCCCTGGGCATCGTTATCAATGAGCAGTACGCGCAATCCTCTTGCTGCCATCCGTTTGGCCAGATTGGTGCTGGAAGTGGTCTTGCCAACTCCCCCTTTTTGATTAACGACTGCAATCGTTTTTGTCATGCCTGATTCCACGCTGCTGATTCTGGTGTCTGGCAACACTGGCCGGAAGCTGACATTTTATCCCCGGTGTGGCTGATTGGCCATTCGAGCTGACCCGGAAACCAGTTTTTGCACATGTGCAAATTTTTCCTGCTCACCAGGAGCCATTGGCAGAACTCCCGTAAGCCGCCGGAGTGGCACACGGATACCAGCCTTTAAGTCGCCCAGGTAAGTCCATCCCGGCATACAGATCATGCCGCCAAGGCGCGGCGGGTGGGACGGAGAATAACGGATAACAAGGCACAGGGCGGGCAAAGCGAGGTGTTTCGTGGCGGAGCAAGCCACTGACGGTACTCAATTTTCATTATGACCAGTTCTACTACCTTCGTCGTAAAACCGAACCAAATGCTGTCTGTGAGGTCAAATAAATAAAATAATCGCGTTAATGGACTACCGACTATGGCCAGAATCAATTTATTTGCCGAGCACGACAACTACCGGGGCGATGGCACCGACATCCCCCCTCATCTGCTCAAAGCCGATGTGGAAAAAGCGCTGCTGGCCTTTCGGCCGCTCAAAGAGTTTCAATACGTGGAGTTCCACCAGGGTAAACCCACCTATGTATTTCTTATGGAAGATACCTGCCCACTGACGCCTTATCAGCAGGTCACCGTAGCCATCACTGACCGGGGTGATATGAAGTACGTTTTTGTCTTCAATGACCCCCGCCCTGAGGAGCGGTGGTGGATTGTCTATCAGCCGGTGGATGACGATGGTATACCCGTCAGTACCGAGCGCTGCGTCGGCTGGTTTGTTGATGAGTTGAGCGCCCTGGACAATGCCCGGGATATTTTGGCCAAACCGGATCGAAGCAGTAGGGTAAATTAAAATAAAATGTCGTTTATATTGCACAACAAGTGTGCTCACAACAGGTAAATCACAAACTCAAAAACACCACCATCCGATCATTGATTAAAAAATAGACGGCCAAATAAAAACAAGTCAGAATGATCGTGATAAGTAACTAATACAGTATTTATCCACTGGCTTGTACACAGTTTCGGTAGATAACTTTTTTACCTGACAGGACAGTAGCAGACGTTTTCAACTCTCCGGAAAGGTACCATTGGTCTACTTGGCTATGACCACCAACCCCTCACGCCCTTTTGGCAGTAGCAAACAGGGCGTTACCGATGAGTGATTCACTTTCAGGCGAAGTCTCCTTTCTCTGGTGTGAGAACGCCGGCTGCCCGATAACAGGCGATACGCAGAAACCACCTTGCCGGGTGAGTGCCCGGCAAGGTCAGACGGGAAACAGGCCCTCAGAGCGATTTAAAAGCGCTCTGAGGTTTTTTTTTGCGCAATCCATACCAACCCACAGGGTCGCGCCAAAAATGCCGCAGAGAGGCTTTATTGCCCATCAGCGAGTTCAGATCCAGCATCGGGGTTAGAATCACCATGACGATAAACATTGCCAGACAGGACAATACGAAGCTGACATCCGTGTTAACCAAGCACCCTGATTATTTAACACGTGGCTGGTCGCCAAGAAATATCGCCGGCACCTTGATACCAAGCTCTTTCAGTGCATGATCTTCCTTCAGCCAGTTCCAGGC
>JAKROC010000239.1 GCA_024509075.1 Endozoicomonas sp.
TACAAGTCCCAGTACTGCTTTTCTATGCAGTCTCGGGCATCTCTTTCCTTTTTTGTTGACTGCGAATTCCTGGGTGTCACTTGGGTGTCACAGACCCAAAAGTGTCACAAAAGCGCAGTTCCTTTTCTCCCATGCAACCACTCCGATTGCTGCTCATGGACGACACGGGAGCCCGGCATGATGGTAAAAACGCTTTTTCTACTGTCATCGGCGATGAAACCTTTACTGTTTTCACCTCAACTCCCAGCAAAAGCCGCATCAGTTTCTAACCCTGTTGCAAGGGCGACGCCATTCGCCCGCTAGCAAAGCCGAAACTGGTAACAAAAAGGAAAGAGATGCCCGAGACTGCATAGAAAAGCAGTACTGGGACTTGTACGACGACATTGAAGCATATTGCCAGGCTCCAACAGCAGCCCAAAGGCGAAAATAGAGCGGGATTTTATTCACTGGGTGGCGACACCAGTCGATTGCCCCGAGTTTCGGCACGTTCTTGGCCAGCTTTACCGAGCCTGGGAAGAATTATTATTGGTGCTGAAATTCCCATGGTTACCACTTCATATACCCAAGGGATTTCAAGTTGATTCGAGGTGGCAAATGAGCAAAGCCTTTATGCCCTCGGGTGCCGGGAGCATTGAAACACTATGTGACCGGGGTGACGACTGCATGGATGCAGGAGGTAGGGCAACGCATGGAGCAGTTGCCGAGCGAATACGCTAAAGGGCACAAGTGCAGCCAACAAAGTAGCAGCTTGAAAGGCGACGGGTATAACAACCTGAGTGAAGCCAGATCAGGGGTGCAATATACCTTCGAAAATTCAGTAAAAAAATGCACAATTAAACTCAGCGGGAATTACTGCTATTTCGTCAGGCGTCCATCAAGCAATTACAATCTCTTCGTTCAGACAGTTTATAAACGCTAAGTAAGCCGCAAAAATCAAACCAAGCATTACCTTGCATTGATACAATCAATCTGAGAGCTTTTCTAGTTTTATCAAATTATCACCAGCTGATATTACCTTTCACAAAACTCTTTTTGAATAATTTTTGTGATTAAAATAGATCAGGTTGCAGAAGGCGAAATGATGCCTACATTTTCTTGGTTCAGGCAGACTGATCATATCCTGGAATGGAAAACAATCACTATTCAATTAATGAGATTCAGCTAATGAATGTACTCAACACGGCTTCTTCCGCTACTAATTTAACCACCCAGCAATTCAATGACGAACGTATATCAGAAATATTTTCTAATGGCAAGAGCATAAAAGAATCCCCTCCTCAACAAGCAGACAACATTTCTTCACAGTTGCTAGACATGCTTGCATCTGATTTCCCGATCAGTAAAAAAAACATTACCAAGACACTTGCAGACCGGATGCCAGAGACCACCGCATCAAGAATTACCATCACGGACTCAGGACAAAAACTGGATATGGAAACAGCATGGGGGGAAATTGAACACTACCTTACTGATTTAATTGGATTATCACCTGAACACTTGCAGGAGGCACGTCGTAATATACAAGAATTGACAGTGAATAAATTTGAATATCTTCAAGATCTGGTTGATCACCTCGTTGCCAACCTCAATGAGCAGGAAGGAACTCAATACCCGTTGACGGACGAGATTGGGGATGACAGTCAGACCACCAAGGGAACTGACGCAAGCGGTAAACTGTACAGTTTCACTAAATTCACCGTTGCGGCACTGGCAGGATTAAGCTACATGACCCCCACGGCTTCTGCGTCATCATTATCTGGATTAACTGGACTTGCCAACATAGATCATGATTCAGAACCACCGATACCAAAATTTCAGAACGATTATAAGTTTTTTGCTGATTACACCTCTCAAATCAGTGTTCCAGATAACGACTCTCCATATACCTTAAAGAATTACTGTGATGGAACTTCACCGGTGGGACGTGTTAAAAACCCGGAGATTGGTGGACTGAAATTACTCAAAAACAACGCCACCATTACCGGCGGTGATGTCTCTTGCTTGCCAGGAAAGATGAGTAGAGATCTCACTCTAGCTATTCCAAACTCAAACGCTCAGGATAGTATTTCTGTCAGTACAGGCTACGGCTTTGGGAATCTGAAATTATCCCTGAGCAATGGTCGGGTTACTGATCCTGGTCAACCCATCCCGGGCAAAGCCAGCACTGCTGCTTGCGCCATAATAAAAAATCCTGATCAATACTGGTCATATCTGACGATTAAAGGGAATGTTGATAAAGTTGTACTTGCCGTGGATTTTAATACCGGTAAGTGCCGGACTCCTTTTAACTTCGGTGTTGGCAGTGAACGACCCAAGCCCGTGTTGACCGATACCTGCGCAACCGAGAAGCCCGTGAAAAGTGGCTTTAGACAGTTTCTCACGATACGTAAAGCCGTTTGCCTGCCCAGTAATGAGGAAACTCAACCTATCGCCCCCATCGTAGGAAGAAAAAAAAATGTGGCCATTACCACTGGCCAGGGTAGCGGAGACCTGACTCTTAGTACAGCCGGTCTCTGGCGTGAAGGAAAGCTGAGACACGGGGTCAGTAATCAAGTGGAATACAAGAACCGGCCCGGTAATCATGACTGTATAATTCTTGACTCTCCCAGACAAAATTATGCTTACATCACCACTTCAGGACAGGCTCAGAATGCATCACTGGTCGCTGACTATAACACTGATACCTGTCGCCTGCCTGTTCGCCCCGGGTTTACTCAGGAAACCAATGATCGTTCGCAGGGATTCCCATACAAATCATCCCACCTCCTGGTTTATAAGCTCGCTTATGCTGATGCAGAGGTGAACTGGCCGAGCCTTACTGATGATCTGGAAAAAACCAATGAATTTTTCAAAAAACAAGCCTACGATGATTTCTATGTATCATGGGACGTTATAGAGACCGGAATTGATACTTCGATCGATACATATAAGGATCGTCAGTCCTATGTACAGTGGAAAGATCGTGTCTTTGATGCTATTCAAAGTACGGGAGTTAACCCTGACAGTCCAGGTAGAAACAAGATGGTTATGGTGGTAGCACCAGAGTCGAAAGGGGTAATTTCCTTCGCCAAGAGTAACCTGCTAGTGATTCAGGATAACTGGAGAAACAATACAGGTATTATTGCCCACCAGATGGGACATGCTATGGGACTGAGGGGCTCCGGGGGCGTTGATGGCGGCTCACAGGTCATCAGAGATATGCCCGATGATGACTCCTGGTATAGATGTGAGAATCGACAGGACTGTATTGGAAGCCGTGATGAATATCTGAAAAAGTCTGGAAATTTCTACGATCTGATGGGGCCTCACGGGCATTATGACCTGAAACACGAGATGAGTGTGTTCGATAAAAGTTTTTTCGGCTGGGTTGATCCGGATACCGACGTCCCGCTGGCCAAGGCCAACGGAACATACCGCATTCATACATTTGACCAGGGAAAAAAACCCGATGGCCCCATGGGCCTGCGCATTCAGTCAGGCAATCAACAGTACACCTATTGGCTGGAGTACCGCACCACAGGAGAATTTGCCGGGAATACCAAACAAGGTGTTGTTGTCAGTCTTGAAGGTTATGCCCCACCCGAGCATAACCCGAGGTATTGGGACAAAAAATCCTATTTGCTGGATATGACGCCGGACTCTGCCAAGAACTCCTTCTGGTGGGGTTCCGATTTTGAGGATGCAACACTGCTTGTCGGGCAGAGCTATACCGATAAGTGGGGCGGCTTCACTATGACTCCGAAACTTGTGGGAGGGGTAGAGGGGTCGCCCGATGCCTGGATTGAGGTGGATGTGCAAAAGCATAATGTTTGATTCTCTGGCAGGCAGGTTCTGTCTGCTGCATATACCCAAAGGATTTCAATTTGATTCGAGGCGGCAAATGAGCGAAGCCCCGGGAGCATAGAAATACTATGTGAC
>JAKROC010000024.1 GCA_024509075.1 Endozoicomonas sp.
GCACCGTTGGCCGATCAAGGGGCCGATGATTTTTTTGCCAGCCTGCTGGCGCTGCTGATTCAACGGGAACGCTTTGAACTGCTCAAATCCATCGTGCCATTGATGGGCAAGCTGATCCACGGCGTGTCACAGGATCACGATTTTCTCACTGCGTCCATTGCACCGTTGGCCGATCAAGGGGCCGATGATTTTTTTGCCAGCCTGCTGGCGCTGCACAACGAGCTTGATCACCATCAGGCCCGGCGCATTCCCATGCTGCTGATGCGCACCGACTTTATGGACGACGCGGAACACGGCCCACGACTCATTGAGTTTAACGGTATTGCCGCCGGTATGGGGCCGTTTGGCCAGCGCGCTCATGAGTTGCACCAGTACTTGCAACATCAGTGGCCCCAGACATTTACCGACTGGTCGGAACAGGACTCTCTAGAGCTGGTGCCCAACCACTGCATCGACAATCTGGCCCGGGGCATTGCTGGTGCCGCCACCAGCGTGCGAGCGCAGTCCGGCGAAAACGGACAGCCGTTGTTTATTATGGTGGTGCAGCCTGATGAGGATAACGTCTACGATCAGCACATGCTGGAACAGGCAATCCAGCGTGAAGGAGTTAAAACGGTGCGGCGCACCTTTCGTCAGTTGTATGACCAGCTGGCGTCTGGTGATAACCACCGGCTACTGCTTGAAGGTCTTGGTGGGGTGGATGCCATCTATCTGCGCGCCGGTTATCAACATTGTGATTATCAGGCCCATGATCTGGAAGAAGCACGTTGCTGCACTGAACTGACCAGAGTGCGGATGATGATTGAGCGACATCGGGTAGCTATTAACGCCACCGTCAGCCAGCAACTGGCCACCAGCAAACGGGTGCAAATGCTGCTATCCGCCATGAGCGAGGAACAGCTGACCACGTTTGGCCTGACGCTGGACGAAGCACAACGGATCAAGCCATTTTTGGGTGAGATGCGCCCGGTGGATGGCTTGAGTGCAAAGTGGTTTGCCGGGCAAAATCCCCAACACTGGGTGTTGAAAAACCAGGGCGAGGGCGGCGGCCACTGCGTCTTTGACCTGCATATTCTGCCCCGGCTGAAAAGCCTGCAACCTGAGGAGTACCCGGCCTGGTCACTGATGCGCCGGTTGCACCCACGGCATCGCTCCCACCCAGCTTTGATGGTGCGTCAGGGAGAAGCCACCGTCGTGGATGACCTGATCAGCGAGATTGGCATGTTTACCCTGCATCTGAACGGCCACTCACTAACCAGCGACCTGGGCTATGCCGGTTACCTGATTCGTAGTAAACCATCGTCGGTTACCGAAGGGGGTGTGCACAGCGGCCAGGGGGCGCTGGATTCCCTGGCCCATGATGGGTAGAACGGAGTCCCCACCATCTAAAGTGAAAAGTGGTAGATCAAATAGGACCTCAGGTCTTTTGCTTCGCCCTGCCCGGATGCCAGGAACGGGGCTTCGCTATTGGTGTAATAGGCAAACGACAGTTGAAACTCAAGTCCTTGCAGCTTTGCTTGCTGAAATTCATAAGTAATAGTCAGGTCATTTTCCATCTTGTGAACGTTCAACTGCTCGGAACCTCTGGTGACGGTCATATTCGTGCCATAGAAAAAGCTGTAGCCCACCGACAGACCATGCAGCCATGACTCACTGAAGCTGTATTGGCCACCGAACACAAAAGCGATTTCGTTATCAAAATCGAAGTCGGCATAGATGGCGGCTGTTGAGGCGTTGTATAACCCAAGTGCGTTGTCCCCAAAGTTTTCATCACAGGAACCTATGGTTTGAAAGCCACCAGGCTGATTCAGGGGTGAAGCTGCTGCCTTGGTATAAGAGACTCCGGCATTAAACGACCACGGACCAGTGCTCAGAGCCACATTAACATTACCGACCTGAACGTTGTCGGCAAAGGCAGCCGTTGCCGGATTCCAGAGTTCACCGTGTTCCTCAGCACGATAGTATTGCCCACTCGAAAGAGTAGAGTGGTGGGACAGGGGCATATCGAAGTTGATCACACCGTTATGGCCGATAACGTAATCCCTGGCCAGGCCACCATTGTATTGCAGTTGCAAACTTTTCTGGCCGCCAAGATCAAAGGTATAGCTGAATTGCGTACCCACAACCCAGCCAATAACCTGACCGTCAACACTGAGCACGTGGTGAAAACCGGCCCCTGTTCTCTGATTGACCCGGTTGAGCCAGGCACATCAACTTTTTGAGGTGCATTGGGGCTTTTATAGATCAATGGGCAATCATTGACTCAAGGTTCAAATCGATGCCCCGTTTTTAAAAACTGGATAAAAAAAGCCAATTACCCCATTGGAGTGACCGAAGCTTCGGGCTCCCATTCAACATGATTTTTTCCATCGAAAGAATCGACTTCGAGCGTGACCGACATGGGGTCTTTTTTCATTTCTGACAGCTCACCCTTTGGGTGAGCGGGTTTTGGTGGACGAACCATCTGTGAACCCTCGGTATGACTGAGGGTTTAGAGTTTAGCTGATGGGTTAACCGCTGAATCAAGGTTAAAGAATACAGCCTGCACTCTGCCATTAACTTCAGCATCTCTAATAAACGGATTGTTATGGTCAATAGCCAATGCTGGAAGGCTAAATATTGTCATTGCACAGGTTAATATTGAGAGCTTTAAATTGAACAAAATAATCACCGGATTAACGAATGAAGGTAATCGATTGAAACGTGTGCGAACCCGAATTATCAAAGTTAAAAATTGTACCAAAGTACAAATTATTTAGAGTCTGCAATCATATCCCTAACGGTGTTAATGTCCAATCCCTTTGTTAAAGTAAGTGTTGAGCAGACAGAGTACCGGTAAATATCTCACCGGAAAAACGCAGAAAAAAACCTTCCCCCCTTATTTTTCCAAAGTGCCGTGGCGTGTTTTTTGTGCGTCGTTGTTTTGAATCCAAAGTAGGGAACCACAATCCTTATTACCTGTCGAATGACGAACGCATGTGCGTTCCGAAAACTCAAAAAAACAGATTCAAAAAGGCAGGCTGATCATTATGACTCCCGTTAATGCTGACCACCGAGGTCTTTTCTCCCAAAGCGGATATGATCTGGTTTTTACCACCAAAAACCCTCAGAAAGTGGCCGTTGGTGAGGCCATCATCACCCGCTTTTTTGGGCCCGGCAAGGTGGTCACGGTCAAACCACCAGTGTCTGAACTGCTTACGCCGACTCAGCCGGTGGGCTACGATATCAAGTGGGGCGCTGAAAGCCGAATCGATTTAGTAAAACACACCATGAGCGTGCACAGCCCTGGCGAAAAAATTCTGGTCAGTTTTGAAAATGGCTTGCAGGTGAATTCGAATATCTGGCAATGGGAAAAAAAGGTTTACGATGTAGCCTGTGTCTGCCTGGAGATTGATGGAGAGCGCTATTTCGGCAGCTCCGAGGAAGTACCGGTTCGGGTCGATGGCAAGCATATAGGCCTGGTCACGGATGAAATTTTTGGCTACCTGGATTACAACCTGGCCGGGTACGACTTCCAAAGCTGCTACGAAAAACTCACCCCTCAGCAGCAACGGGTATTCAACCTGCTGATTTTTGGTCATGCAGATGGCCCTGATAATAATGATGCCGTGGCAAAACCGCAGGTTTCAGGGTTTCGCCAGCGGGTTATTGAGGTCTTGCAGCACAGGTGCATCAAGGATTATTGGGCCGAGTATTCAAATGGCAGGCTAACACGACAATCCGGACTGAGGCAGGCACTCACTTCAGCCATTGATTCCTTCATTGAGTGCCAGCACGACGAGAGTAGACTCTCTCTGGCTGAAACCTTCAAGCAATCCCTGATACGTCAGGGTTTGCCAGCCTCTTTGGGCGGGCGCTACGGGCAAACGGTGTGGATGCGTGATTTTGGCATTATGATCAACACCCTGAACCATTGCGACACTTCGCGGCCCGATGCCTACCCTGCCCTGCTCAATTCTCTGGCGACCATTGCCAACCAGCAATACGACAACGGGCTCATACCCCAGGTGGTGATCCCGGATCAACTGTTAGGGGAGTTTGTTTATCAGCGGGTTCTGGGGGGTGATGTTGGCGATGGCTGGTATGTCCACCTGTGCAGATTTGCCAACTATGAATACCCTGACGTTGCTGGCCAATTGCCTGAACTGACCACGGAGAGTCTTGGCGATACTGACGCTTTAAAAGTGCAGATTGACCAAATCAAAACCATCTATCGGGATCTCCTTGCAAGAACTATCGAGGATGAACTTCCCTTACCCAAACCAAGCCATACCTTACACGGCTTTTTGACCGACACTCTGGCTACCTTGACGCCCGGCACTACTGATAGCGAAATTCACTTTATCCGCTCGTTCACCAAGTTGCTCGACCTGGCCAGCACAAATGAGCAAATCAGTCAGGTTCGGATGACGATTCCCCCTCTGGCCCGTGCCTTGGCCTATCTTGACCAGCACGTTCTCGATCCACAGACTGGCTTGCCACAGGGAGGCGATAATCGTGACATGCTCGACGCGTTCCTGCTGGACAAGCTGCTGTGCAGCAATGCCTGTTTTCTGTATCAGGGTTTCAGCGAACTGTTGCGTCATCTTGATACCATTGGCTCTGAATTAACCTTTGAATTAAAAAAATATTTCCAGGCAGGGCAAGAGCCAACGTCAAAATTTATTACCACCCTGCTGCATGGTGGTCGCCAAGGCGCACAACAGGCACTTGATCAGCTTGGTCAACAAATCAAGAACACCTTTATTTACCCTGATGGCGACTTCGCCCCGAAGGATTTTGTTGATTCTGACCATATTGTTTCCCGCCAGCCCGTAGCCCCAGCGGAATATATCGCTCCGCTGGTCGAGCAAAATGTCACATTTTTGCAAGGTCGGGAGGTAAATCTGCAAGGGCTGGCCCTGGCCATTGAATTGGGGCTGGTGAACAAGGCCGATCACCCGTCGGCGGTAAAGTTGATTCATTCACAGCTGACTCACGCCGGCCTGAAAGTGTTCTCGCCCATTAACATGGCCTGCGAATATGAAATTACCCTTTTACAGCGGAGCAAGGGCTTTTTGGTCTGGCCGCAAATTGAGTGCCGAGTGGTTCATGTGCTGAAAAAATATATGGACGAAACACCAGAAATCAGCAATCTGCTGACTGAGCTGAAAGCCATCGACGACAGCCGGGAGGGTTTTCGTGAGTGGTACAATACGAACGAGCTGACCGAGAGCTATGCAGGAGGGGCAAAAAACCAGAGCTGGTATATAACCAGTCTGGTTCAGGACTGAGAGCCAAATACGCCAGTTGCCGGGCAGGCACTCACTTTTTCCTCTTTTGCCTCTTGGTGGCTGGAGGTTCTTCATTGCTCGTCGGCGCAGTGGTGGGCAAAAAGTCATCTTTTCGTTTAACGGGGCCTCCGTCGCTGGGCAACAAAGACTTGCCACTGAGCTGTCTTGATAGAGCTACCAGTATATTACCAACTCTGAAGTCAGCCGAATCGGAGGTCTGCGTCGGTGCCCTGATCTCAACTGCAGGAGCAAACTCTGGCCTCTCGGCTGGCGTGGGCGGGTCAGCCTGGGAATTGCCACGCTCCTGGTATTGTTGCCACAAACTCTGGGCCTCCATTACACCCTGCCCACAAGCTTTTTTGAGCAGCAACAGCCCCCTGGGATAGTTGAAGCCGAGCCAAGTCCGATCCAGATACACCAGAGCGTTCAGATAAACGGCGTAATGTTCACCGGCTTTAGCTGCCTTACGAAACCACTTTATTGCCTGATTACAGTCCCTGGGCTGGGAGTATTGACCGAGATGGTTGATCCTGCCCAGTAATATCTGGGCGTATATGCAGCCATCCTTAGCTGAACCCTCCAGCAGTGTGAAGGCGTATCTCTTGGAGGTAATGATTGGAAAGCCATCCGGCATACCCGCTTGCAGGTATAACTCCGCCAATTGCGCCCTGGCTAACTTCTGGCTGTGCAGTGCACGAGGGTCACTGAGCAGATGAATCTGGCAAGAACTGACCCTGGTCAGCGACTTTTCGACAACGTCGGCCAGCAGCTCGACAGCTTGTCCGTAATCCCCCTCTCCCCCCTGCCCTTGAAGGCACATGGTGGCAAGACTGACCATAGCGGAGCAGTTACCCTGACGGGCTGAACTTACGTACCACTGTCTGGCTTCCTCAAGGTTACGGTCAACACCAAAGCTACCCAGGTAACAAACGTCACCCATCATAAACTGACCACAGGCATCGCCCCGTCTGGCAAAGCATTGTATCCAGCGCAATACCTCGCTGGCATCACCAAGTCTGCCGATGCCATTGGCCATCATATTGCAGTAATGATAAAGGCCCCAGCTAGTGCCTTTTTTGAATCCTTTTTCCAATAGAGCCCGAGCCTGATCCTCATCCTGCTCGCCAGTCAGCTCACCGGAGAAATAGTGAAACGCCAAGGCAAAAATGGCTGGAACATATTCATTTTCCGCAGCCTGTTTGAGCAATCGGTCGATTTCCAGGCTATCCATGGATACACCAACGGTCGCCTGTCGATGCATGCCAGCAAGAATGACTATGGACGCGCCATGCCCAGAAGTGGCCGCAGTCTCCAACCAATAGCATGCCCTGGACGGGTTTTTGCGCATGCCGTGGAGGCCGTGAAGATGGGTGATCCCAAGCTGGTATCCTGACTCGCCGTGGCCATTTTCTGCCACCAACTCCAGACAGCTGAAAAATGTTACCGGAGGCTCCTCCTTTTCATAGTCCCAGGCTATTTCGTAAATGGTGTCGTTATCTACCGCTCCCATACGCAGCATCACTTTGGCGACATCAAAATGCATGGCCTTGATAGCCAGCTGCAAAGGGGTATCCTTGCCGGTCTTGCCGGCAGACGGATCAACTTTCCAGTACAGAATATCCTGAACACCCTCCGAGTTACCGTTGGCTGCTGCGGTGCACAAAGCCTCTTGCCAGTCCTGCGGCAGTCGCTGCAAAAGCCGCAACACTTTGATCGGCTTGCAGCCGAATGGGCAAGTGAGTGTGTTATTGATTGTCTGGGCCAGACAACTGAAATGGAAATAGTGCAGGCAAGGCTCGGTGACAGCGACCAGATGCTTGCCAAAGAAGCTGCCGCGACAGGTGCAACAACTGCCCAGGGAGGAGACTATTGGTGGTTGGCTGGCCAAGGATTGCGTTGCTTTATTCATAGCGACCCCACGTAAGCAACCTGCCAGAGAGTAAGCAGGACGATGCGTTCTTATATTCTGCTTGTTGCACAACAATGTAATGTAACGAAAGCAGCGTGACCTGACCGAAGCGCTGGGCGACTGCTGGAATCAGACCGACAGGCTGCATTGGCCGGGCTGACACCACCGGGCGGCTCCGCCCCGAGCCAGCCTGCGGAACAGTATGGCATAGCCAGGCAAAACGTCGACTCAGGCATTAACCGGTGATGGGAAAGAAGTTATCGGAGGACGAGAGGTAGCTGCAACTGGCAGCTCAGTGGGAGGATGGCAGCAATTTGCTTGCCGCTTCCCTTGAGAATTATCCCGAAGAAGCTCTGGACTCCGTACCGGCGGTGCCCGCGAGATCCATTGCCACCCTTCGACTTTGCTCAGGATGACCCAAAAAAGGAACATTCCCTATCCGAAAATCGACAGCGTGGTTTGCAGGATAATCAGGTTAACGATATCGATAAAGAACGCCCCAACAATAGGCACCACCATAAAGCCCTGAGGTGATGGGCCATAGCGATTGACCACCGTCCCCATGTTCATAACAGCGGTGGGCGTTGCTCCCAGGCCGAAACCACAATGGCCGCTGGCTATCACGGCGGCATCGTAGTCACCGCCCATCACCCGGAAGGTAATCAAATAGGCAAATACCGCCAACATGGCCGATTGCGCCAGCAGAATAATCAAAAACGGAATGGCCAGATCGAGGATATTCCAAAGCTTCAGACTCATTAGCGCCATGGCCAGAAACAGCGCCAGGGAGACTGTACCCAGAAGGTCCACCGTCTCGAAATCAAGCTTTTTCATTTTGGTGGCTTCCAACGTGTTGGTTATCACTACACCAATAAACAACGTATAGACAAAGTCGGGCACGTTGAGCCAGCTGACATCCAGACTGTTGACCCAACTTTCCACGTACCCGGCACCGGTGACGCAGAGCAGGATGAAAAACAGGGATTCAATCATCTTCCTGGACGTGACCTTGTCCTCCTCGTTTTCGTTGTAAGTCACCAGTTCCGGGAATTGTTCATGGATATGGCGGGTATTACCGTAGCTCGACTTCAGATTGAACTTCTGCACCAGTCGGTGAGCAACCGGGCTGCCGATAATGCCGCCCACAACCAGACCGAAGGTAGCCGATGCCATGGCAATTTCCATAACATTACTCATTCCGTAAGTATTCTGAAAGGTTTGTGCCCAGGCCGCTCCAGTGCCGTGACCGCCAGAGAGAGTGATAGAGCCAGCAATCAACCCCATCAGCGGATCAAGCCCCAGCAGTTTGGCCAAGGTCGCACCCAGACCGTTTTGTAAGACGATAAAAACCGACGCCACCGCCAGGAAAACCAGTACTTTTGCTCCGCCTTTGATCAGTTGGGTGTAACTGGCAGCGAGGCCAACGGTGGCAAAGAACATCAACATGAAGGTATTTTGCAGTGGAAGGCTGAATTGCACCTCAAAACCGTTGAAGTGCAGAGCCGTAATCACTGCGGACACCACCAAACCGCCCACGATGGGTTCAGGAATGTTGAATTTTTTCAGAACGGTAAGTTTAGCGTTAATGAAATGACCAAGAAAAAGCACAAAAATGGCTACAAGAAATGACTCAAGTGTTCCTATGTTAAGTAAGTAATTCATAAGCCCTCAACATTTATATTCAGTCGAAAATACAATAGGCAAAGCGGCTGTCCAAATTGCTGTAGCCCAGGCCATTTTTTTTCGTCACCTCTATACGGGTGTGAATCCGTTCCTTTAGAGACTCAACATGGGAAATAATGCCCACCATTTTACCGCTGGCGTTAAGGCAATCGAGCGCATTGAGCGCGGTCTCCAGCGTTTGCGGGTCAAGTGTACCAAACCCCTCATCGAGAAACAGGGATTCAATCCGGGTTTTATGGCTGACCAAGTCGGATAACCCCAGTGCCAGAGCCAGGCTGACCAGAAAACTTTCCCCGCCAGAAAGGGTTTTGATGTCACGTGCTGTGTCACCTTGCCACGTGTCCAGCACTTCAAGGTTCAGCTCCTCCTCATTTTTACGCTTGAGCAGATAGCGGGCTTGAAGCTGCTCCAACTGGCGGTTGGCCAACAGGATCAGCTGGTTCAGCGTCAGGCCCTGGGCAAATTTACGGAACTTGTCCCCTTTACCAGAACCGATCAAGCCACTAAGGTGCGCCCAGATTTGGTACTGTTGTTCACTCTTCTCGATGTCGCCAAGCAAACTGACCTGACTTTGGCGTTTGGCATCATCATCTTTCAGCGCCTGAGCGATTTCACCCCGACGCTGACTAAGCTGGTTCAGTTGTTGTTCCAGTACCTCCAATTGTTGCAGCACGCCTGGTAGGGCCTCTGCGCTATTGATGTGCTCTGCATCAGCCATCAGTGCTTTGTGCGCTGCCATGTTGGCCTCAGCCGAGGCCAACTTGCCTCTGGCTTCGTGGGATTGCCGTTCCAGCTGCTGTTGCAAACTGGTGAGACGCTCACGCTCCTCTTTATCAAGCAGAGCCTGGCGGAACTGGCCATCGTCGGCAAACGGGCTTGCGACCAGTGCGCTGTGCCAGTTTTGTCGGGCTTGTTCGGCTCCGTCAGTCAGTGCTTCCAGCTCCAGGCTTTGCTGGTTGATGGCACCATCAAGCTGGTTTACCTGCTGTTCCAGCGTTTGCAGTTGGCCTTGTGTTTGCTGGTGCTGCTTATGAGCATCAACCACCAGGGCTTTGAGGCGCTGGCGTTCTGCGGCAACCACCTTTTGGCCAAACAGATGCTGGCGTCGCTGCTGCTGACTGTGCAGTTGCGCTGCTATATCTTCACCTTCCCGCTGCAAAACCCGGACGGCTGCATCGGCCTTAAGCTGCTCCCGGCCTTTATGCTCCAGCTGCTGGTCGAGGCGCTGAATCTGTTCATTCAAGATTTTTTGCTGGCTACTGATGGTTTGCCACTGCTGCCATTGCGCTTCTTGCTGGTGCAACCATTGGCCCTGATCCAGCAGCGACGGTGGCGTTTGTTGCAGCTCTTGCTCTATGGTGCTGGTTATTTTGCGTTCCAGAATCTGACTGCTCTGGCTGTGCTGTGCCAGCCGTTCTTGCTCTTGTGCCAGCTGCTGCTCAAACTGTTCTTTTTGTTGCTGGCTGACCGCCCGTTGGTGTTTCTGCTCGGTTATATCCCGCTGGATTTGCTCAAGCTGTTGTTGTCCATGTTGCTGCAGTTGATTGAGTTTGCTCAGCTGCTCCAGCCGGGTCTTCCGGCACTCGGCGCTGGCCGTTGCCTGTTGCAAAAGGTGCTTGAAAACAAGGGTGTCGTCGATGGCTACTGACTGGCCGAGAGCGTTGCAGGCAATGGCCCAGTCGCGGGTTATCTCAGTGATCTGGCTATCGAGCCTGGTCAGGGTTTGCAGCGCACTGTCTGCCTCAGTTTGCAGGCGCACAAGTTCTTTTTTCAGACTTTGATCCTGATTTTCCAGCTGCTTCAGAGTCTCTTCCCGGGCGATGAGGCGCTGCTCCGTTTCGGACACATTCACCTGCTGATACTGCTCAATGGCCGGATGCTCGGTGGCACCGCACAAGGGGCATGCTTCACCGGTCTGCAACTGCTGGCGATGCTGGCTCAGGCTAGTGATCTGTTGCTCACGGGCAAGCAGTTGACGCAAGTCATCACGGTGCTGGCGAGCATCCTGACATTGCACTTTTTGATGGTCGATCTGAGTATTCTGTTCAGTAATGGACTGGTGCAGACGCTGGTGCAACTCCTGCATTTTGAGCAGCTCACCGCTGTCGCTGGCAAATTGCTGGCTGAGTCGGCTCATATGCAGCCAGGTGGGGTGCTGCTCATGCCACCGCTGCTGATCGCTGTGCAGCTGTGTCTCGTCCTGCCCTTGCAAAATGGCCACTTTTTCGGCCACCCGGGTTTGGTTTTGCTGCTCCTGTTGGTCGTGAGTCTTTGTCAGCGTGGTGATTTTCTGGCTGATTTCCCCGTCCTGGCACTGGCACTCCTGGATTTTCTTCGCCAGTTTGTCAATGGCAGCCTGAATCTGCCGGCCATCATGACTATCGCCTTCGCGCTGCTCAAACCAGGACTGCAGCAGCGGCAACAGTTCGCCAAGCTTTTGCTGCGAGGCATTGTCTTGCAGATAGCGATTGGCTTTTTGCAGGTCAAGATCTAACTGTTGGCGACTCTGGGTATCATCACCAATTCCCTTGACAAGCGCTTTTTGCTCTTGCCGGGCACTCTTTAATTTGCCGTTGATAACGAGCTGTTCATTCACCTGTCGCTCAATGGTCAAATCCAGCGGAATAACCTGTTCCAACACGGTTTCAGTACTGGTCTGCTCCTGTTGACAAGCGGCCAGAGCCTCGGCCTCGGTCTGGCACTGCTGCTGCACTTTATGGGCTTCACTCAGGCAGGCTTGCTGCTGCTGGCGCTGACCGGCCAGCATTTTACCCGCCTGCTGCTGTTTCCCATGCAGTTCTTCAAGCCGCTCCCATTGAGGCAACAGCTCAGCGGCTGGCTGCCACTGCGCCAGCCGTTGTCGCTCCGGTTCATGGTGTTGCCACGCTTGCCAGGCTTCGTCCCGGGTTTTCCTGGCATTAGACAGTTCCTGCTCTTTGTTGACCAACTGTTCCAGCCAACGGCGATGGTCGGCCACGGCCTGACGCTCAGCGCCGACTTGCTGTTGCAGGGCCAGCAGTTCGTCCTGCTGTGTTTGCAATTGGCTGAGTTGCTCAGCATCCAGCAGGGAGTATCCTTCCACCCTGGCCTTGAGCAGTTTAAGGGCGTGCTCTTCTGCGCGCATTCGCTCAAAAACCCGGCGGGAGATGTCGCCGTATATTTCAGTACCGGTCAGCTCCTCAAGCAACTCCGCCCGTTCGTTGGTGCTGGCTTCCAAAAAAGCGGCAAAACCGCCCTGAGCCAGCAGCATGGACTTGGTAAAGCGGCCAAAGTCCAGCCCGGTCAATTCGCTGATGGTTTTCAGTTTGTCATTGATGCGTGTGGTAATGATGGTGCCATCGCTGCGAGCCAGCTCCACCTGCGGCGCTTGTAGCTTGCCATCGGCTTTACCCCTGGCACGACGCTGGGACCAGAAGGCCCGGTAGACGCTGCATTTCACCTCAAATTCCACTTCGGCCAGAGACTCAGCCGTGTGGCGAGTCATAAGTTCGTTGTCACTGGCGGAGATCGTATTAAGTCGCGGGGTCTGGTGGTAGAGAGCAAGGCAGATGGCGTCAAGAAGAGAGGTTTTACCTGCTCCGGTTGGGCCGGTAATGGCAAACAGGCCGCTGCTGGCAAAAGGTTCCTCGCGGAAGTCGATCCTCCATTCCCCCTTAAGGGAGTTAATGTTTTTCAGGCGCAGGCTGAGTATTTTCACTGGGCTACTTCCTTCTGAGGGGCATCCTGGGCAGAGTGCACTGCCTCAAGTACTTCCTGAAACGCACTGGTGAGTCGTTGCTGCTGTTCGTCACTCAGTGTTTCTTGCTGGAGCCGTTGGGCAAATACTTCGTTTACGCTCAGCTCATTCAAACTCTGGCCGGCATTGGCAAACGCCGCCGCCGGAGAGCGGCTTCTTTTTCTGCGCACCCGCAACAGTTCAACGTTGGCCAACGCCTTTTTCGCCATAACCAGCTGTTCTACCCGGTTTTGCAAGTCGTGCAGATAATTTGCGGTGGTAATCTCAACCTCAAGCCATGGGTCAAGCGGGTGCTGCCAAGGCTGGCTGGCAAGGTCAGCCAACTGCTGCTCAATACTCTCCAGCGACCCTTTCAGGCTAATCAGTGGCCGAAACGCTGGCACCGCAATAGACTCAATCTTGTCCAGACTGGCACCGTGGAAATCAACAATATTAACCTGCTTTTCGCCGCCGACTTCATCAAAACTGAGCGGGATGGGGGAACCACAATAGCGGATATGCTCTTGTTTGGCCACCAGCTGGGCCCGGTGCAAATGGCCAAGGGCGATGTACTGAGCATCAGGAAATGCCGTGGCGGGAAATGCCGAGAGAGTGCCGATGTATATCTCCCGCACCGACTCGCTCAGCTGGCCGCCAACGGTAGTCAAATGGCCAGTAGCAATGATGGGCAGAGCACCATTGGCAAGCTTTTGTGCCTCGGCGTAGATGGTCTGGTAGTGATTGGCAATGGCCTGCTGCAGGGCCAACTGCTTACTCTCACCGCTCTCACCGGCCTGACTTTCCAGGACATCCCTCGGTCGCACGTATGGAATGGCACAGATCACTGCGCCCGGCTCACCGTGGCGGTTATTCAGCACCAGTACCTGCTCTTGCGGGTCTTTGCTGACACCACCAACCACAAAGGTGTTCAGGCAAGCCAGCAGCTCTTTCGATTCATGCAGCGTGGCCACTGAGTCGTGGTTGCCACCGACCACCACCAGCTGCTGGCAGCAGGTGTTTTGCAGGCTGACAATAAAGCGACTGTATAGCCTGCGGGCGTAACTCGGCGGGGTGCCGGTATCAAAAACATCGCCGGCAATGATCAGTGCATCAACGCCCTGCGCCTGCACCTGCGCCACCAGCCAGTCAAGAAAGGCCTGGTGCTCGGCTTCACGGCTTTTGCCCAGAAAGTGCTGGCCCAAGTGCCAGTCTGAAGTGTGCAGAATGCGCATAATGTCTATCCGGTTGGTTCGGTAAGGCAGACCAAGTGGTTAATGCGACGGGCGCAGGAGTCTGGAGTTTTTTCGTCTGAATATTGGTGAAGTCCCCCAGTTTATTCTTGAGCACGTGGTATTAGACTAGGAGTCGGGGTTATTGTTCAGTCGACTTTTGTTTAGTCGGTAGAGGGCCAACGCATTCAGCAGCCAAGTTCGGGAGTGCTGTTTTTCGCTGCCCGGACATGCAATCCAGTAGGGTTCGCCAGAAAGCAGACTCTTACTGGCACTCATTTCGATGAATTCCTCGGTACTATCAATCTTTTTGCGAAAATAATCATACTTCTTTTGCATATGCGCCACGGCCTCGTCGGCGTTGTGGTTGTCGCCGTTGCGGATGAATGTGCAGTCGGAGTTACCGACAAAAGTGATCAGATGGTTAATCTCACCTGCCAACAGGCTGGCATTGGCGGTGGAGTGCAACGGGAGGGCAATGATGAGGGGAAAAAGCTTGATCAATAAAGAACGCGACAACGAATAGTACCTTCTATCTGCCGTATCTTTTTCATGGCGATATCGCTGTGGTCGGCATCCACATCAATCACCACGTAACCTACGGACTCGTTGGTCTGTAAATACTGACCACTGATGTTAATGGTGTTCTCGGAGAGAATCTGGTTGATCTGACCCAACACGCCGGGAATATTGCGATGGATATGCAGCAGCCGGTGTTTACCGGGATGAGCCGGCAGGGCAACCTCCGGGAAGTTGACCGATGACAGGGTCGAACCAATATCGCTGTACATAATAAACTTCTCTGCCACCTCCCGACCAATGTTTTCCTGAGCCTCCTGGGTGCTGCCACCAATGTGGGGGGTCAGGATGACGTTGTTCATGCCCCGCAATGGACTGATGAACTCATCGTCATTACCCGCTGGCTCCTGGGGAAAAACATCAATGGCTGCACCAAGCAACTTACCACTTTGCAGGGCGGCCACCAGGGCATCAATCACCACCACCGACCCCCTGGAGGCGTTAATCAGGATGCTCCTCTCCTTCATGGCGGCAAACTGCTCGGTACCAAATAGCCACTGGGTAGCAGGCGTCTCAGGCACATGCAGGCTGACAATATCGCTGATGTTCAGCAGGGTTTCCAGGTCATTGACCTGGCTGGCATTGCCCATGGGCAGTTTGGCAGCCACATCGTAAAAACAGACCTCCATGCCCAGCGCTTCAGCCATAATGCTAAGCTGACTGCCGATATTGCCGTAGCCTACAATCCCCAGCTTTTTGCCCCGAATCTCACGGGCGTTGGTGGCGGTTTTGTGCCACTGGCCCTGATGGGCCAAGGCGTTTTTCTCTGGCAATCCGCGCAACAGGGCAATGGCTTCGGCCAACACCAGTTCAGCGACAGAGCGGGTATTAGAGTATGGAGCGTTGAACACAGGAATGCCGCGCCGGGTGGCTGCCGACAGGTCTACCTGATTGGTGCCGATGCAAAAACAGCCCACGGCACACAGCTTTTTGGCCGCAGCAAACACCTCATCAGTCAGTTGGGTGCGGGAACGAATGCCGACGAAACGGGCTTTGGTAATACGCTCCTTGAGCTGCTCTGGCTCCAGAGCCGTGGGCACGTAGTCAATTTGGCTATAACCAGCCGCCCTGAGCACATCCACCGCTGAGTGGTGCACACCCTCAAGCAGCAGGAAGCCAATCTTGCTCTTGTCCAAAGATATTTCCGGCATACGGTTCTCTTATCTGGCTATTGATTAATTGTACCGCAGGTTAAATCCCCATGCTGGAAAGCGTGATCATCAGCTGGCGAATAGCGTGGGAGAGCGCCGGATGATCTTCACTGAGGCGGATAGCCTCGCGCTCCAGCTGGTCATTGTAGCCTTGAATGGGAATCTCGCCTTCTGCCTGAGCCATAGCAAGACGGATATCTTCGGTAGTCTGTTTCAGGCTGCTCGCTGTACACTCGTCAACAGGTGAGTCTTGCAGGATATCGTGAAGCTCCTGAATGTTGATATGCAGCTTTTTAGACATAGCCAAACTCCTGTGGATTTCCTGTGTGTTACTTGTGAATCGATTGTGCGTTACCAGTGTTTTCTCTGTTGGTGTATGGCTTGTGGTGTGCGCCAACTGAGCGTGATGTTCACGGCAACCAGCGGTTCCGTCATTGTAAACGCTTTTGGGTAGCCCAAAGAAGCCCGGCTCGACTTGGCTGACAAAATATCCCCGCTCAACATTGGCTGATACGGGAAAAGTTGCCTGCTGAACAACAGAAACTGAGAGGCACCATGAACTACAAACACCACTGGCTCACGGGTGAGCCTGTTAATCTGCCGGTGGGCAAAGCGGTCTGTGTTGGACGTAATTACGCTGCCCATATCAGCGAGTTGAACAATCCGTCGCCCGATGAACCGGTTCTGTTTATCAAGCCTGCCACCGCCATGCACGATATGATGCAACCGATACCACTACCCCGTGGCCGAGGTACAGTGCACCATGAAGTGGAAGTATGCCTGCTGATTGGGCAACGATTGACCTGCGCTGATGCTGATCAGGCTCGTCAGGCGGTGATTGCTGTGGGTCTAGGGCTGGATCTGACCTTGCGAGACGTTCAGAGCTGGCAAAAAGAGCGCGGCTTGCCCTGGGAGGTGGCCAAAGCGTTTGATGGCAGTTGTCCGATTTCCGGGTTTGTGCCGATCAGGCAGATTGGACGTCTGAATAACCTGGCCTTTTCCCTTTCAGTGAATGGTCAGCAGCGACAACAGGGCAATACTGCACAAATGTTGACCAAAATCCCTGAACTGTTGAGTTTCACCAGCCAGCATTTCTCCCTCCTGCCGGGAGACATTGTTATGACTGGCACGCCAGCGGGCGTTGGGCCTGTCAGCCCCGGTGATCAGCTGGAACTGGTGATGGCCGCAGTAATGGCCATTCAGACGCAATGCGTTTGAACACATCAAAGGCGACGTTGCAACAGCGGAACCCCTGCACAACATCCGTGCTGACACAGGGGTTTCCCGACCTCAAAGGTCGGGACTTCCCGCTAATTCTCGGTGAAATATGATCAGGAAACCGCTCCTCACAACTGCACAAAATCGTCAAAACTCCAATCGATTATGAGGAGGACTGAATAGTTACGATTCCCTACATGGCCCCCATTAATTTTGAGACCGTTTCTAAAATCATAAGTGCGCTGGAACCGATCACAATACCTGCTTTCTTGATCGACCTGCCAGCCAGCTTTAACTTACTAACCGACTTTTCCTGACGAGAATACTCAGGAGTATGGGGTTCTTCAACAGAGGAGTGAGTTACGTCACGACCGATAAATTGTCCGGACATATCATAGGCCGTTGAAGGGTGCTTGGTATTAAATATGTCGTAATTAACAGTAGCTTTTACTGAATTTGAATAGTTCATAACCCATTATTCCTTTAATTGAAGTTACTTGGCTGAATAAATAATGATAAAGTTTTTGCCACAACTCACTGACATTGTTGTTAGCTTGATTAACAAACAAAAAAATTAGGCAATGATTTTATGATTCCGGCTGGCAGGATCACAATGGGCAGTAGCAATGTAATAGATTGCTAGTCGACGCTCACAGGGTGCCCACCGCCATTTGCCTGAGTGTATCAATCTCTTCAGCCCAGATAGTCTCATCAATTGTTTCCAGAACCATGGGTACGCCGTCAAAGCGCTGATCAGTCATAATGTAGCGAAACGCTTCCCAGCCAATCTCGCCCTGGCCTAGGCTGTGATGGCGATCCTTTCTTGAGCCAAAAACGCCTTTGGAGTCGTTCAGGTGCATGCCCTTGAGATAGTTGAAACCGACAACCTTCTCAAATTCAGCAAACGTTTCCTGGCAAGCCTCCAGACTTCGCAGCTCATAACCAGCCGCAAAAGTGTGGCAGGTATCAAGACAGACCCCAACCCGACTTTTATCCTCAACCTGATCAATGATTTCGGCAATCTGCTCAAACTGCCACCCAAGGTTACTGCCCTGACCGGCAGTATTTTCAATCACCGCAATAACCCCCTGCGTCTGTTCCAGAGCCAAATTGATCGACTGAGCGATTCGGGCAAGACAGTCCGATACCCCAATCTGCCTCAAGTGACTGCCTGGATGAAAATTAAGCCGGTCAAGCCCAAGCTGCATACACCGTTGCATCTCATCAACAAAGGCGAGGCGGGACTTTTCCAACCCTGTCGGATCAGGATGACCAAGGTTGATCAGATAACTATCGTGGGGAAGAATCTGTTGCGGCTTATAGCCATAGTGCTCACAGCGCTCTTTGAACAGGTCAATACTTTTTTCAGACAGCGGCTTACCCTGCCATTGTCTTTGATTTTTAGTGAACAGGGCAAAGGCAGTTGCGCCGATATTATGGGCATTTAATGGGGTATTTTCCACACCACCAGCAGCACTGACGTGTGCTCCAATGTATTTCATTTGTCGTGATATCCTCAAACTTACTGTACCCGTCCCTAGTCAAGTTGCCGCTTTGCTGGCCTCAGATATTACTCCCCCTGATTCCAAGGGCATCAGAGCCTCGCTCACTTGTTTTGCCGCCATCTGGCAAACAGGACATCCCTGCATATATACCCAATGGATTTCATATTACTACGCGGCGGCAATTGAGCGAAGCTCCGGGAGCGGAGAAATACTACGTGACCGGGGTGACGACTGCATGGATGCAGGAGGTAGGGCAACGCGTGGAGCAGTTGCCGAGCGAATACCCTAAAGGGCATAAATGCAGCCAACAAAGTAGCAACTTGAAAGGCGACGGGTATAACTCACGGGAACTTTTTCTGTATCCACCTTGCCCAAAAGCGGATCGAATGGGACGGCCCATCGATCCCGGCTGCTCAAAATCTACCTCTGAAAAAGCAGTAATTTCCTCGTAAAAGACCAATTGTGGAGCATGAACTTGGATACTTTAGAGCAGGCTCATTCCAGCACTTTTTATCAACAAAACGTGGGTAACTCAAACAGCCATCCCCAAGCTCCGCTCAACGCTGCAAATTATGCAACCACTCCGGTCCTCGAACAACCGGATCACCTGAACCTGCTGCCAGAGGATTCGCCCTGGCTCTTAGAACGAACCACAACTATTTTGGACAAAGTGGAAGCCATTCTCAGCGCTCCTTCTTTGCCCGTAAACGCCATTGAAATCAGCTCTAATGCCCCCCCAAACGGCTGGAATCCGAATGCTTTGCCGCCAGATATAGAGACGTACAATCCGCCTCCAGAACGGTTGGCAGAGATGATTAACCACCTGGAAAAAGTCGTCGCCGAGGCCACTACAGCAGCACGTTTTGCAACTTCTGGACACTTTGCTCCTCAATATGACCAAACAGCAACACAGCCGCGACACGATTCTGCAGGAAATCCTCAGGAGACACTGCCAAATTCCAATGATCACGAGACAACCTATACGCTGCTCCAATCAAGCCACAATAATTGCCAGACAGCTTCCACCTTGATCCAACCTGAGAAAATGGACAGAGATCAGCTGCCAGCAAAGCAGCCATCAGTGCCAAACCAGCCGATGGAACCATTGCCAGTCAAGCATGGTGCGGGTCGTCCCAGGGACAAGTCTGGCTCTACCAGGAATGCTTCTGGCTCCGGCAACCTAACAAAAACTTATAACTTCAGAAGCCGGAAAACCTTGAAGGGTATGTTGAAAGATGGGCAAAAGACCCTTTGCAGATCCTTGATGGCAATGCTTATGAATACCAGCAACTACGGCGATGCAGTGACTTGGATCGATAAGGCAAAGGGAATATTCGCGATACACAACAAGAAAGTATTTACAGAACGTTTAACTGGTTTGCGCGGAAATAACCTCAGCGACCACTCCAATGTCTTCCGCTCCATGCGTCATTACCAAAAAGTGGACCTGAGCGGCATGCTGCTGCCGTCACGAATTGTACGCACAGGCGAGTACAAAAAAATGCCTAATGTTTTTCAATGGAATCTTGCCCATGACAAGGTCGCAGAGTTAATGGCAACCGCGGCAGATATAAACGACAAATGTTCATCACCTGGCAAGGGATGATCAACCGACTCGCCCCAACCCAGGCACAAAAAACCCCACGGACAAACATGGGGTTTTTGGCTCAGTCATTCGGGCATCAGGCCATCAAACGTCTGACATCCTCCACTGAATCCAACGTCAGCGCCTCGCGAGCCAGACTCTGGCACTCACTGTAATTCAGTCCACGCACCCGGGCTTTGACCACTGGAATAGCAGGGACACTGATGGACAGTTCCTGCACGCCAAGACCAACCAGAATAGGCACCGCGTTCAGATCACTGGCCAGACCACCGCACACGCCAGTCCATTTGCCTTCGCGGTCAGCCGCCTGTACGGTCATGTCAATCAGACGCAGCACTGCCGGATGCAGGCCATCAACACGGGCCGCAAGTTTCGGGTGGCCACGGTCGACTGCCAGAGTGTACTGGGTCAGGTCATTGGTGCCAACGGAAAAGAAGTCTACTTCCTTGGCAAAGTGATCAGCCAGCAACGCCGCTGAAGGCACCTCAATCATGATACCAACCTCAACGGTGACACCGGCCTTTTCCTGCTCATCCTGTACCAGCCTTTTCACTGCCCGGAACTCATCCAGCGAGCTGATCATCGGGAACATAATGCGTGCGTGGCCAGCACTGGCTGCCTGCAAAATGGCTCGAATTTGTTTGCGCAGCACGGCTGGGCGGTTAATGCCGATACGAACCCCGCGTTCACCAAGGAATGGGTTTTCTTCCCAGGGCAATGGCAGATAACCCAATGGTTTGTCTCCACCCACATCAAGCGTGCGGATAATCACCGGCCGGTCTTTGCCCATGGCACCCAGAATGCCTTTGTAGGCATTCACCTGCTCAGCCAGCGATGGCTCGGTAGCCCGTTCCATATAGAGAAACTCAGATCGCAGCAGACCGACCGCTTCAGCACCGAGTTTCACTGCTTTTTCAGCGTCTTCCTGGTTGGCGATGTTGGCTGCGACTTCCACACGGTGGCCATCAAGTGTAATGGCTGGTTGATCGGCCACTTTCAGAGCCGCTTCCAGCTCAGCGGCAGCACGTTTCTGGCGGTTAACTGTTCGTTCAATTTCTTCCGGGGTCGGATTGACCAACATATAGCCCCGATTGGTGTTGAGGACAACATCCGTACCGTTGTTGTAGTCACGCACACTGGCCGGAACGTTTACCAGATATGGCAGACCGAGGGAGCCAGCCAGGATAGCCGCATGAGATGTGGCGCCACCGTGCAGGGTGACAATGCCAATCACTTTCTGACGATCCAGCGTGACGACCTCAGATGGAGTTATGTCTTCCAGGCAGAGAATGGTGTTGTCTGGTAATTGTGCCCCGGCATCATCCATCCCCATGAGAATGCGCAGTACGCGCAGGCCAACATCTTCAACGTCGGAAGCACGGGCAGCCAGCATGGGGTTGTCCAACTTGCGCATCTCGTCGGCTTCGGCCAGAAAGCTTCTGTGCCAAGCCCACATGGCGCTCTTGCCTGCTTCGATCAGGGAGCGAGCACGATCACGGATGGCCGGGTCTTCCAGCAGTTGCTGATGGGCGACAAACACTTCGGCATGACCACCGACGTGCTCCTGCTCCATTTTGCTAACCAACTGCTGTAAGGATTTGTTGGCCTGGCTAATGCCGTAATCAAGCTGACCCATCTCGTCGCTGACGCCGACTCCCTCTTCCGGGTAGTCCGGCAGTTCATGCACCAAGTGGAACAGCTTGCCGATGGCCATGCCGGGCGCAGCCTTGACACCGGGGAGACGGCCATCGCTGCCAGCTACCGGGCCTAATAGTGGTGGTTCGTCGGCAAATACTTCATCCTCGGCCGGCAACTCATCGGCAACTGCCTCGCCAAGGCCGCTGTTAAATCCCTCAATGATTGCCGCCATTGCCTCTTTGGCATCCGGGCCTGTCACTGTGATTTGCAACTTGGAGCCAAGCACAGTGGCAAGCCCCATCAAGGCGGTCAGGCTGTTGGCCGAACACTCTTTGCCGTTGTCCTTGTTGAGGATTTGCACCTGCGAGCTGAACGACTTGACGATCTTGATCAGGGTTGCCGATGGGCGGGCGTGCAGACCCAGAGGATTTTTCAGCACCAAGTCTTCGGTCAGGGTGACGCTGTCGTGATGGCTGTACTTGCTCTCGGTGGACATCACTTTTTGAGGCTCGCCACCAATGGTAAAAACGACGTTCTTCCCGGCAATGACTTCTGTGCCGGCATTGGCCATCAGACCGGTTTCACCGGTGGTGATCATGATGGCAGTCTGGATGCTGGCACCTTTGGCCTTGATCAGTTCCGGGTCAAAGGTCATCAGCTGCTGACCAATAGTTACTTTGTCGTTTATATTGACATTGGCATTAAAGCCTTCACCGCGCAACATAACGGTATCAATACCCACATGGATCAATATCTCCACACCGGTATCAGACTTAATCGCCACAGCGTGTTTGGCATCGTGCAGCTGACTGACGACGCCGTCACAAGGAGCTAAAACCACATTATCCGTGGGATTGATGACGATGCCATCGCCAATCAGTCTTCCGGCAAACACTGGGTCAGAAGACTCTTCAATAGAAAGCAGCATTCCTGTCAGAGGAGCGACCAGAGATAGATTAACTGTAGAACTCATGCAGGAACCTCAACGTTGGCAAGATCGTCCGTAACCGGAATGTCTCGCATTTTTTTCGCAATTTCTTCGGCCTTGGGTCCTACGACGATTTGAAGGTACTTATCGCCCACACGCACGAGTGCCAAGGCACCGATAGCCTTTAAACGGTCGTCACTGATCTTAGTGGTATCTTTCAAAGTGAGGCGTACACGGGTTACGCAGGCGTCGATACGGGTGACGTTGGCGTGTCCACCAGCCAGTTTGAAGCACTGACGGGCAAACAGTGTGCTATCGACAGGTTTCGGTGCTGGTGTCTGCCTCGCTGGTGTCTGGCTTGCCGGTGCCGGGTTGGCAGGTGCTGACATTTTTCTGCCTGGCGCTGCTGCCTGACTTACAGGAGTTGTCGTCTGTTTTCCAGGTGCCGCCGTCTGACCTGCGGGAGAGGTCGTTGGTCTTGGTGCGGCGCGGGAGGGGCTAACGGGCCTGGCTGAAGGGGTCTTGGGCTGGTCATTGCCAGCCAAGTTTAATGCAATTAACAGCTTCTTGAAGAAACCTGGACTGCTCATATTAAATAACCGGTTTTTCAAACATTAAATAGGTCTACAAAAATGCCGCCTGAGTGGCAGGCGGCAGATTCATCAGAGTGTACAGAACTCCTGTAAATCAGTGAGCCGGATTGAACTGGGCTTCAGGAATCTTGCCGGGAACCCGTATGGTACTCAGATCTTCATCGGCGGCAATCTTTTTCATCTCCCCGGCAATGATCTCGGCCTGTGGGCCAAGAATGATTTGCAGGTTCTTCTCACCTACTCGGATCATACCACTGGCACCTAACATCTTGATGGTTTGCTCATCAACCACAGTAGTGTTTTTCAGGGTTAAACGTAGTCGTGTAATACAGGAATCTATAACCTCAACGTTAACAAGCCCGCCCACCGCGCGAGTGAACTGGCGAGCCTTGTAGGCGGTGTCGTTCATTGTCGGATCAGCACTGGTCGCAGCGGCTACTTCTGCAGGATTCTCAGCAACGGTATTGTCAGTCTGCTCACGGCCTGGCGTTTTCAGATCAAACGCCCTGATAGCAAAATAAAACACACAAAAATAAACGACACTAAATACAAGACCAATAACCACCAAAGTCCAAGGTTTGGTCGCCAGCCCCCAGTTTAGCACCATGTCGAACAGTCCGGCGGAGAAACCGAAGCCGCTGAGCACCCCCATGGCATTAGTAACCGCCAGCGAGACGCCGGTCAGCAGCGCATGAATGGCGTACAGACCAGGAGCCAGGAACATGAACATGAATTCCAGCGGTTCGGTGATGCCGGTGAGAAAAGCGGTCAGAGCCACCGACAGCAGCACACCACCCACTTGCGCACGACGACTTTTATCTGCAGTCAGGTACATGGCCAGGGCAGCGGCGGGCAAGCCAAACATCATCACCGGGAAGAAGCCAGTCATGAAAACACCGGCGGCAGGATCGCCAGCAAAGAAGCGGTGCAAATCACCATTGACCACATCACCGGCGGTATTGGTAAAGCTGCCCAAACCAAACCAGAAGTAGGAGTTGAGCACGTGATGCAGGCCAAATGGAATCAGTCCCCGGTTCAGGGTTCCATAAGCAAACTGCCCCAAAGAGCCGGACTCAGCCACGCCTTGACCAAACGCATCAATACCATTTTGTACTGCCGGCCAGATGTAGCCACAAGCCCAGCCGATGGCCAGCATGAACAGGCCAGTCATAATCGGCACCAGTCGTTTGCCCCCGAAAAAGCCCAGATAGTCTGGCAATGAGGCTCCGTGAAAACGGTTGTAGCTATGACCAGCAACAACACCGCTGATGATGCCGCCAAAGAAGGACATATCGATGTCTGGGTTAATGGTGGCCGTCGTTGCCTTAAGAACGAAAAAGCCAACCGCACCAGCGATGGCTGCTGCACCGGCACCGTCGGCGGCCAAGCCGACTGCGATGCCCATGGCAAACAACAGTGGCAGGTTACTGAAAATAGCATTACCTGCCTGAGCCATAAAAGGAATGTCCAGCAAGTCCGGCTGGCCAAGGCGGAGTAGTATGGCCGCCACAGGCAGGACGGCAATGGGCAGCATCAATGCCGCGCCCAGTTTTTGTAGGTATCCCAGGATATTCATGATCGATCAACCATTTTGTCTGAAGTTGCGCTATACCCGTCGCCTTTCAAGTTGCTACTTTGTTGGCTGCACTTGTGCCCTTTAG
>JAKROC010000240.1 GCA_024509075.1 Endozoicomonas sp.
CAGAAAACTTAACTTAGCTATCTGTCCAGTTTATGGGGTTCACTATAACATGCTCAGATTTGGCCTACGTGACACTCAACAGATTCAGGAGCTGGATGAAAAGGTTGCAAGCATCCATTTGCCCAAACTTTTATTTTACTCCGTTGCCAGGGCAATGAGCGAGGCTAAAAACATTTCGGCGCGCAATGTTTTTTCAGTCACCCATTCAGGCCCCCATGTCGGGGCGCATTTCAGCCCTGATGGCCTGTATATTTTGCAAGCCTCAACCCTGGGACAAGCATTTGTTCACAGGATTATTGATGGACGCTGGCTTCCCTACGTAAAAATCGAGCATAATGACAAGTTGGTCAGCCTTCAATTCAGTGATGACGGTAACCGCTTACTCACTGCTTCCCGGAATGGTCTGGTGAATATCTGTTGCCTCAACAATGAGCAATGGCAGGATCACGGACAGTTTGCACATTTTAGTCAAATACAAAAAGCCAAGTTCAGCCCCAGCGGTAACCGAGTTGTAACCACATCCAGAGACAATGTTACGATTTTTGCACTGGCAGGCGGACTGTGGGTTGTAGAAGCCCTGGTCATGATCCAGACCCCTGTGAACAACACACAATTCGGTCTGGGCGATACCCAACTGGTAGTCACCTCTCAAGATAGGCTCGCCAGAGTTTTTGGGCTTATCAGTGGATCGTGGCGAGAACAGACCGTGATCGATCATGATAACCAATTGCTAAAAAGCAGATTTATCCAGGACGGCACCTTGCTGACAACCGCCTACTCAAATAGCGTAACAATCCACAGTCTGGTCAATGGCCAATGGCAGAAATTTCAAGAACTTTCCTCTCCCGGCAGATTGAAATTTGCCTTATCCAGTCCAGATGGCCGATATGTGGTGACCGTGTCCGATGCATGCAGATTAAGAGTTTTCCAGCAACGTAAAGAAAAATGGTGCTGCCACACCCTTTCGAGGAGCCGCAACAGCGATATTCTTAAAAGTGTGTTCAGCCCAGACAACAAGCGCCTGCTCACCATTGCCTCCGCTGGCATAGTGCAAATTTATCGTTTGGCCGGTGAGAAATGGTACAAAGAGTCATTGATCCGGACTGGCAGCCATTGCGAAACAGCGAGGTTCGACACTGATAGCTGTCATTTTGTGCTAGTTTCTGACCTTTCCATTATCAGCATCTACGGTTTGAATAAAGGCAAATACTGGGAAAAAGGGCGTGTTTTCCACAATTGCGATGGCGAATTGGGAAGTGAAGTGTGCGAGGTGGAATTTAGTAACAATGGCGGTTATTTTTTAACAAATGCAACTAATCATTCTGATTATTTCGGTTGTTCTGTGAATGTCTGGCGATTGGAAAATAAGCACCCACCCTAGCGCTTTTGCAATTTTCATACATCCTGAGTCGGAGGGCGGTGCCGCAGTTCCTCGAGAGATGTTTCGG
This sequence comes from Endozoicomonas sp., assembly GCA_024509075.1. GTDB lineage: Bacteria > Pseudomonadota > Gammaproteobacteria > Pseudomonadales > Endozoicomonadaceae > Endozoicomonas. The sequence goes on from JAKROC010000240.1 coordinate 1,449, forward strand.
CATAAAGAAGTAAGCAGCCACTTCTTTTTTTCAGCATGATCTTCAGCAGCATGGCAAAACCAATGGCGGGCATCATACGACCAGCGCCAGATAACCCGGCAAGCACCTGCTCAGGCAGCACAGAGATAATGGCACCAGCGGTTTCGGCACCGAAGTAAACCGGCAAAAAGGCGACAATGGCAAACAGGGCTGAGCACACGCCCAGGCCCAGGTAGAGCATGTTATAGTGAACCCCATAAACTGGACAGATAGCTAAGTTAAGTTTTCTGGCTGTAACATGACCCTTCAGGAGGAAGTCATGACAGCAAAAAGAAAACGACACAAGCCCGAGTTCAGGGCCCAGGTAGCGCTGGAAGCCTATAAAGGGGATAAGACCATAAACCAGCTGGCCAGCGAGCATGAAGTGGCAGCGGTTCAGGTTAGCCAGTGGAAGCGACAGCTGCTCCAGGGGGTTCCGGAGGTCTTTGGCAGAACGCGACCTGAAGTCGATCCAGAAGTGCTCACAGCGCCTCTGTATCAGGAAATCGGTCGGCTCAAAATGGAGTTGGACTGGTTGAAAAAAAATCTGGCAATGCCCATTGACGACAGACGGAAGTGCGTAGAACCGAGCCAACCGGAAACGACTCTGGCGTTCTGTAAAGTACGAATGGCTGTATATGCATGAGTTTCGGACAGTGCCAGAACTTCGTGCAGGACTGGATGAATACTTTGAGTTTTACAATGTTGAGCGGCTACACCAGTCGCTGGGCTATAAGACACCTCGGGCAATTCGCTTTGCATGAGGAACGTTGAACCACTGCCAGGACTTAACTTAAATTTGTTGGCCTACTGTCTTGACAGTGGGGTTCACCATACTTTTTTTGCTTGCCTGGCCAGCGATTGTGGATAAGGGTAGCTATTTTCCTCTATGGCACTGATCAGTCTCAGGGCTTTTTCCGTATCACTTTTTCTTTGTGCTTTACAATCCCAGTGAATGGGTTTTCCGGCACGGTAGATAAATCCTCTTTTAATCCGCCCAAGTTTTGTCAATTTTTTTGTTTCATACAACGGTTTTGATGTGGTGTAATGATCACCGCAGTAATGGCAACTGTGCAGGTATTTTTTGCTGCCACCTTCGACCACCTGAACATTTTTTCGAAGCTTCAGATGTTCCAACTGCCCATTTAACCGGGAATACAAATTTCCATACTCTTTTTCATCAGAGACAGCAAACATCTGCCCCGGTATCAGAGCACCGTCTACGTCCATGAGTGGTGAACCGGCATCACCAGATTGGTGCGATAACTGCCATGCTCTTTGGTGAAATTTATCCAGCACTGTTTGCAATATTATTTTCTGGTGCTCCGGGGAATCAAAGCGTGCAGGTTGATGCCAAGCGTCTGATTGTGCAAGTAAGAGATTAAAAAGTTGACCATAATAGTTTCCAGCATCCGTAGAAAGTGACTGCTCATTTTTTACTGAACCATCTTCATTTTCAGCATGTTCATCAAGTGAGCCAGTAGATAGTGGCGAAGATAACCATGGGTATTCGAATGGTTCTTTAGCAGGAACGTCAGGAACAATCTGCTGAACTGATTTGATACGTGATTGTAAATTCTCCCTTTCATGCTCTTCAAGCTTGGTTAAAGGAGCATCACGGCAAGATAAAAATTGCAAAATTGTTAACTGATGGGCAACGACACTGAAGCCTGTTTTTGATGCCATGATTATTTTATCCAGAGTCAATGACTGCTCATCATCCAGCCACGATTCTGCCAATCCTTCAGGATTCTTTTCCTCTCTCTCAAGAACCCTGACGAGGTATTCTACAAAAGCATTTAACATCAGCCTGGGTATTAAGGCATTTTTTTCACCATCATTGAGATGCACTTGCTGAGCAAGACTGGCAATCAGGTAATTGATGAGAAATGCAAAATCTTTCAGGTTTTTTCTGTCAAGTTTCCCGGAAAAACAATTAAACATCATTTTCAGGTTACAATATTTTACATCAGCATAAAATTCACCAATCTCGTATTGTGTGTTTATGGCATTCAACATCAGATCGAGAAAGCACTGTGAAGGTAACCATTTTTCACCTTTCTCCAAAGCCATCACCATGGTCATCGTCATGGATTTCATGATGATATTATTGGCATCACAGGCAGTAACTGCTTCTCTTTTATTGGGGAGCTTGAGTGTTTTATGAGCAAAATCCACCAGAAATTTAATTATTGCCAGCTTTTCGCAATTCGCCATATCCCTCTCCATAACGGGCAGCCAGGCATTTGCCATAACTCCCCACTGCCTCCCGTCCCGATAGCGTTGCGTTTTTAATGGCGTTTCCTGGGATATTGTTAGTTTGAACTGAGATGCCAGATTGCTGGCTTTGGCTGTGGTTTTTGTGGGTTTTAGCGTGGCTGACCACGCACTTGAATACCGTCTTCTAGCACCTTTAAC
>JAKROC010000241.1 GCA_024509075.1 Endozoicomonas sp.
GGAGCCGTGCGATATGGGCGAGAGTCGGAAACACCCCCACGGGCGTGGGGAAGACTCAAAAGGTGAATCAAAAGGGAGTATGCAAGAGGAAACACCCCCACGGGCGTGGGGAAGACGGCCAGCTATTGCTGACAAAACCGTACCGATCAGAAACACCCCCACGGGCGTGGGGAAGACTGGTACTATCCGACATACTCGGCCTTCTGTCTGGAAACACCCCCACGGGCGTGGGGAAGACGCTGCAAGAACTCTTGACTCACCAGAGCGCATAGAAACACCCCCACGGGCGTGGGGAAGACAGGCCGTCCAGCGATGAAAGGAGGAACCCTCTAGAAACACCCCCACGGGCGTGGGGAAGACAGCCTGTTCAAAGTCAGCCATTAATTTCCGGTAGAAACACCCCCACGGGCGTGGGGAAGACTTCGAACATAAAGTAATCTATCAGAGTGCTCTAGAAACACCCCCACGGGCGTGGGGAAGACCTCAAATGATGGGAAGGGCTGCGCTGCGTACCGGAAACACCCCCACGGGCGTGGGGAAGACTCTAAAAATAAAGGGGTGAGCATGAATGACTTAGAAACACCCCCACGGGCGTGGGGAAGACGGCAAGGCCGTTATCTGTATAGACATCCCTCTAGAAACACCCCCACGGGCGTGGGGAAGACTCCCGGATAGAATCCAAAGAGCTTTAAAAAGTAGAAACACCCCCACGGGCGTGGGGAAGACCCGATTTTAACGATGAAGAGGGATAACCCGTTAGAAACACCCCCACGGGCGTGGGGAAGACCTCAGCCCCTTGCCGTGAAAGCTGCTGTAACGGGAAACACCCCCACGGGCGTGGGGAAGACATGTTGTTTGTTACACACCGAGGCCGCTTTTTGGAAACACCCCCACGGGCGTGGGGAAGACGGCTAAGGATCTGGCTGACTGCAAGGAAAACTAGAAACACCCCCACGGGCGTGGGGAAGACTTTCGCACTAATAAAGACAGCTTGCTTTTTAAGGAAACACCCCCACGGGCGTGGGGAAGACCAACTCCAACTTCGGCGATATCACGAAAGTCGAGAAACACCCCCACGGGCGTGGGGAAGACGGCAAAACGACAGTGAGCCAATCAATCATCAAAGAAACACCCCCACGGGCGTGGGGAAGACTCTTGCGAGTGATACCGGAACGATTCTCTATGAGAAACACCCCCACGGGCGTGGGGAAGACGTTTATTTTCGGTCATAATCTTTTTGGCTCTGAGAAACACCCCCACGGGCGTGGGGAAGACCTCCCCGGTAAGTTCCTCACCCTGTTTCACCTGGAAACACCCCCACGGGCGTGGGGAAGACAATACATGAACCTGTCCAGCCTTACGGGCCTGAGAAACACCCCCACGGGCGTGGGGAAGACCAACGAAAACTTTGAATAGAAAAACGGAAAGTAGAAACACCCCCACGGGCGTGGGGAAGACGCTGGGTGTAATCCGGGGCCGGTGTACCTTGGGGAAACACCCCCACGGGCGTGGGGAAGACCACCTCCAGATCGGTAGTAAACCCCTTGGTCGAGAAACACCCCCACGGGCGTGGGGAAGACCAGTACGCGGCATCAAGAACGAAACCTTCACCAGAAACACCCCCACGGGCGTGGGGAAGACGCAACGGAACCGGAATAGAAACGGACGAATATAGAAACACCCCCACGGGCGTGGGGAAGACTGCCCAGTAATACAATAAGATCGGTACGAATGGGAAACACCCCCACGGGCGTGGGGAAGACAGTGTTGCGCTGAGTCTCTGGTAGCTCGTCGTAGAAACACCCCCACGGGCGTGGGGAAGACGCGAGGCCGATGCCGACGAGCTTTATTTAGGCAGAAACACCCCCACGGGCGTGGGGAAGACGCAGTAAATAGCCGCGCCGGGGTTCTGCCCCGGGAAACACCCCCACGGGCGTGGGGAAGACATACAGGCAAATATAAGCGTGCTCCGGGCGGAAGAAACACCCCCACGGGCGTGGGGAAGACCCACCATCACCGATGCCCAGGAGCTGGCAAAGAGAAACACCCCCACGGGCGTGGGGAAGACCGCTGTCATTGCGTACCCACCGCACCGCTGTCAGAAACACCCCCACGGGCGTGGGGAAGACCAGATGGCCAAGCCTGGCTCTGCGCAGTTTGCGGAAACACCCCCACGGGCGTGGGGAAGACTCTCCCTCGCTCCTGTGGTAGTGTTTTCGCACAGAAACACCCCCACGGGCGTGGGGAAGACTGCCACGGCTTATCAGCATCACACCAGAAGCGGGAAACACCCCCACGGGCGTGGGGAAGACGCGAAGATAGAGGCTGACAGACCTAAGGTAGAGGAAACACCCCCACGGGCGTGGGGAAGACTGCCTCCCTCTACATCACGCAGTGCATTCAGTAGAAACACCCCCACGGGCGTGGGGAAGACAAATCGCGGGTGTCACTCTGTCGCCCGATGAGAGAAACACCCCCACGGGCGTGGGGAAGACCGGATTCCTAATGGGGTGAATGATTTTCCTGCAGAAACACCCCCACGGGCGTGGGGAAGACCGCACATACGACAAGCAAGACGGAACAAAGGGGGAAACACCCCCACGGGCGTGGGGAAGACAGTTAAACGGTTACATTAATCCTGCTGCTATAGGAAACACCCCCACGGGCGTGGGGAAGACTGACGCTCAGAAATTTGCCAATGCAGAGGTTCAGAAACACCCCCACGGGCGTGGGGAAGACGTACCTCGTGACACCTTCCACCAACCTTTGCTAGAAACACCCCCACGGGCGTGGGGAAGACTACTGGTATAATGGGGTATTCCGCAATGGACTAGAAACACCCCCACGGGCGTGGGGAAGACGACTGTCGTCAAGCCCAAGAAGCGCTTGCAGTAGAAACACCCCCACGGGCGTGGGGAAGACACACGAAAAAGCGCGTTAGCAGTATCTCCGTCGGAAACACCCCCACGGGCGTGGGGAAGACTCTTTCACATTAAACGAAGGGCAGTCTTTCTTAGAAACACCCCCACGGGCGTGGGGAAGACTGTCCGCTGCGTTTGATTACATAGTGGTAGCCAGAAACACCCCCACGGGCGTGGGGAAGACTTAACGACGACAAGGCCATTGATGCACTGAAATGAAACACCCCCACGGGCGTGGGGAAGACAAAAAGACCACTACATGGCTTAACTGTATCGTGGAAACACCCCCACGGGCGTGGGGAAGACTCATCAACCGTCGGAATAGCCACCACGTGTGCGGAAACACCCCCACGGGCGTGGGGAAGACCAAAGAAGATCAGGACGTCATTCTCCGACTGGAGAAACACCCCCACGGGCGTGGGGAAGACCCCCTTACACTTTCACCATGGCCATGGTGTTTAGAAACACCCCCACGGGCGTGGGGAAGACATTTCTTTTTTACACTGACCAGAGAGAAGCGGAGAAACACCCCCACGGGCGTGGGGAAGACGACCGAAGTACGTCAGCAAACGCCCACGCAGGGGAAACACCCCCACGGGCGTGGGGAAGACTACAACCAAGCGCAGTACTGCAATACACACTGGGAAACACCCCCACGGGCGTGGGGAAGACTCTTGAAGCGCCACAGCCCATAGCAGTCCATTTGAAACACCCCCACGGGCGTGGGGAAGACCCTTGTTTAGCGCAGAAATCGTCCCGAGATGTGGAAACACCCCCACGGGCGTGGGGAAGACTTGGCATAGGTCCGGGAATGGATCGGTTGGTTAGAAACACCCCCACGGGCGTGGGGAAGACACCAACATATTGTTAATGAACTTTAGGTTAAACACAATATATAGCGTTTAACCATTTTGCCGAGTTTCAATAACCAGCGGCAAATCGCAAATTTGCGTCTGAAC
>JAKROC010000242.1 GCA_024509075.1 Endozoicomonas sp.
AACGGTGTCGTATTCCAGTAAGCATCATACCTGTGTTTGGCCGTTACCCCATCAGACCACCACCGGCGTGGTCGAAAAAATCTTTAAAGGTGATGACCCTTTTGATCCTTGCCCATTTGACTCCATTACTGGCGCAGAAAACTATCTTGATAAAAGCAAACCAAGATTTGCCACACGCAACTTTGCAGCAGCTAAATTTGACAACCTGCTGGGAACCGGACTGATGCCTAACATGGAGCTGACGGTTCACGATGGACAAGTCGGCGTACTAATGGATGTGGCCAAAGGTGTTAAGCCTTATGACCAAAGTACTAACCAAATTAACTGGACCCCGGTTGAAGACGATAGCCAGCCTCAAAAAGCAGCAAAGATTCAGGAACAGCTCAACAGTGCAGAATGGCTTGATGGAATCTGTGCCCAACAGGATCGTCATCCGGGCAACCTGTTTATCGATCCGGAAGACGGTAAGGTTACGCTGATTGATAATGACATGGGTTTCTACCCAGGTCTCCATCAGGTACGCACTCCTTCAAAGCCCGGAGGGGTTCGCCGGTTTGCAGGAAGTACTGCAGGGTTACCTTCGGTGATTGATGCCAGAGTTTATGAGAAACTGATGTCAATCACTCCAGCGCAGATTCACCAGCAAATGGATGGATTGATAACCCGAAAGGAAGCAGAGTCTACGGTCAGCCGTGTGAAAGAACTGCAGAGCCATGCCTCCAGGCTGGCAAACAATGGCCGGGTTATTGAGAATTGGCAACAATGGAAAGATCCGTCAACAGGATTAAATGCTGCGCAATTCCAGCGGCACTATGCACCCGACAGCTATCTATTATCCGTCCAGGGACAATCCAGAGGTTTATAGCTATGTTTGAGCACGAACCAGGCCGTAACTGTTATCAATCGGCTGTTGCACTCCTGACCAGTGAGGGACTGCCCTGCCCACCGTTACATCGCAAATTTATCGGTAAACTTCAGCAAATCCCCCATTCGGCACTGTTCACGACAGACCCCTCCCTGCCCGACCCCTATCATTTCCAGTTCTACCTGAACCAGTTACTAACTGGTCAGTGCCCACGCATGGTTGCCTTTGGCGTATCCGGTCATGGTTTTTCTTCCAGAGCAATGCACTACTACATGATTGATCAACACATTGCAGTACTGTTTCAGGATGGTCTACCGGAAACGCCGGAAGGCTGGCAGGAAAAACTGATTGCGGACTATGACCTCACCAGCCAGCTTTACATTGCCTGTCAGGACTCTGTAGCAACCAATCATCTGGCAGCCGATGAAAAACTGGTTATCTGTCGTTCATTCTTTCAACCCGGATACTGGGGGATCATCAAGCAGTCCGGAGAAAAAGTGAGATGGGAAATGGCCGCCAACCCACTGGACGCAGCTGCTAACTGGCAAACAGGTTTAACTCGATAACACAGTTTTAAGTAGTTGACACGGGAAGGTATTTGTGAGGCAGGATAGCCAGACTACTGCTGCGGCTCGGTACCAAGCTCTGCAAGATACTTTTAGCACCACAACAGCAGACTGGTGAGGTAAGATTGCCTTCCGTTCAGCTGACATGCAAGTCTCATCTGTGCTGGTTCGTCCTCTTTCTCTTATTACCCAGTTCCTTAATGCCCTTGATCAGTCTCTGCAGACCATCAAGTCGGGTGCACGTTTGACCCACTGCCAAAAAGCAGGCCTAGCATTGATCATGAGTGGCATCATCGCAACTGGAATGCTGAATTGGGCGGCCTTCGGACGACGTTCACTCGGGAAAGCAAAGCCCAGCCAGCTGCGGTGGATGTTTTACAATGCCAAAATTGCATGGGAGCTGTTGCTACAGGCCAGCATCAAACACGTCCTGGCAACGCACGGAATCACCTTCGGAACACTTGTCATTGATGACAGCGGTAAGAAGCGAACCAAAAAAACAACAAGAATACCAGGCGCTCACAAGGTTAAGGACAAAGCGACAGGGGGATACTACAACGGTCAGGAAGTGGTATTTCTGGTTCTGGTTACAGACACCGTGACTATACCTGTCTGTTTCCGCTTCTACCAACCTGACCCTGCAATGACCGCCTGGCGCAAGCGGAATAAAGATCTTAAAGCACAAGGCGTTCCAGTTCATCGTCGTCCCAGGAAACCAATACCAGACCACGATCGTTTTCCCACCCTTCAGGCACTAGCTCTGGAAATGATCAGTGACTTCACAGGGGCATTTCCTGCGGTGAAGATTAAGGGTGTTTTGGCTGATGCCTTGTATGGCACCGGTGACTTTATGGACAAGGCATCGACCCTGACCAGTGGTGCACAGGTGATCAGCCAGTTGCGCTCTACACAGATCGTTTCCAGCCGTAACTCAACGACGAACCTGAAGACATATTTTTCCCTACAGCGAGGAGTGCACACCCGTCTGATTATTCGCGGAGGAAAAGAAAAGGCGGTTACGATGCTGACCGCTCGTTTGTATGTGAAAGCCCACGGCAAACGTCGTTTTGTGGTGGCACTGAAATATGAAGGAGAAGCTGACTACCGCTACCCGGTGGCTTCTGACCTGTCATGGCGTCATACCGATATCGCCAGACTGTACTCACTGAGGTGGCTCGTCGAGGTTTTTATCCAGGACTGGAAAAAGTGCGGAGGCTGGAACCGGTTGAGCAAACAGCAGGGCGTTGAAGGATCAGAGCGTGGCCTGATCGTGAGCCTGCTGTGCAATCATCTCCTGTTGCTGCATCCGGAACAGATCGCCCTGCTTAAAAACAAGCAGCCCGGGATGCCCGCAGGCTGTCTGATCGAGCGCCTCAAGATGGAGTCGCTGACTGAGACGGTTAAGGATGTTGCCATGGCGGATGATCCGGAGAAAGCCTTGAAATCCTTCACGGCATCGCTGCAAAGCGTTGTGCCTGTCAGGTCATCGAGTAAACACATGGCAGGGCGCGACCTTGGGTCTCAAGAACCATCACCGTTCTTGATTTACCGTGCTAGGGCTGCGTGAGCGTATAACTCAATTTTTGGGCTTTGGTCAAGCATTAAAAACTGCACTATCGAGTATCAGGATGATGATCCGGCCGTGTTTATTATTGCCTTGGGCGATGTGGTTAAGCACAGGGGCGTTGCTGAACTGGCAAGACAGACCGGCCTTAACCGGGAAAGCCTTTACAAAGCGTTCAACGGCAAGGCTCAACCCCGTTGGGATACAGTGCATCGCCTGCTCAAAGCGCTGGGGGTTAAGCTCGCTGTTGCAGCCTGATTAGCAGCTCCTTCGGGGACTCAAGATCCTCGTCGTCTTTCAGGTTGCTACATGGCCAGCATCCTGCCAGTGTCGTTTTAACCGGCAATTCTCGATACTGTTTGCCTCCCAATATTCCTTCTCAATTCGCACACAGCTCGCCCAGAAATCCGGCGGGTTGCGATGAATCAGGTGCGTGTACCGGCGCAGGTTGTCCCAGGTTTTGTGACCACTGCGGATGGCCACCTCCGGTATGCTCATCTTCTGCTCGAAAAAGCGGGAGATCCCTTCATGGCGGAAGGAGTGAAAGCACAATTCCGGAAACCCCAGGGCCTTGGTGCGCTCGGAAAATTTGCTGGAGACCGTTTGCGCCTTGAGCGGAAAAATCAGGTCTTCGCCTTCAACCCGTGGCTGCATGGCAATGATCTCTTGGCAGACCGGGCACAGCGGCACTTTCTGGTGATTGCCGTATTTCTTCTAGCGGTTTTTTTAACGCTCTGGGCATCGACTATACAGAAGCTTATTTGTTCACTTCGCCCCTGTTTGAGCCAACGACGACATGTCGTTTAATTTCCGATACTTTTTTTCCTGCGTCGTACCCTTTGTGCGACGCATAAGCGGTATTTTTAACGCGCTGGGCAT
>JAKROC010000243.1 GCA_024509075.1 Endozoicomonas sp.
AACCAGCGACCCAATGATTAACAGTCATTTGCTCTACCAACTGAGCTATCGGGGAACAACGGCCAACAGAAACAAATCCGTCAGCAACCAACGGCAGCGAATGATAAAGTTATTTTTCCGCGAGTCAAGCACTCCCCAATAAAAAACTTACTTCCAAACCGAAATAAATATTTTCCCAGAAATCGCGATCCATACTTTTAGTCCACTACCTGCCCGCCAAATCATTAACATACTGTCGTTTTTAATACGCCGACCAACAAACAAATATACCGTTTTTGACAGGCGAAAAAAAAACTATCACCCTACCGGCAAAAAATGGAACTTAATTGAAAAAAAAACGTCGAATCAGCTAACAGAATTTTTGCTCCCGGGTTGCTCATGCTGCTTTCAAACGCCTCTGAACCTGTACTGTTCGCCACCAGCGCACCTGAAGGCCTGCTAAGGGTTCCACGAGACACACAAATCAGGCCACACAACATCGTTACGGCAGTTTGTCAGCCGCAGCCCACCCCCATCGGCACTGCAGCCAACTCCGCCTTCTCGCCTGTCGATAGCGACCACAGTAAACCACACTCAAAACAACTGTCAGAACGCCTTTCCTCGGTTTTTTCCCACGAAGAGGAAGACCCAGAAATAGCCAGCGCACTGGGTCAGCTGTCACTATCAACCACAGTGGCGAGCGGGAGAACACACCAGCGCTCCGCCCCCCTGCCAGAACACACGACAAATGAGGAAGAAGAGCAGCAGATCATTTTAACAACCAAAAGCCAAACATGGCGCCACGACCCATCCGGGCGCAAGCGCTTTAGTTCCTATCCGGGAACTCTTTCCAACGACTTGCGCACTAGGCAATACCAGGCACCGCTAACCAATTTTCCCATCGAAATCACCGCACCCATTGCCAAAAAACCCCGTCATATTCGTCATCCAGAACTTCAGAATCCAACACCGTGAACAGCCTCTCCCCTGTGGAGAGCAGTCGTCATCCAGCATCATGGGCTGGCGTTTCCCAATACAGCGGAAGACAGCCGCTTTTTGCCCAGGCGAGGCTCAGGCTGGCTCACCGCAGTCAGTATCAAAGCAGCAAGGGATAAAGTTAAAAATCAACTACGGAGGGGGGGGGAAGGTATCTGACTGCCAGTGTGTAGACAACAGCCAGAATTCTGGACAGGAAAGCTCTTTGGCATCAATCTTCGGAGGGCTTGGCACTGACAGCATTAGTAATCAGCTTCTGCAACTCACCGCTATTGAACATATCAACGATAATGTCACTACCGCCGATCAGTTCACCTTTAACCCACAGCTGAGGAAAGGTTGGCCAGTTGGCATAGTCAGGCAGATGGGCACGAATCTCAGGATTGGCCAGCACATCAACAAAAGCAAATTGTTCGCCACATGCCACCAGCGCCTGCACCGCCTTGGAAGAGAAGCCACACTGTGGCAACTTGGGAGAGCCCTTCATATACAGTAGAATGGCATGAGACTCAATCTGCTCTTTTATTTGCTCCATTATATCCATGAGACAACCTCTGGCTCCCTGGCCTGATGTCCGCCGGTCAGTGCCCGGCCAATCACCGTCACTTCCCGGCACTTTTGCCGGGCGAAGGCAAACCAGGATTTCAGTTCTGGGGCCAGCGTGGTTTCGTTATCAAGATCCACTGGCACGTGGAGCAAGGAACAGCTCGGGGCGATCCACAGTCGGTCGCCCAGGCGTTCTTCTGCCTCGGCCAGCTGATTCAGGGTGCGTTGCAGATCGCAACGCCAGACATTGCGGCCATCGACCACACCAGCCGACAGCACTTTATAGGCAGGCAGTCGATCAAGCAAGGACGGCAGTTGCTGCGGGGCGCGAAGCAAATCGATATGAATGCCATCCACCGGTAAATTAACCACCGTCGTGGTGGTGCCGTTAAGCTCACCGAAGTAGCTGGCCAGTAAAATCTTGACCGGGCAACTGTGCAGGCGGTGGTAGACTGACTCAAAGGCTTGGTGCCAGGCGTGGGGCAGATCCAGCGTCAGGATGGGTTCGTCAATCTGTACCCACTCCAGATGGTTTTCTGCCAGCATCTCCCCCAGTTTGTTCAGTACGTCGCTGTATACCTCAACCACGTTGTCAAGCAGTTCCAGTCGATCAAACTCCTCACCCTTCACCTTGCCCAGCCACAGCCAGGTCAATGGGCCAATCAGAACCGGTTTGACTCTGAAGCCCATGGCAAGCGCTTCGGCCGTTTCATCGATTACGGCGGTATTGGCCAGCCGGAATTGCTGCCTTTTGGTCAGCTCGGGAACAATATAGTGGTAGTTGGTATCAAACCACTTGGTCATCTCGCAGGCAGCAGCGGGTTGGCCGCTGGGAGCCCGCCCTCGGGCCATGCGAAACAGCGTATCGATGTCTCCGGCATCAGCGTTGCCAAAGCGCTGTGGAATAGCCCCGAGCATCAGGGAGTGGTTCAGCATCTGGTCATACCAGGCAAAATCCCCGGTGGGGATCAGGTTCAGCCCCGCTTCCTGCTGCAGTTGCCAGTGTTGTTGGCGCAGGCGTTGACCCTCTTCGAGCAGTGCTGATTTGGGCAGGTCGCCGCACCAGTAACACTCCAGCGCTTTTTTCAGTTGGCGCTGGGAGCCTATGCGGGGAAACCCCAGGTTGTGGGTGGTAATCATGAAATAACTCCAGGCAGATCATCAGGCACTCAGTGGACGGTATTTCCATGTGAAGCGGTTAAAGCGTAGCCGTGATTTTGTGTGATGGTTAATGGGGGTTACCATTTGAGCAGGTGCCTGTTCTGTCTGTAGTTGTGTGATAACGGGTTGTTCATCAAGATTGCATGGGCTGGGAACGCATGGTCAAAAAGTGGTTGCAGGCTCTGGGTGTTGGCCTTGGTTTTTTGCTGGTTGGGTGTGAGAGTGTTTTGACCACCAATGCTGGTGCTATTGGGGTTGAGCGAGAACAGACGATGTTCTCACTGCTGTCACCGGGTCGTGTGCATGCCATGGCTGGCCGGGCATATCTTGAGGCGTTGGAACAGGCGCAGAGTAAGCAGCAACTGAACCGTCGGCCTTACGAAGTGAAACGATTGCGCCGGATTGCCAGCCGGCTGATTGCCCAGGTGCGTTCATTTCGCCCGGATGCCGGTAACTGGGCGTGGGAGGTTAATCTGATTGATGATCCTCAACTTAATGCTTACTGTATGCCCGGTGGCAAGATCATGTTTTACAGTGGCATTATCGACACGCTATCTCTGACCGATGATGAGATTGCCGCCATTATGGGGCATGAAATGGCCCATGCGTTGCGAGAGCACGGCCGTGAGGCGATGTCGCAGGCTTACGCCTTACTGTTGGGGGAGTTGGCCCTGAGTGCGGTGTTCGATGTGGACCCGGATTTGATCAACATTGGCAGCATTGTGGTTAACTACGCGCTGACCCTGCCCAACAGTCGCACCAATGAAGCTGAGGCTGACCTGATTGGACTGGAGCTGATGGCCAGGGCTGGTTATGATCCTGAGGCCGCCATTAGCCTGTGGCAGAAAATATCGGTGCAAGCCGGTCAGAGCATACCTGAATTTATGAGCACCCATCCAGCTCACGATACCAGGATCAGCGGACTCAGGGCTAATATTCCCAAAGTGGAGCTGCTCTACCGTACGGCGTCTAGTCGTTAACTTTACCCGTTGCCTTTCAAGTTGCTACTTTGTTGGCTGCACTTGTGCCCTTTAGGGTATTTGCTCTCCCCCACCGACAGGCCACCAATGGCATAGCCGTCAAAACCGATCTCA
>JAKROC010000244.1 GCA_024509075.1 Endozoicomonas sp.
ATAAAGGCTTCGCTCATTTGCCGCCTCGAATCAACTTGAAATCCTTTGGGTATAATCGGGTCAAGGCAACAGCCGGCGGGCAAAGTGATCGCTGGCTTTGACCAGGGCATCGACAATGCCGGGTTCGCAAGAGGCGTGGCCAGCATCGCGGATAATCTGCATATCAGCGGCTGGCCAGTGGTCTGCAAGCGTCTGGGCATTTTCCAGGGGGCAGATCATGTCATAACGGCCATGGATAATCATGCCGGGGATGGTGGCAATCTGGCTCATATTGTCAATAATCTGGTTCGGCTTAATAAACGACTTGTGTCTGAAGTAGTGGCACTCAGTACGCGACAGCGACAGCGCTATGTGAGGGTCAGAAAAAGCGTCCAGCAGTTCCTGGTTCGGACGCAGCGTTGCCGCACTGCCTTCCCACAAAGACCAGTGCTTGGCGGCGCTCATTCGGGCTAGCTCATCCTCACCAAACAGCCGCTGGTAATAGGCTTCAAGCAGATTGCCCCGTTCGCTTTCAGGCACAGGCTGAAGAAACTGCGCCCAATAGTCGGGAAATACACGACTAGCACCTTCTTTATAGAGCCAGTCAAGGTCTTGCTGGCGCGCCAGGAACACGCTGCGAAGGATCAGGCCAAGGACATGTCTGGGATGGGCCTGGGCATAAAGCAACGCCAGTGTTGAGCCCCATGAGCCCCCGAACAGCAACCATTTGTCGATGCCCAGGGTGGTGCGGATTAGCTCCATATCATCGAGCAAAAGCCCGGTACTGTTTTGTTCCAGTTCCGCGTGGGGACGTGAGCGACCGCAACCGCGCTGGTCAAAAAGAATAATCCGGTACTTTTGCGGGTCAAAAAAACACCGGTCCCGCTCACTGCATCCCGCCCCGGGGCCACCGTGCACAAACAACACTGGCAGGCCATCTTCACAGCCGCACTCCTCAAGGTAAATCTCATGCCTGTCATCAACTTGCAGGTGCCGGGTTATGTATGGCTTGATGGCGGGGTACAGGGTGCGCATGAACAGTCCTTTCAGGAAAACGCCAGAACAATGCCTTACCTTAACCTTAAACCGGAGTGAGGGCAAAGCGCTTGTCTGCTAATTGAGCGCACGATTCAAAGCCCCTCTGTGGGGAACCAATATGGGCTCTACCTGTCACAGTGACGAAGGGCGATGTTCCCGTTGTTCGTATTCACTCACACGGGAGCTGTCTGTTAATCAGTTCCCCGTTTCGCAAACGGAGGATGCAGTTTCAGGTTGGTAATGCTTTTGAAAGATGTTTCAAAATGGCGGCGGTGGGCCGAAGCGGTTTGGCTTGCGATGCTAATGGTTGCCGGGCCTGTCCAGAGCGCACCGTTGCAGCGCTTCACAGCCAAGGATCAGGCAATGGTGCTTGATTGGTTGAACGATGCCGGGCTTGTTGCCTATTCTGTCCGCAGCAGTGCTGCTGTTACGGTTGGCTCCTCTGACCATGACTGGTGGTTCAATACCTACCGGGTGTTGCAGGCATTACATTCCACCCGGCAGGAAAAGTTCTATAGGTACCTGGCCACTCAGCTGGCTGGCGGCGATGGCGGTATTTCTCAATGGCTACGGTCGATCCTTGATTTGAACAGGGCTCAGGAAGAGGTGTTGGACACGCTGATACAGCAGCAAAACACTGCCGAACTTGCCCCCTGGCTGCAACATTATGTCGCTCTGGAAGGGTATCTTGATAAAACGCTTGCAACCCAGCTGCTTGCCCTGCTGACCCAGAGCACACTCAGTGCCACAGAGCACTGCCCGGAAGTAGCAACCCTGATGCACTTTAAAGATAACAGGGAACGGCGCCAGGCCATTTTGCGCTGTCTGACCCGCGCCATAGGCCAGCCAATACTGGATATTGATATCAGTATCAATCGTGTGACTACGATCAGGCTACTAAACTCGCAGCCGAGTGACTTGCCACTGCCGCCACCGGCGATGCTGGATAACAGCGAAAATCATTTTGTCATGATTCCGGGCTTTTACCACAACGCTGAACTGCAACCCATTATTTTGCTGACGACTCCAACAGACAGCGGTTTTATCACTGCGGGAACAAGAGCTGAACACCTGTTTACTATGGGCCGAGAGCTTGGCAGGCAGCTACCCAGAGTCCGACTGACCAAAGCTGACCGTGAGAAAATCCGCCAGGCCTATGGCGTTCCAGCCCAAAGTGGGCAATCGACCCAGGCAATTTCCAGTACGTACGCCTGGATGAGGTTCTGGATTACCTCTCCTGGCTATTCCATTGCCGCCAGCACTGCTGTTGGTTTGGGCATCACGCTGTTTATCGCATTCTATCCGTTCCCGGGAAATCCTTTCCTGCCGCCGATGTGACTGCATCAGAGGGCGTGCTGGCAAATGTCTGGATGCCTTATGCGGCAAGGCTGATGAGTTCAAGCATTCTGTCCAGTCATTTCCATGGATATCCCTCACATGCCCACAGAACAGGAGTTTGGCTCTCTGGTGCTTGATGGGGCAGTGCCTTTTGAGCAACTGGAAGCGCACTTTGGCTTACCCAGCGAGCTGGCCGAAGACGCCCCGCCGGTACTTGCCGGCTGTTATGACATTCTGGAAATGCGCGACCCTCAGTTTGGCAACCCCATTCTTATCAGCCACAGAAAACGTAATGCCATGCTCGCCTACTACGAAGTGGCTTGCCGTTATCTGGATCGCAAAGATGCCGCCGACTTTGCCCTGGCTCAACACGCCATTCCGTTGATTAACGGCTATGGCAAGCCGTTCCAGAAACGCCTTGAGACACTGCGGGATCACGCGGCGCAAAACAACCTGGTCAGAACCTCCCTACTGATAGACGACATAATAGCCAGCGGCGACAACTATGCCGGAACCTACTCATTTTATTAGGAGATCGGTATGGAGCTGGAAATTAAAATATTAAACGGCGCCAGGCCATTTTGCGCTGTCTGACCCGCGCCATAGGCCAGCCAATACTGGATATTGATATCAGTATCAATCGTGTGACTACGATCAGGCTACTAAACTCGCAGCCGAGTGACTTGCCACTGCCGCCACCGGCGATGCTGGATAACAGCGAAAATCATTTTGTCATGATTCCGGGCTTTTACCACAACGCTGAACTGCAACCCACAGGCCCGAAAAGCCTCAGCCAGACCCAATGGCAGACCCGGATCAACAATCTTGAGCTGAACCTGAGCTATGAACCGATGTTCTGGATGGTGGGTAATTCAAGGGCAGAACAGATCATCAATACGGAAATCCGGTCAGCGGATGAAGCGAAAAACAACTGGGTCGGACGACGCAGGGAGTACGAATATGCCCGGCGGTCGCCGGATTTTACCATTGAGGTGAGACGCGGGAATGAGCTGTTAGGATTACTGGTCATGGATGCGAAATACACGACTATGGATCTTTCATTCAAGCATTACCTGCCAGAATGTACCATGAAGTATGTTCATGGTATTGCCCGAGCCGATGCTAAAACAAACGACAAGAGAATAGTAAAGGCAATGGTCATTGTTTACGCCGACAGGTTTGATCAGTTTATGGACTTTCACGCAGCACCTTACGACGCTTATGGTGAAAAAACCCAGTTACCAATACTCGGTGTCCAGGCACTGTCGCTGAAAAGCCCTGATCAAGCTGGCATGCGCAGTCTGGAAATGTTGCTGGACAGAATGCTTGAACTCATCAGCCTTGCTACATAAGGCATCCAGACATTTATACCCAAAGGATTTCAAGTTGATTCGAGGCGGCAAATGAGCGAAGCCCTTGTG
>JAKROC010000245.1 GCA_024509075.1 Endozoicomonas sp.
TAAAGTTCATTAACAATATGTTGGTGTCTTCCCCACGCCCGTGGGGGTGTTTCTATAGCAACTTGAAAGGGCTCGGTTGTCCACCGGTCTTCCCCACGCCCGTGGGGGTGTTTCCAGGTTAGTAGCCAGATGCCTGTATAGTCAGAAGTCTTCCCCACGCCCGTGGGGGTGTTTCTATCCCAAGTGGGTGTTCAAGCATTACTGTTGCGTCTTCCCCACGCCCGTGGGGGTGTTTCCAGCTACCAAGAAGGTTATGGTGCATACACGGAGTCTTCCCCACGCCCGTGGGGGTGTTTCTCTCGGCTCTCTTTTGCTCCTGCTTTGCTGTTAGTCTTCCCCACGCCCGTGGGGGTGTTTCTGGCGCAGCTGTACAGCGTGGAGGAAGACGTCAGTCTTCCCCACGCCCGTGGGGGTGTTTCTCCATGGCATTACAGGAGCAAGATATTCCGCGTGTCTTCCCCACGCCCGTGGGGGTGTTTCCACAGACCGGACTGCTGATCGACCAAAAGCTGGGTCTTCCCCACGCCCGTGGGGGTGTTTCTATCATTTCGGAGGGGGGCAAGTATGTCGAGCAGTCTTCCCCACGCCCGTGGGGGTGTTTCTAAGCGAGGCTCCCGAAGGAGCCTCTGTTATCAGTCTTCCCCACGCCCGTGGGGGTGTTTCTGTGGGCCGGGATATGGAAGTTGTTCACACCCAGTCTTCCCCACGCCCGTGGGGGTGTTTCTACGGCTATCAAGGGGCTGGTGCTGATCGGCGGGTCTTCCCCACGCCCGTGGGGGTGTTTCTGTAGTGCTTAAGACGATACTCAAGGGCTTTCTGTCTTCCCCACGCCCGTGGGGGTGTTTCTATTTGATGCAGTGGCTGGCTCACATGGTGCAGGTCTTCCCCACGCCCGTGGGGGTGTTTCTACTGGCTAGGCTTGGCAGCGATGACGACCTTGGTCTTCCCCACGCCCGTGGGGGTGTTTCTTTCTACCTGTCTGCTGAGTCAACATATCTTGAGTCTTCCCCACGCCCGTGGGGGTGTTTCTACACCTTCACCCCTTTGTCCAATTATCGGTACGTCTTCCCCACGCCCGTGGGGGTGTTTCTTAGTAAGTTGCCGGGGTTTGGTTCTGGCGATAGTCTTCCCCACGCCCGTGGGGGTGTTTCTCCCAGAAGCGAATAGCCCAACTGACACCTTTTGTCTTCCCCACGCCCGTGGGGGTGTTTCTTTCACCACTGCGTTCATTCAGTGAGTTAAAGCGTCTTCCCCACGCCCGTGGGGGTGTTTCTTTGGTTACTGCTTACGTTGACAAGATGGGCATGTCTTCCCCACGCCCGTGGGGGTGTTTCCCGAAGACTTTTTCGCAGTATCAAATCTTGCCCGTCTTCCCCACGCCCGTGGGGGTGTTTCTATATAAGCCAGAGTTCCCAAGGCTTTACCCCTGTCTTCCCCACGCCCGTGGGGGTGTTTCCAAAAGATCCGGGAGAAAACCAGTAACCTGTACGTCTTCCCCACGCCCGTGGGGGTGTTTCCTATAGAGCCAAGAGGCTGGATCTATCCATGAAGTCTTCCCCACGCCCGTGGGGGTGTTTCCTAAGGTTTCTGATTCTGCCGTTGAGGGTTGGCGTCTTCCCCACGCCCGTGGGGGTGTTTCCCACGTTTCCAGTTCCAAGGCTCTTGGCGGGATGTCTTCCCCACGCCCGTGGGGGTGTTTCCAGACATTGCAGCAAGCACAGTTGCCAGTATTAGTCTTCCCCACGCCCGTGGGGGTGTTTCCACGCGCAGACTTGACTAAGTTGACCACGCGAAGTCTTCCCCACGCCCGTGGGGGTGTTTCTGCTTGACGCGCTGGAAAACAGGGTATTCCAGTGTCTTCCCCACGCCCGTGGGGGTGTTTCCAGGCGGCATACCGGGAGCAAGAAGGCTCTTGAGTCTTCCCCACGCCCGTGGGGGTGTTTCTGATATTGTTTTGTGTCTTGATGAGATAGGAGAGTCTTCCCCACGCCCGTGGGGGTGTTTCCAAGAGCGAAAAAGCTGGGGGGAGATTGAGGACGTCTTCCCCACGCCCGTGGGGGTGTTTCTCCAGCGTCCCGCGAATCGTCGCATCAGGCAACGTCTTCCCCACGCCCGTGGGGGTGTTTCCCCGGCTCGCTTCTTGTGATACCCGCTCTCAACGTCTTCCCCACGCCCGTGGGGGTGTTTCCGACAAAGGAAAAACAGACTGCTATGGGCTGTGGTCTTCCCCACGCCCGTGGGGGTGTTTCTGTGGGAGGCGGAAATAGTAGAGGTACTTAGGTGTCTTCCCCACGCCCGTGGGGGTGTTTCTCGAGCGCCGCTTTACGTTCCGGTATCGTGCCCGTCTTCCCCACGCCCGTGGGGGTGTTTCTTTAAAACCGTGTTTGGTTGCCCACATAGCGTAGTCTTCCCCACGCCCGTGGGGGTGTTTCTTGGACTAAAGGGTTGTCGTTTGAGGACTCAACGTCTTCCCCACGCCCGTGGGGGTGTTTCCAACGTCCGGCTCTGTTTGATGCCAAGGGTAAGGTCTTCCCCACGCCCGTGGGGGTGTTTCTCCGCGCATTGCTGCTATCGCAAAGCGAGCGCTGTCTTCCCCACGCCCGTGGGGGTGTTTCTGCTTGCCAGAAGGATCACTAGTGGATTTAATGGTCTTCCCCACGCCCGTGGGGGTGTTTCCGACTGTTCCCTGATCCGGAACGACAGGAGGTTGTCTTCCCCACGCCCGTGGGGGTGTTTCTGACCAAGCGAGTAGGTGAGATTCTGAAAAAGTGTCTTCCCCACGCCCGTGGGGGTGTTTCTCCGTCGGCCACGGCTAGCGGCGACGCGGGCGAGTCTTCCCCACGCCCGTGGGGGTGTTTCTAAAGATAGGCACAGCAATCTGCGAGCCGCCATGTCTTCCCCACGCCCGTGGGGGTGTTTCTTTACTGATCCATCAATGACAGAGGACGCGGACGTCTTCCCCACGCCCGTGGGGGTGTTTCCGATGGCTACGCTAGACTAACCGCGAGACCAACGTCTTCCCCACGCCCGTGGGGGTGTTTCCCACGCAACGGTTTTTGGTTTTGTTGCGCTCGCGTCTTCCCCACGCCCGTGGGGGTGTTTCTCAGCTGGGGGTTATCGGCGGTTCATCCACTAGGTCTTCCCCACGCCCGTGGGGGTGTTTCTTATGTTGTTCTGTTATTTATTGAAGAAAAGATGTCTTCCCCACGCCCGTGGGGGTGTTTTTGTTTTGAACCCACCCCCACCCCTAGCGCCTGTGTCTTCCCCACGCCCGTGGGGGTGTTTTCGGCGAGTTAAAGCGCGTTATTGCTGACGCGTTGTCTTCCCCACGCCCGTGGGGGTGTTTTCAAACGCGGTGCGGCTAATCCTTCATTTTCGCAGTCTTCCCCACGCCCGTGGGGGTGTTTTCGAGAAAAAGTTATTAGTCAGGCTTTGTAGGGCGTCTTCCCCACGCCCGTGGGGGTGTTTTCCCACAGTTTGCAACGCTTTTTCTCTGCCGTGGTCTTCCCCACGCCCGTGGGGGTGTTTCCCGCACGCAAGGTGCTAAGGATCCGTGATGAACGTCTTCCCCACGCCCGTGGGGGTGTTTCTGGACTAGGGATGACACAGGATCAGATGGCGTTGTCTTCCCCACGCCCGTGGGGGTGTTTCTTGCAAATATTGCAGGTTTCTGTGATTGTGGTAGTCTTCCCCACGCCCGTGGGGGTGTTTCCAAACGAGCCGAAATGTGGGGACGCA
>JAKROC010000246.1 GCA_024509075.1 Endozoicomonas sp.
GCCGGGTCGTTTTTAATGAGATTACCAAAAAGGCGATTAAGTCGGCTTTTGATGCGCCCGGGCAATTAAACCA
This sequence comes from Endozoicomonas sp., assembly GCA_024509075.1. Taxonomy (GTDB): domain Bacteria; phylum Pseudomonadota; class Gammaproteobacteria; order Pseudomonadales; family Endozoicomonadaceae; genus Endozoicomonas. The sequence continues at coordinate 74 of JAKROC010000246.1, forward strand.
GGATCGGGTTGATGCGCAGCAGGCACGCCGCTTTCTCGACCGGGTGGTGGGCTACATGGTCTCCCCACTGCTGTGGGCCAAGATAGCCCGTGGGCTGTCAGCCGGCCGGGTTCAGTCTGTGGCAGTCAAGCTGGTGGTGGAGCGGGAGCGAGAGATTCGCAGCTTTGTGCCCGAGGAATACTGGGAAATTTATGCCGATCTCCAGGCTCTTGATTACGCTCCAGTGCGTTTTCAGGTGGCCAAAGTCAATGGTGCCAGCTTCAAGCCCACCACTAAGGCTGGGGCAGACCATGCCATAGCGCAGCTGAAGCAGCTGCGCTACACACTGAGCAAGCGTGAAGATAAACCGACCCAGAGTAAGCCTTCAGCTCCTTTCATTACTTCAACATTGCAGCAGGCAGCCAGTACTCGGCTGGGCTTCGGTGTCAAGAAGACTATGATGCTGGCACAACGGTTATACGAGGCAGGCTATATCACCTATATGCGTACCGACTCCACCAACCTGAGTCAGGATGCCTTGGATAGTGCACGCACGTTTATCAGCAAAAATTACGGTAAGCAATATTGCCCCGAGCAGGCCAATACCTTCCGTAGCAAACAGGGTGCTCAGGAGGCGCATGAAGCGATCCGTCCTTCCAATGTTACCTTGCAGCCTGATGAACTCAGGGGCATGGAGCGAGATGCTGAGCGTTTGTATGATTTGATCTGGCGGCAGTTTGTTGCCTGTCAAATGGTGCCGGCCAAATACCTGAGTACCACCTTGACCATTGAGGCTGACAATTACCAGCTAAGGGCCAAGGGACGAACTCTGAAGTTTGATGGCTATACCCGGGTACTCAAGCCACTGGCTCGCAAGGGAGAGGATCTTATCCTGCCTGATTTGCCCGAAGGTTCAGCCTTGCAGCTGGAAAAACTGGACCCAAGGCAGCTGTTCACCCGGCCGCCAGCAAGGTTCAGCGAGGCGGCCTTGGTTAAAGAGCTGGAAAAGCAGGGCATCGGCCGGCCATCTACCTATGCATCAATCATCTCAACCGTTCAGGATCGCGGTTATGTGTCGGTGAAGAGCCGACGTTTTTACGCTGAGAAGATGGGGGATATTGTCACCGACCGGTTGAATGAATCATTCCATGAGCTGATGGATTACCACTTTACTGCGCGCATGGAAGAGCAGCTTGATGATATTGCTGAGGGTGAAAAAAACTGGAAGCAGGTGCTTGATCAGTTCTATGCAGACTTTACCCTGCAGTTGGCCCAGGCAGAGCTGGACGAGGGCGGGATGCGTGCCAATGAACCATCCCTGACGGATATAGAGTGCCCTGCGTGCGCGCGCCCGATGATGATCCGAACAGCGTCAACCGGCGTGTTCCTGGGTTGTTCCGGCTATTCTTTGCTCCCTAAAGAGCGGTGCAAAACCACCATTAATCTGGTGCCAGGGGAAGAGGTGGAAGGTGCCGATGATGAAAACGCGGAGGTGAATGCCCTGCGTGCCATGCGTCGCTGTCCGAAGTGCGCCACGGCCATGGAGAGCTACCTGATCGATGAGCAGCGTAAGTTGCACGTTTGCGGTAACAATCCTGACTGCTCCGGATTTGTCGTGGAGCAGGGCAGCTTCAAGCTCAAAGGTTATGATGGCCCGGTGCTTGAGTGTGACAAGTGCGGCAGTGAAATGCAGCTGCGTACCGGTCGTTTCGGTAAGTATTTTGGTTGTACCAACAGTGAGTGCAAAAACACTCGCAAGTTACTGAAAAATGGTGAGCCTGCTCCGCCCAAAATGGAACCGGTGGCCATGCCTGAATTGAAGTGCGCCAAGGTTGATGACCACTACATGCTGCGTGATGGGGCTTCGGGATTATTCCTGGCGGCCAGCCAGTTCCCCCGTAACCGGGAGACTCGTGCACCCCTGGTGGCTGAACTGTTGCCTCATCAGGCAGTAATTGATCCGAAGTATGGCTATCTGATGGACGCTCCCCGCCACGACCCGGATGGTAATCCAGCGATAATTCGCTACAGCCGCAAGACCAGACAACAATACGTTACGTCTGAGGTTGATGGCAAGGCAACTGGCTGGAGTGCGGTATTTGAAGAGGGACGCTGGCAAGAGAAGCAGACGAAAAAGCGTCGGTCCACTTAGTCTGGATTGAGCTGGCGACGGGGCTTTGATGCCCTGTTGCCGTCGCCTGTTTTCTTGTCGTCTAACATTTGTTTTGATTGTATTTTCTTAACCTGTGATATACCTGTTCCTTTCAAGTTGCTACTTTGTTGGCTGAATTATGCCCTTCGGGGTATTTGCTCACCCCGGTCACGTAGTATTTATACGCTCCCGGCACTTGTGGGCACAAGGGCTTCGCTCAATTGTTGCTGTGTAGCAACATGAAATCCATTGGGTAATAGGTGTCTGGATAGCAACACAATAGCTTAAATGGTTTAAAGGCTGAGTGGAGGCTCATAAGGCGCTTCGCGCAGGTTTTTTAGTTGATAGAATTGCACAGGGATTTGAACAATGCGACTGTCAACAGTTCCCTGCGCATTCCCCTCATTGCAAATACCTTAATTTTCGGTGTCGTTTATTATGTCAGCGTCGTTTCTTGAAATTGTTGAGTTGCCTTCGGGTGAGATCATCTTGCGTCGCAGCGATGAAGAGCACGCTGAACCGTTGGTGACTATGTTCTTTTCCCAGGAATTGCTGGATTTTCTTCAGGGAGATCAGATTGAAATTGCCAAAGCAATGTTGGATACCTGCATTGCTGAAGTAGGGCGGAAAATAGAACCCGATGCCGGAGAGTACATTCCTGACCATCGGGTACTTCATTAAGCGGTTGCACAATATCCCTGGTTTAGTTCCCTGTTTCTGACGGCCAACCCCTGGCATTGGCCTGAGCGGGCGGTGGACTCAAGCTCTGAAAGGGCGACGCTGTTCAGGGGATTGATCCAGCTGACTACAGTGTGACTGGTGCCAGAAGCCAGTGCCCTGCAGGCCAGAGCCAGTAAGTCTGTCTGTACGGCTCGGTTGAGCACTTGCAGGCGACGCCTACTGATCCTTGAAGATTTCAGCCAGTTTATTTGCGAATAATTCCTACACTCAACCCCTCAATAGCAAAGGCATCGACGTTGAGATCCACTTCAATAGTCTGAAACTCCTCATTTTCCGGATGTAGGTAGACCTTGTCGTTAACCTGCTCAAAGCGTTTCACGGTCACCTCATCGTCAATTCTGGCTACAACAATCTGACCATTGGCGGCGCTTGATATCTTGTGCACGGCCAGCAGGTCGCCATCAAGAATGCCGATGTTCTTCATGCTCATACCAATGACGCGCAGCATGAAGTCAGCCCTGGGTGAAAAAAACTCGGGGTTGATGGATAGGTGGTCCTCAATGTGTTCCTGGGCAAGAATCGGACTTCCGGCAGCAACCTGACCTACAATGGGGAGGCCGGCCAGTTCTGTAGTGGGTACGCGAATGCCCCGGGACGCTCCTGGTGTGATTACAATGGCACCTTTGCGTGCCAGGGCACGCAGGTGTTCTTCAGCAGCGTTGGGTGACCGGAAACCAAAAGTGCGTGCTATTTCGGCACGGGTCGGTGGAAAGCCAGTCTCTTCGGTGTGTGACTTGATCAGGTCAAGTATTTCTGTCTGGCGTTTGGTTAATTTATGCATGATT
>JAKROC010000247.1 GCA_024509075.1 Endozoicomonas sp.
CGCCCAGTAATACCCTGACACATGTTGCATGGCCGTACCTGGCGGCGCTGTGCAAGGGCGTAAAGCCCACGGGTGTTAGCACATTGACATCGATGCCGCTGGCGGTCAGCAACGTCATGATACACACTGCATGGCCGTGTACGGCAGCGCCGTTCAGGGGTGCCGAGCCAGCCTTACTTTTCTCATTGACGTCAATACCATCGGCGGTCAATAACACCCTGACGCACGCTGCGTGGCCGTACCTGGCAGCGCTATTCAAGGGAGTGAAACCCAAGGGTGTTTTCACATTAACATTAATACCAGGAGCCTTTAGCAGCGCCGTGACACACTCCACATGGCCGTACCTGGCAGCACTGTTCAGGGGCGTAAAACCATCTTGTTTGATATTGACATCAATGCCCTCAGCACTCAGCAGTGCCCGGACGCACTCAGCAAACCCGTTTCTGGCAGCAAGGCCCAGGGGCGTCCAGCCATTGTTACTCTTTTCATTGACGCCAATGCAACCAGCTTTCAGCAACGCCTTGATGCACGCTGCATAGTTATAACTGACAGCAATGTGCAGAAGCGAAGAACCCGTGGGTGTTTTCGCATTAATATCAACACCGTCAGCGCTCAGCAATACCTCGACGCACTCTGTATGACCGTGCCTGACAGCAGATTCCAGGGGAGTCAAACCGTCTTTATTCCTCTCATTGACGTCAATACCGTCAGCGGTCAGCAGTGCCCTGACACACTCTAAATGGCCTTTATTGGCAGCGCTGTTCAGCGGCGTAAAGCCAGTGTCATTCTTTTCATTGACATCAATGCCGGGAACGGTCAATAACGCCGTGACGCACGCTGCTTTGCCGCAAGTGGCAGCCACGTTTAAAGGCGTGAAACTCATAGATGTTTTGACATTGACGTCAATTCCGGGGGCGGCCAATAACTCCTCCACGCATGCTTTGTTGCCAGCCGCGGCAGCGATATGCAAAGGCGTAGAACTCGCGATTGTTTTGACATTGACGTCAATTCCGGGAGCGGCCAATAACGCCTCCATACATGCTTCGTCGCCAGCCTCGGCAGCCATGTACAGGGGCGTGAGACCCATTGGGGTTTTCACATTGACGTCAATGCCCCTAGTGGCCAATAACACCCTGACACACCATGAATGACCCGCACCGGTAGCGCTGCTCAAGGGCGCAAAGCCATAGCCATTTTTCTCATTGACCTCAATGCCATCAGCGGTCAGCAACGCCGCAACGCATACCAGGTGGCCGGACCTGGCAGCGCTGTTCAGGGGCGTATTGTTCTGAGGTGTTTTCACATTGACGTCAATACCCTCGGCGGCCAGTAACGCCCTGACACACTTTGACCGGCCTGAATCAGCAGCACTGTTCAGGGGCGCAAAGCCATCCTTACTTTTCAGATTGACGTCAATGCCATCGGCGGCCAGCAATGCCCTGACACACTCCAGATGACCTGAATCGGCAGCAATGTTCAGGGGCGTAGAGCCATCATTACTTTTCAGATTGACATCAATGCCATCGGCGGCTAGCAATGCCGTGATGCACGCCGCGTGGCCGGACCTGGCAGCAATATGCAAAGGGCCACAGCTATCACTGTTTTGCGCATTGACGTCAATGCCAGGGACGGTCAGTAACATCGTGATGCATTCGATGTTGCCGGACATGGCAGCAAAGCTCAAAGGCGTCCAATCTTTGTTACTCGCTTCATTGACGTTAATGCCGGGGGCAGCCAATAACGCCTCGATGCACGCGGCATGGCCGTTTTTGGCAGCGTTACTCAGGGGCGCAAGGCCATCGTGACACTTCTCATTGACGTCAATACCCTTGGCATCCAGCAATGCCCTGACACACCCTGCGTGGCCTCTTTTAGCGGCGCTGTTCAGGGGCGTCATGCCATCATAACCCTTCTTGTTGACGTCAATACCATCGTCGAGTAAAAGCGAGACGCAAGTTTCCAGTCCGTGAATGGCAGCAATGCTCAGAGGTGTTAAGCCATCGATACTTATTTCATTAACATTAATGTCGTCGAAGGTCTGTAACGCCCTGACACATTCTACGTGGCCTGCGCAAACAGCACTGTGCAGAGGGGTCCGGCCATCGTTATTCTTCTTGTTGACCTTAATACCGGGAGCGGCCAGTAACGCCGTGATGCATGCCGCATGGCCATACTTGGCAGCACAGTCCAGAGGCACCGAGCCATCGCTATCCACCCCGTTGACGTCAACACCGGGGACGGTCAGTAACATTGTGAGGCATTCGACGTGGCCGAACCTGGCGGCACTGCCCACGGGTGTCCGGCCATCGCAACCCTTCTGATTGACGTCAATGCCGGGGGCCGTCAGTAACGCTGAAACACATGCCTTGTGCCCGTACTTGGCAGCACTGTTCAGGGGCGTCCGGCCTCTGTCATTTTTCTCATTGACCTCAATGCCGGGGACGGCCAGCAACGCCGTAACGCATGCAGCATGGCCATGTCTGGCAGCACTGTTCAGGGGCGTCCAGCCTCTGTTATTTTTCTCATTGACCTCAATGCCGGGGGCGGCCAGCAATGCCATGATGCACGCCGCATGGCCGAACTTGGCAGCTTTGTGCAGGGGCGTAAAACCATCGTTATTACGCACACTGACGTCAATACCGGGGACAGCCAGTAATGCCATGACGCACGTTGAATGGCCATGCCAGGCAGCTTTGTGCAGGGGCGTACAGTTAAAGTTGTCTTTTTGGTTTACCTTTGGGTTGCCCAGTTGCAACAGATATTGCAATCCAGGCAAATTACCGGAGCCAGCAATAAGAGCCAGAGGGCTCTCTCCCTGATTGCTCACTAGACGAGCCATTTCATTACAATGGCCCGTGAGCAGCAGGTTGGGTAAGGTTTCTGCTTGCTTGAGCTTGAATGCCTGATTGAATAGTCGCCGACAATCGTGGTGCTTCAGCAATTTTTTTATTTCATCGGGTGAAAAATCACAGATCTGCCAACTGGCCAGCCTTTGTGTAATTGGCGAAACATCTATTCCCTGTTGTTGCAGCCCCAACAAAACCGGTTTCAGCAGTGGTGTACTGCTCAACCAGTCCAGTGAGCCGAGAGAAATGGTCTGTTGCTGAGGCCACCCCAAGATCCCCTGCAGCAGAGGCCTTTTGATCAACTGGCCCCATGAACCGGGAAAAATGCCTGTTTGACCAGAGGCAAAATGTTCACATACACACTGGCACAATTTTTCTTTAAAGGTGTTATCGTTTTTTATCAGCTTGTCACAGAGTTGACTGGAAAGTGCCTTAACCGTCCCCTCAGGTAATTTTCTGAGCTGCCCGCTGGCGTGTTGCAGGAAAAATGAGGCGATATGCTCAGCTTTATCCGTCTGCTCCATTGCCTGAGTCAGCAGGGCGTAAGAGGTCGTCTCTGGCCAGGTTGAAAAGTCAATCGAGGTTAAATGAGGCAGTATCAGTGTTGTGTGATTGCCTGCAGCAAATGTACATGCCTCCCCTGCAGGTAAGTATTGGTCATGGCTGAATACCCAGAAGAAAACTTCATTTATTGTGCCAATATGGGCTACTGCATCACCGCCTCCGGCAATACCAGTGAACACCCTGGCCGATGACTCACTGAAATGGCTCACCACCCAAGCCAGTAACTTCTCCCGGTGCCGGCCAAGGGAATAGTTGCCATCGTCCGCCACCTCTATCACGGTCCAAAGGTCAAGCAACTGTTCTTCAGTTGTT
>JAKROC010000248.1 GCA_024509075.1 Endozoicomonas sp.
TGGCTCCCCGAGCTGGACTCGAACCAGCGACCCAATGATTAACAGTCATTTGCTCTACCAACTGAGCTATCGGGGATCAGTCCCACGAATTTTATCTGTATTATGGTGGCTGTCAAGCGAATGAGTCCTGTCGGTGAGCACCCGTTGGCAGGAATTATCTGCCCAGCAGCGTTGCCAGCAGACGGTCCAGGGCTTTTTCCAGAGCCTCGTCGCTGGTGGCAAATGAGAGCCTCAGGCAGCCTTCGCAGCCAAAGGCTGAGCCAGGGACCAACGCCACGCCTTTTTCCAACAGCAAGGCCGCCAGCTCGGTGTCAGTTGTAAGACCAAGGTCGTGTATCGCCTGACTGAAATCGGCAAAGGCGTAAAATGTACCATCACCGGCAATGGCCCTGACTCCGGGCAATTGTTGCAGGCACTTTATTACGTAATCGTGGCGGCGCTTGAACACGGCGAGCATGCCCTGTACGCAGTCCTGCGGACCATTGAGCGCTTCGGTGGCTGCCGCCTGAGCGATGGAGCAGGGATTTGAGGTGCTCTGTGACTGAATCTTTTTCATATTCTGCATCAGCCACTGGGGACCGCCGGCGTAGCCAATGCGCCAGCCGGTCATGGCGTAAGCTTTGGAGACACCATTAAGTACGATGGTGCGGTCGTAAAGTTCCGGGCAGACCATCAAAATATTGCTGAACGGCTCCTTGCTCCAGAGAATGTGCTCGTACATGTCGTCAGTGGCGATCATCAGCCCGGGGTGTTGTTTCAATACGTCCGCAAGCGCCTGTAACTCGCTGCGGTTATAGGCGACACCGGACGGATTAGACGGGCTGTTGAGCACCACCAGACGGGTTTTGTCGGTAATGGCCGCTGCCAGTTGCTGCGCGGTGATTTTAAAACGATTTTCCAGGCTGGTCTTGATGATCACCGGCACGCCTTCAGCAATCAGCACCATATCGGGATACGATACCCAGTAAGGTGCCGGGATGATGACCTCGTCTCCTTTATTGAGCAGAGCCAGGGCCAGGTTAAAAAAGCTCTGTTTGCCGCCGCAGGAAATCAGGATCTGTTGCGGGGTGTAACTCAGCCCGTTATCTCTCTGGAATTTATCAATCACCGCCTGCTTGAGCTCTGCGGTGCCATCGACGGCAGTGTACTTGGTTTGACCATCGGCAATGGCTTTGACGGCCGCTGCCTTGATATGCTCTGGGGTATCAAAGTCCGGTTCACCGGCACCCAGGCCGATAATGTCGTGTCCGACCGCCCTCAGCTGGGCCGCTTTAGCGGTAACGGCCAACGTGGGGGAGGGCTTGACCATCTGTACTCGTTGGGATGGAGTCACGGTATTCCTCGTTTATGATTATGGCCCCGGGATATAATTCCGCCCGGGCAGCACAATTCGGCCATCATACACAATACGGTGTGCGCTTGGCATCCGTTTTTCTGTGGCCGGCACAAGCTGGCAAGGCGTACCACAGATTTTCACCCGTCAGAAGGTTAGCATGAGTCAGACGTTTAAAGTTTCTTCCCGTTTCGCTCCGGCCGGTGATCAGCCCGGGGCCATCGAGCAACTGGTCAAAGGCATTGATGTCGGCCTGGCCTGTCAGACCCTGCTTGGGGTCACCGGTTCGGGCAAAACGTTTACCGTCGCCAATGTGATTGAGAAGATTCAGCGCCCGACCATCGTCATGGTTCATAACAAAACCCTGGCGGCACAGCTGTACGGTGAGTTTCGGGAGTTTTTTCCCAATAACGCCGTGGAGTATTTTGTCTCCTATTACGACTACTATCAGCCGGAAGCCTACGTGCCGACGTCGGATACTTACATTGAAAAAGACGCTTCGGTCAATGAGCACATCGAGCAGATGCGCCTGTCCGCCACCAAGGCATTGATGGAGCGTCCGGACGCCATCATTGTGGCCACGGTATCGGCTATTTACGGCTTGGGTGATCCGCAATCCTACCTGAAGATGATGATGCACCTGGATCGGGGTGATCGGGTTGACCAGCGTGCCATCCTGCGACGCCTGGCTGAGTTGCAGTACACCCGTAACGACGCCGATTTTCGCCGGGCCACCTACCGGGTGCGAGGTGATGTGATCGATATTTTTCCGGCCGAATCGGAGCGTGAAGCCCTGCGCCTGGAGTTGTTTGACGATGAGCTGGAGGCCATCAGCGAGTTTGATCCGTTGACCGGCGAGATCCTGCGCAAGCTGCCTCGGGCAACCATCTACCCGAAAACCCACTACGTCACCCCGCGCCAGACCATTCTTGATGCGGTGGATGCCATCAAGGTGGAGCTGGTGGAGCGGCTGAAGGTATTGCGGGACAACAACAAACTGGTGGAAGCCCAGCGTCTGGAGCAGCGCACGCAGTTTGATCTGGAAATGATGATTGAACTGGGCTACTGCACCGGTATTGAGAACTACTCCCGCTACCTGTCGGGCAATAAGGCTGGTGAACCGCCGCCGACCCTGTTTGATTACATTCCCCCCAATGCACTGCTGGTTATTGATGAATCCCACGTCACAGTGCCGCAGATTGGTGCCATGTATAAAGGTGACCGCTCCCGCAAAGAGACCTTGGTGGAATACGGTTTTCGTCTGCCATCGGCGCTGGATAACCGGCCAATGAAATTTGAAGAGTGGGAAGCACGACGACCGCAGACTATTTTCGTCTCGGCGACACCGGGCAACTATGAAGAAGAACATCAGGGACAGGTGGTAGAGCAGGTGGTGCGCCCCACAGGCTTGGTAGATCCAAAAATTGATGTGCGCCCGGCCAGTACTCAGGTGGATGATTTACTGACGGAGATTAACCGCACTGTGGCAATGCAGGAGCGGATTCTGGTCACGGTGCTGACCAAGCGTATGGCTGAGGATTTGACAGAGTTTCTCCATGAGCAAGGTGTGCGGGTTCGCTACCTGCACTCTGATATTGATACCGTTGAACGAGTGGAGATTATCCGTGACCTGCGTATCGGCGCTTTTGATGTGCTGGTGGGCATCAACTTGCTGCGTGAAGGGCTGGACATGCCCGAGGTCTCGCTGGTGGCCATTTTGGACGCCGACAAAGAGGGGTTTCTGCGCTCGGACCGCTCACTGATCCAGACCATCGGGCGTGCGGCGCGGCACATCAATGGCCGGGCCATTCTCTATGGCGACCGGGTGACCGGCTCCATGGACAGAGCCATTGTCGAAACTGAACGACGGCGGACAAAGCAGTTGGCTTTTAACAAGCAACACAATATCACCCCGAAGAGTGTTTATAAGTCGGTGACTGATATCCTTGAAGGGGCGGTCATTCCCGGGCGCAAGAAGAGCGGCAAAGCACAAAAAGGTGGTGCAGTCTCTCCCTCAACCGATTATCAGCAACCGATGACTCCTGACGTTATGGCAGCCGCCATCAAAAAGCTGGAGGCGCAAATGATGGAGCACTCACGCAATCTTGAATTTGAGCAGGCTGCAATAGTTCGTGACGAAATTGCTCTGTTGCGCGATAGGGTATTAAAGCAGTAATTGCACTGGTCGGCGTGCCTTGATGATGACATTCAGATATTGTCGTTTTTATGGCTGGTTGGAATTGTCGTCATCAAAATATTGCAATTTTTAGCGGCATTGATAATATACACTGCGCTTCAGTCGGTTAGCTCAGTTGGTAGAGCACCACCTTGACATGGTGGGGGTCGCTGGTTCAAGTCCAGTACCGACTACCATTCCCTGATT
>JAKROC010000249.1 GCA_024509075.1 Endozoicomonas sp.
TCACGACAGATAACTTCCAGCCTGTCCAGCATTTGAGATGTAAAACATTTTCGTCGGTACTCTGTTACTAACACTAAATGGTATTAAGGTGACGGGTATAAACCGCCCTCTTGCCTATGCCCTGTGAGCCCCTGACGTTGGCATAGTCATTGGCTCACTTCCCTTGGCTCAAAGGAAGGGGCTAACAGTTCGCCAAAAAAAGTCAGCGCTTTTCGGTTTGCATGCCGAGTGTCAGTTGGATGTCTCTCGTGACCAGCTCATCAATAGCTTGCATGTCCAGGCAGTCGTCGTCGAGGCAAATGCAGTTGCTCAGACTGATTGATGTCACTGTCAGCTTCCATGCGTATTGTCGTATATTTCCCTCAGGATGAAATATGCCTGAATCCTGTCCTTTATGGATCACTTTTTCAACTTCATCAATCAGTTCGGAGATGGTCTTGCGATAAACGCTTTTCAGTGCTTCATTGCGTAACATTTCGTCCGCTGCGCTGGCCCATACGCGGTTTTCATGTTCGCGGTCTGAATAGTTGGAGGGCAATAGCAATTGCAGCAGGGAGTCATAGGGAGGCAGATTCTTGATGGCTTCCCGGTCAGCTTTAATGGAGGCATCAATGGCGTAGCGCAGCACCTCACTTTTCAGCTCTGACAGGGATGAAAAGTGGTGGTGAATGGTGCCCGTTGCGGCTCCCATCTGTCTGGCGACGTTGCGGGCGGTGACGCTGGCAAACCCACCGGAGATCACAAGGGACAGGGTGGCATCAAGGATTGCCTTGCGTTTTTCCTCCTTGGGCAAATAGCTCATAGGCGATTGATTTCCGGTGGTTTGAGTATGGCATGAGTGGTTGAAATAGAATAAAAAGTAAACGAATATGTGTCTAATTTGAACTAATGTTCATAAATTTAATGGTGATCTGTTCAGGAATGTCCCTATGTCGGTTCAGTGCGCTGATGAGTCCATGACAACAAGAAACACTACTACTGACTTTTTTCGGTTTGCTGTGCCATCTGTTTTAGGCCTTCTGGCCATCTCGTCGGCTGGTATAGTCGATGGAATTTTTGTTGGCAACTACGTTGGTGCAACTGCGCTGGCATCGGTAAACCTGGTTGTGCCGATGTTTTCGGTCTTTTTTGGCCTGTGCGTGATGATTATGGTGGGCAGTGGGGTTGTTGCTGGCAAGGCGAAGGGAGCCGGGGATCTGCGTCAGACCTCCAATATTTTTACCAAATCTTTGGTTATAGTCACCCTTTACTCGCTGGTAGCTACAGGTCTGGGCTGGGTATATGCCGCAGAGGTAGCGGCTTTTCTCGGTGCCAAAGGTGACTCTCTAGCCCTGACAACAAAATATATTCGCGCGTTGACTCCATTTTTGTGGTTTATGGGCATAACTTTTTCACTGTCGTATTTTGCCCGGATTGATGGTGCGCCGAACTATGCATTGGCAGGGTTAGTCATTACCGCCCTGACTAATGTTGTGCTTGATGCCCTGTTTATTGAGCATTGGGGCTGGGGAGTCGGTGGCGCTGCCTTGGCCAGTGGTTGCGCTTATGTGGTTGGTGCGTTTTTTTTCTCTTTGCGCCTGTTTGGCAAACAGACTCAGATTCGTTTGATCAAGCCCTATGGTTCCTGGTTCGGGTTGTTACGTGCGGCCTACAACGGTTTGTCCGAGTTGATTAATGAGATGTCTGCCGGATTATTGATGTTCACCATAAACTGGATCCTGATCTCTGAGGCTGGCACCACTGGCGTTGCCGCGTTCACCATCGTCAATTATGGCCTGTGGCTCAGCATCACCATTGGCTATGGCATTGCTGAAGCCCTGGGTTCGCTGGTCAGTGTTAACTTTGGTGCCGGCAAACCGGAGCGCATTGTCCGGTTTTTGGTGCTTGCTATTGGTATGAACGTGATTATCGGGGTTGTCTTTGTTGCGGTTTTACAACTTTATCCTCAAGCATTGGCCAGTGCTTTTCTCAGTGACGATAAGAGTGCAACTCTGACCATGACTCTGGGTATTATCGGGGTGATCTGGCCGATCTTCCTGTTTAATGGCATTAACATCACCATTTCGGGTTATTTTACCGGGATGCACTGCGCTACCCAGTCCGCCGCTGTCGCCCTCAGTCGTTCACTGATATTGCCTCTGGCGTTTATTCTGCTGTTCTGGCGAATGTTTGGCCTTGAGGGGGCGTTCATTGCCCTGCCCATTGCGGAGGCATTAACGGTGGTATTAAGTGTCATTCTGCTCTGCCGGGCCAGACCCGCCAGGCTGGTCGCCCGAGACCGGCAGGCATCGACCGGTCTCGGTACTAAAGCTTGCCAATGCTTTTTTGAAGGCAAGGGCGAGGATGGGGTTTAATGCCGGCGATTTGTCATTCGGGTCGAGCCTGCTGGGTAGCGGTTTTTCCGGATTAACGAACTCGGCCAGTGGCAGTCCATCGACGGTATCAACACCGGCCTGTTTGAATCTGGTCAGAAACTCATCGCGGCGAGAGTGATGCACCCAGATCGCCATCAGCGAGCGGTTGGATACCTTGCCCTGCACCAGGATTTCGCGATGGGTTACTTTTGTGGTTAACGGGTTGGCAAAGGGACGAAAGAAAACCGTGGAGAACGTGTCAGCGGTGGGCTCACCATACCTTGAGCCGGTGTAAAACGGCTGGCAGTCGAGCACTGCTAAATCGTGGATAAAAGTGATTTGGTTCAGGTCTCCCCACTCTTTACCGTTTTCTCTGCCGTCACTGCCCCAGCGACAGCTGTGGCACTGTATTGAGTCCGGAGATTGCTCCAGTCTGGTTGCCCGGAAATAGACAAAAGTGGGATCGGCATGGCCAGCAAAACCCGGGAGTTGGTCCTGGTAACTGCCAAATGGGGCAAGGTTACCGGTTTTCAGGATTGAGACAGCATTTTTCCAGTGAATGCAGCGGTGCAGCAGGCTTTTGTAACCGTGATGCCGGTAAAAATCGGCAATGCTCCTGTCGGGTGGTTTTGCTTCCAGCCACCGTTCTGCCGGAGCGCCTGATACCTTGAACTGTTTGAAGGACTCACTGCCGGCCGGTGATGCGGGCAGGGCGACATCACACGACGCAGTACCGGTTGGCCTGGTTCCCAGTGTCTGTGGTGTCACACGTTGCCCCTCAGTCAAAAAGCCTCGATCCTGAGACGCTGCTCAGGCATGAAAGTTCCACGGCCGTCTTGCATCAGCAAGGTCGCTTTGCTCCTTTGTGCTCACAGGTGCAATCAGGCTGCGGGCGAAGTGTTCTGCGAGATTCAATAAAATTGACGAAGCTCAATAAAATCACCATTCATCAAGGGTGTTTCGGAAAACCGAAATAGGATTTCGTGAAATGAGTGGTAATAATCCAGCCCGTACCAAGGAAGTGGATGGGATCTGGTGGTCCTCCTGGTCTTCAAAACCAATGTGAGCCGAGAAGGCTTTGGTAGGTTCGATTCCTGCTCCTTCCGCCATCTTTTTCTGATCTCCCTTACTGGAAATCTGAATACGGGGTTCTCAGCCGTGAGTACAAGCCCGAAGGGATTCGTTCGTCTGCCGCAAGTGGAACAACTGCTTCAGGAACCTGTCCTTGCGCCTTATATCCGCCAGCTTAGCCGACCGCTGGTAACAGACGTTGTACGTCGTACGTTATCTGCCATACGACAGGAAATGTCTGGTTCAGTGGCAGAGCCAACCCATGAGCTGTTGCAACAGCGCCTGGTCAG
>JAKROC010000025.1 GCA_024509075.1 Endozoicomonas sp.
TTATCTGGTTATCATTTTCGTCTGGGTATTTATACTTCCGACCGGAAGTTTGCAGATAGCTTGCACCAGTTGTAGACTCATGGGGTACCTGGTCCTGTCGCTGCCCGCTGCCCGCAAAGGCCCAACCGTTTGTGCTTTTGCGGGCAGCGGGCAGCGGGCAGCGTCTCTGAAAGTTACCGGCCACTGATGACTCTGTCGAGCATACTCAGCTGCTCACGGATCAATGACACGCTGATATTGAATCCTGACATCGACTGAGCCAGTTCAGCCTGTTCCAGCACCAGTGAGACATCGTTGCCACTGTTTGACGAAATATCACCGGCATTCCTGAAGCGCAGGTTCAGGTCAACTTCGGCCCCGGTGCCACTGATATGGCGCTGGTCAGAAATGGCCAGGTTGTGGATCGGCTGGAAAAACTCAAGACTGGCCGCCAGTGCCCTGTAGCCAGGCGTTTCCACGTTAAAGACATTGCCGGCCTGAACGGCCAGCTGTGAAGTACGCAACTGGGCTACCCGTGGATGGATACCCATAGCTGCATCAAAGGAAATCAACATAAATGGCGTTTCATTGCCTATTATCTGTCGTATTAAAATAGTAGGTTGTCGGGTAAATTGCAGTGAAATATGGCAAATATTATCTGGTTATCATTTTCGTCTGGGTATTTATACTTCCGACCGGAAGTTTGCAGACGGCCACATGCAGTGGCAGTGCCCAGTTTTCTGATCGATCGACCCAGCAAGAGGTGGTCAATCTGGTCTGTGCGCACCTCGATTCCCTGACAGAACAACTCAATGGCCGTGAGCCACGTGTACAGCCGCTCCAACCAGAGCGGTGGCAACGCTTGCCATTTTGCGCGACGGAACCTGAGGTACGTCTCTTGGCCATGTCCCATAGTGGTAAATTGCCGTTGATAGTCAGCTGTCCTGACAGCGGCAATTGGCAACACAGGCTGAGCATCAAAGTGGACTTTACCCTGCCGGTACTGGTGGCGAGCCGCGATGTCAGTCGTGGTGAGCGTTTGTCTGAACTGCGTACCGATGACGTGGCATTTACCAGTGTGAAACCCGGTTTTTTGCAAAAGACTGATAAACTCGATGGCTATACAGCCAGTCGCAAAATCGCTGCCGGAACGGTCATCAACGAAAACCTGGTGAAAAAAGCCAGTGTATTACGTCGTGGCCAGCCGGTAACCATCGTCGCTCAGTCTGATACGGTACTACTGCGTACTAACGGTATAGCGTTGGAAAATGGCCATAAAAATGACATTATTCGCGTACAAAAAGAAAATGGACGAACAATAAAATGTCGTGTAATAAACGAAGCAGAAGTCTCCCCCGTGGCAGGTCAGTAAGATGCATAATGAAGACAACCGCATAGAGTTACTCCGGCAACTGGAACAACTGTTAGCTGAGCAGGCCATGGCCATAATGGCTAAACAGTTGGATGAAGTGGTACGCCTATCGATTGAGTGCGCTGAACTATCCCGGCAAATCAGCCCAATGTCGCCCACTGACGCCGCAACAGAACAACTGCTGCACTCCTGCCGCAACCTGCACCGGCGCAATACCGCAGCTCTGACCAGGCTCAACGACTACTGCTGTCAGTTTATCTCTCTGCTACGGGGTGCACCAATCGCCTACGCAAGCCACGCTGAAGCAACGTACTCGGGCAACCGTCGTTTGATTTGCAAGCTTTAGGAATATACCTGTCGCCTTTCAAGTTGCTACTTTGTTGGCTGCGTAGCAACATGAAATCCATTGAGTACAGGGTCTGACAGTTGTTGTGTTAGCTGGATTTGGACAACCGTTGGCGGATGCGGTTAAGACGCTGCATCTTGACCATAGCAACCTCGGCGAGAGACCGGACTGATGCTGCGTGCATGGCCATCGCCCGCTGGCAAGACTGTTCCATGGTCAGCAGTTGAGTGTGAAAATTCCCCCGATTACCCAACTGCATGCTTGACGTCGCCCCGGTCTTGACAACCGCATCACAAGCCAGCTGATCCAGTGAGGTGGCCAGCCGCTGGTATTTTTCCAGCTCATTAAATTGTTGGCGAATATGGTTCAGCCGTTGGCGATGCTGCAATGTTTCCAGACGCAACAGTTTATTAAGCAGTGATTCATTGATAGCCACCAGCATTGACCCCCGCAAGCAGCACCTGTAACTGGTTCAGGCTATCGCTGAATGTCAGTCGTTCATCAATGGGTTGGCGTAAATAACCAATTAATTGCTCCTGAGCAGCCATTGCCTGATCCATAATTGGGTCACTGCCTGATTGATAAACGCCTAATGTCTTTAGTTCAATTCCTTCCCGGGCTTTTTCCACTAGCTGGCAAAAAGACTGTGCCAACCTGAGATGCTCTGCCGATACCGACTGTGCCATGGTGCGACTGATGGAGGCCACCACGTCAATGGCCGGATACTATCCATTCATTGCCAGCTTATGGCTGAGCACCAGATGCCCGTCCAGAATTGCCCGGGCAGCTTCGCCAACAGGGTCGTTTTCCCCTTCATCCAGCACTGTGTAAAAGGCACTCAGGGACCCCATAGGTTGATAACCATTGCCTGCCCGTTCAGCCAGTCGGGCAATCATATTGAACACTGAAGGCGGATAGCCCCGGGCCGCCGGCGGCTCACCGATGGCCAGACCAACTTCCCTGCGCGCCTGGGCGTAGCGAGTCAGAGAGTCCATCAACAGCAGTACATGATGGCCGGTATCGCGAAAATATTCGCCCACCCGATGGGCCACCAGCGCTGCACGAAGACGCATAACGGGCGAATGGTCAGCCGGTGCAGCAATAATAACTGAACGTTGTCGTGTTTGTTTATCAATATTCTGGCGAATAAAATCACCTACCTCGCGCCCACGTTCACCGATCATGGCCAAAACCACAATATCAGCTCCCGTATGCCTGGCGATCATACCCAGCAGTGTACTTTTACCTGTACCGCTCGGTGCAAACAGACCAATACGCTGCCCCTGGCCAATGGTAAGCACCCCATTCAGGGCACGGACGCCCACATCCAATACCGTGGTGATTGGATAACGCTGCAGAGGATTGATTGGTGATCCATGCAGACGCACGGTGGTATTGCCTTGCGGAGCGGGCCGATTATCCAGGGAACGCCCCGCGCCATCAATAATGCGACCTAACAACGGCTCCCCTACCAGAATCGATGAGTTGTGCCCCATGGGCATCACTTTGGCCCTGGGAGACAGACCGTCGTGGTATTCCATGGGCATAAGCAACAACGTATCCCGGTCAAAGCCAACCACTTCTGCCTCCACAGAAGAACCGTCGTTTGCTTGCACCAGGCAACGCTGCCCAGTCTGCATCTGACAGCCAACAGCCTCCATAATCAAGCCGGAAACTTTTACCAGCTGGCCAGAAGCCCGTAAAGTCGACAACCTGCTGATCTGCTCCTTAGCAGTGTGCAGTTTATGCCCCAGATGAGCCCAATGTTCGGTACGATAGTGATCAGCAACCCGCTCTGTTGGCATGGCGTGGTCAGTCATGCTGCACCAGTTGTTCATGGACAGCATCAATACAGATTGCCATGCGACTTTCCACCGTGGCATCCACTTCGCCATGCTCGCTGACTAAACGACATCCTCCAGATTTTATGGTGTTGTTGTCACGCAAAGACAAGCCTGCAGGCAATTTGTCGATCACCGGCTCCAGCAATGCCCGATCCAGGGGGTTAATCTCCAGCACTATCGACTGGGTTTGTGGCAACAGAGACAGAGCATCACTGACCAGTTGTTGCAACGACTCGGGAGAAGTGACCAACTCATGGTTCACCACCTGTTGGACAACTGTAATAATCAACTCGGTCAGAGGCTGTCCCAAGTTCAGCAGCGTTGCCTGATGCAGGTTTGACAACTCATTCCAGAGACCATTGATTAACCCAAGCCACTGCCCGGCACTTTGCTGATGGTGCTGTTGTGCCTCTTGCTGACCTGTCTGGTAGCCTGCAGCATAGCCATCTTCATAACCCCGTTGCTGCTCCTCAACAAGGCTGGCCTGCCGGGCTGCCCGCTGTATACGACGGTCCCGTTCGCGCACTTTACGAACAATCGCACGTATCTGGGAAAAATTGCTGACCGGCATTTTCCCAGGTACGTTCTGCTGCCCATGACTGACCACAGGAAACTGATAACGATGAACCAGATTATCTGCTGTTGATTCATGAGCAATAGTGGCTGCCATCTCGACCATCGGACTACTCCAGCATCACCTCGTTGCCCCGAGGCATGACAATATCCCCCTCTTTGAGCATACGATCCATCTCCTGCACGATGTTTTGCCGTGCCTCCTTGACTTTGCTTTGCGGTACCGCACCCAACGCTTCAATCTCCTCTCGCAAATAGGTAGCTGCCCGTTTGCTCATGGAGTGGAAGATGTGTTGCCGCACTTCTTCCGGCTCACCCTTCAACGCCATGCACAATTCGGTTGCCTCAACATTAGCGATTAACTTGCCTGTATCTTCCATGGATAGATTAACAACTTGGGCAAATACCAGCATTTGCTCTTCTATCCGCTCAGCCATAGCACTATCGCTCTGTTTGAGCGTATTAATGAAATCGTCCCGGGAGTTGTTATCAAACAGATTGAGGATGTTGGCAACCTGCTGTTCGCCATTGATGGGCAGGTAGTTTTCAATAACTTGCTCATCAAGAAACGACTGTAAAAAAGTAACTATCGCATTCAGTGATGCCTGGGGCAATCGGCCCATGGCAGCAATGCGCTTCAACAAGCCCTGCGTCTGCCCGGCAGGCAATAATTGCAAGACCTCCGAAGCCTGCTCAGCCTGTAAACAGGCCAGCACGGCTGCCTGAAACTGCTCCGGTTCATCGCCAATCATGGTTGCCAGCAACTTCGGCTTCATCAACTGCAGACCAGTCAGGGGCTCCCGCTGACTGTCTGGTGGGGTAACCAGACAACGGGCCTGCTCGCTGCCCAGCGCCTTTTTCAAGGTCAGGCGCATCTGTCGTTGAAAATCACCCAGCAGCAAGCTGACGTTGGCGTAAGCACGCTCAAACTGATTGAGCATGACAATCAGCTGATCACGATTTTTCACCTTGATATTCTCTGAATAGCGGCTGATTACGCGAATTTCCCCTGGATTAAAATGACGAATAACGTCAGCTGCCGCCTGTTCTCCCAGCAGTAACAAAAAAACCACTGCTTCTTCCGCGCTGCACTTGGCGACGGGACCCTGAATTGATGCATGAGCCATCGCCTCTGTCGCTGACTCAGCCATTGGCATGATTCCTGTTGATCCACTCTTTCAATACGGCGGCCACTCTTTCCGGCTCAGTCTGGGCCAGGTCGCGATACCTCGCCATCTGTTCCTCCAGACTGATGGGCGACAGCGTGTCACTACCTTTCAGTACTGGCGTTTCCATCTGACTTGTGGCACCTGCCGGCTGCTCACTGGCCTGAGTTATTGCCCCGGGATACAACAATTTGCGACAACCAAGGACAATAAGCCCACAGGAAACCAGCAGCAAAATGATCTGAATAACCTGGACAGCAATGCCCAGCCACTGATTAATGCTTTTCTGATCCAACAGAATCTCTGGCGGCGCTGGAACAGCAGCAAAAGGCAACAACGCCAGACTGATAGCGTCACCTCGGGCTGCATCAAACCCGATCCCTTGTTTCACCAGTTCAGTCAGCCGGGTCTCGCTCTCTTTTAACGATACGGTACCTGTTGATCCGTTGTTCGCCTGGTCAGCCGATGGGGCGGCACTGAGACTGTTGCTGTCAATTAATACGGCTATGGTGAGGCGTTTGATCGCACCGGGGTAATGGGTTTCGCTGCTGATCTGCCGACTGACCTCGTAATTACGAATAACTTTTTGCTCTCCCACCTGCCCGGAGCTTTTTTCTGCCGCCCTTGAGTCAACTGGTGGAACCGTTGGTTCCTGGGTAATGGGTGCCGGCTTGTCCATCAGGTAAGGCACGCCGCTTTCAACCGATTCACTGCGCAGCACAATTTTTGGATCAAACTCTTCGGAACTCTGTTCCAATTTGTCGCGGGTCAAATCTACGGCAACATCAACCCGGTAATGACCGGCGCCAACGGCGGCATCAAGGATTTTCCCCAGCTGCTGTTCCAGATAGCTTTCCATGCGAATCTGGTTGGTCATCAGGGGCTGGGCGCTGTCACCTTCGGTTAACCGGGACAGGATAACGGGCTGGCTGAGCAGGTTGCCGTACTGGTCAACGACGGTGACCTCCTGTTCGCCCAGCGAGGCAACACTGCTGCTGACCAGACGCATGATGCCCTCTACCTGATCAGGTTGCAGGCGCATGCCGCTGTATAACTCCAGGTACACCGACGCTTTGGCCAGCGGACTCTCGCGAAAAAAGACACTTTGCTCAGGCACAGCCAGATGAATCCGGGCGTAACGCACAGCCGCAATACCGCCAATGGTCTCGGACAACGATAACTCCAGCGCAGCCAAATACTGCATTCGCTCTTCGTAATGGCTGCCCCCCATGGAAGAATTCTCCGGCAACCAAGGCTTCATGCCGGCACTGACAATACCTCCAGCAGCCATGGCCATCCGGGCACTGGCTAATTGGCCAGAGCGAACCAACAGTTGCCCGTCATCAGGATTGATACGATAGCCAATGCCCTGCTTGTCAAGAATTTCGATAACGGCGGCCAGATTGAAGTGCTCACCCTGACCGTACAAGGGGCGAAAGTTACGGTCATGCCACCATAGGGCCAAGTTGACCAATGCGGCCACCAGCAATGCACCGACCAGCACCACAAGCACCAGCCTCAGATTGGTTGCCGTCCGATCAGGCATCGCATTGAACAATGAGTCAAACACACCGCGCAATTTTCGCCAGTAACCCTTCAGCCCGATATTGGCAGCAGCCGGTGCCTGTAATGAACTCGATCTATCCACCATGAGGATGATTCAGCTTGGGAAGAGCAGTTTAAATCTGCTGGTTGAAGACTTCGTGATATCCATCCACCAGACGATTCCTGACCTGTATCAGCATATTCATTGTCTGGTTCGTTTTCTGGATCGCCATCACGGCTTCTATGACGTTGTCCTGTCCAGCCTCCAGGCTGACCATACGTTGCTGCGCTTGCAACTGGGTATCATTTACGCGATGTAACAGATTGGCAAAAACTGCATTGAATGACTCTCCCGAACTTTTGGTCAGCCCGGGAGAAGAATCAATAGCGAGCTGAGAAATACTGGCAGGTGTTAGCACAGTTGTATAAGACATTGGCAAAATGCTCTGCAATGGCAGGTTATTCAACGGTAATGCAACTTAAAGATAGATTGTTTGGCAGTACTCGCCATCAAATAAAATGGTATATGCCAGTGAACACATGGCTGTCACACCATTGCACTGTTTTGTTATTTGTTATTTGTTATCCAGTGTCGTCAGTAACGTCACCTCAACACGTCGGTTCTGATAACGGCCGGCAGCAGTGTCATTACTGGCCACCGGGTACCGCTCGCCATGATAGCGCGTGACTATCTCTACCCGACGAGTAACCCCGGCTTCCTGCAAATATGTCTCCAGAGAGTTGCGAACAACGTCTGCCCGCTGCTTTGACAGCTCCAGATTCTGGAGTCGGTCAATGGTTTCGTCACTATCCTTAAATGGAGTGTTGTCACTATTGCCGTCAATGGTGATTTTAATGACGCTGTCATCCACCGCCACGAGGCGCGCCGTATCAATTAACCACTGTCGTTGATAATTGTTGAGCTGAGAGCGGCCAAGGGCATAGTGCAGATTATATTGCTGCAACTGCTGGAAATTTCTTGGCAACAGACTGGCAATACAATCTGACATCTTGTTCATGGCTGGCAACATCCCTAACGTCGGTATATTCACCTCAATAAGTCTCTGGATGCCATCGCTGTTTTCTTTCATAACCTGCGCTTGCAGTAACCGATTGCTGTCCAGTAGTGCCAGCAGCTGCCGCACAGGCATTGCCAGTTTCAGATCAAGCCCCGCCCAACTGACACTGTCCGAGAGATAAAAGGCAGTGATCGGTACATTTTCTCCCGTACCGCTGCCTTGTGAGGAGAAATACCTCCAACCCCCGGGTTTCAACCAGAGCTGCACCGAGGTGGGTAATACGGGAAACAGCGATGATTGCAATTCCAACAACAACTGTCGGCCAGCCTTGGCACTGACGGCTACTGCGCCAAACAAAGGTACCCTCTGGAGCATGCTGCATTTGAAATACTTGTCTTCAAGTAACTGCCAGTCCACATCATCCATCTCTACGTTGTAGATAGTGGTAGACGCTGACAGGCTGGGCAGAAACATCAGCAGAGCCGTCAGCACCTGCGCTGGTAGCGGAAAGATATGTTTACTAAAAACCATGGTGGTGCACTGCTTACTGGCGGGATGGAAATAACAACAGTATGAACTACTTTTTCCTGAAGGCTGCCGATCGAATGATCTACGACAGCGTTTTGGTGTCTATACCCAAAGGATTTCGAGTTGATTCGAGGCGGCAAATGAGCGAAGCCCCGGGAGCATAGAAATACTATGTGACCGGGGTGAGCGAATGTAGCCAACAAAGTAGCAGCTTGAAAGGCGACGGGTATATGGCAGCCTAAACAGGAATCCATCAGATGACATCTAGTCCTGCTGAACAGGCTACCAGCCAATATGATGAAGATATGGTTGGTGACCTGTCTCAAGACGGTCAGTCTTGTTCTGACCGGGGGTGTTTGCTGCAAATCTCACCCTCAGTACTGCGTATGACACAGGAAATAGCCATGCTTTCTGCGTCTTTTCCAGCACAATTGCTAATGGCGTTGAAAAAGCTTATTGAGAACCCAGCCATTGTTATTCATCATCATGTCAGTCATGACTCGTACACCACGATAAACCAGTTACAGCAATTGCCCAGGCAAATGTTGTATCAGTTTTCCCTCCCTCTGACAGCCAGCATCGGAAATAACTCTGCCTTTGTGCAATTCGACCCTCGCCTGTCTACGCTGCTGACCGCAATCTGTTTTGGCGGCAGTATTGCAGATGAGCTTTCGTTGCCCACGCCCGGTACTGAAGGCAGACCTGTTTTCTCAAGAATTGGCAAGCAGCTGCTGGATCAGTTGGTGGAGGCCCTGGCCAGAGCCTGGCAGGAAGTTTGCGCACAGCATCTGAATGCCGGGCAAACAGTCAGTGAAACGACTATTGCCCTACAAACTCAATGGCTTGGCGCCACGGCATCGTCGCAGGTACCGTTCACTGACGACTGCTTACAAAGCCGGTTTGACCTGAATTTTCAGGATCCCGTCAATACTTCTGTCCAGACGACGATTCCCATTTGTTTATACACTCCGATTACCGCCTTCACCGAAGCACTGGTGCAGGCCGATACGACGACCAGCAAAGACAGTGATAGCACCAAAAGTCGCATTGCCCGCTTTCTCGGTCAGATTGATATCACGACTCTTGTTGATCTGGCTCCTGTTACGCTGTCGCTCAACCGGTTACGCACCCTCAGTGCTGGTGATATTTTGCCCATAGCAAACCCGAACAAGGCAGTTATGCATGTTGCCGGTCAAACCTTGTTCCGGGGCACGACCGGGCAACGTGCAGGGTACCTGACTTTGCAAATTGACAACTACGGAGGGCAAGTCGGTGAATGATGCCGAGACTGATGCAGAGCAATCTGCAGCAGCAAAGCCACAGACTGATGCGAACGGCTCGGTTGAGACAGGTTCTGCTCGTGAGCCCATAGCTGATCCGTATCAGGCTGAACCGGTGCCTGAGGCCGAACTGACGGAGGCGACATCTGACGAACAAAAGCCAAAGATCAGTAACGCTTTTTCCGCCTCGGCCAAAACCCATGGCTCACTAACTTCAACCGATCTGAGCCTGATGGGCGCGGTACAGGTCGAGCTGACATTGAACGTGGGCAGTAAGTCAATGGCCATTGCTGATGTGCTGAACCTGCAACCTGGTTCGATAGTGACACTTAATCGCCGGGAACACGACCCCCTGGATATACTGATCAACGGCATCGTGTTTGCCCATGGCGAAGTGGTTCGCACTGGCGACTATTACGGCCTGCGTATCCTGGAAATCCTGTGATGCGCTGGGCTACATCGGTACTTCTGACCCCACCACTGCTAATTCTGCCGCTCATGGCAGAAGCTTTGCCACAACTGCCATTGCTGTCCATCACCAGCGGCAACAGCCAGCAGGACTACAGCGTTAACCTGCAAATTCTGCTGGTGCTGACCATGCTCTCCTTTCTCCCGGGCCTGTTGATGGTCGCCACCAGCTTTACCCGAGTATTGATCGTTCTGGCCATCTTGCGACAGGGTCTGGGACTGCAGCAGATCCCACCCACCCGTGTACTGATTGCCACGGCACTGATTCTGACTGCGTTTATCATGAAGCCGGTGTTTGAAGAGATTTGGCAGCAAGCCATTGAGCCTTACCTGGAAGAGCGCATGCAATTTCGTGAGGCCATCCAGGTTGCTGGCCAACCACTTCACCAGTTTATGCTTGGGCAAACCCGCAAGGCCGATATGGAGCAGTTTCTGGTCTTGTCCGGGGAGATTCCGGCAGTCCAGAACCAAACCAGTAAACCCAGTGTGCTGCCGGAAGACATTCCGTTTTCCATATTGATGCCAGCTTTTTTGAGCAGTGAAATCAAAACCAGTCTGCAAATGGGCTTTCTGATCCTGCTGCCATTTCTGGTTATTGACCTGCTGGTCGCCAGCATCCTCATGGCACTGGGCATGATTATGCTGTCACCCATGCTGATCTCCTTGCCGTTCAAACTGCTGCTGTTCGTCGTGGTAGACGGCTGGAGCCTGATCGTTTCCGGCACAATCCGGAGCTTTTACCTGTGAGTCAGCCAGAGCGAAATGTCATGACGGGATGCAATCATGATGCCTGATGATGCCATCTACCTGATGGCACACGCGCTGCAAAGCGTAACCTGGCTGGCTCTGGTATTGATTTTACCCGGTCTCCTGGTGGGCTTGCTGATCAGTATTGTTCAGGCAGCCACCCAGGTGACTGAGCAAACATTAAGCTTCTTGCCACGGCTACTGGTTACTTTGCTGGTATTGTCCCTGTCACTGCACTGGCTGGTACAGGAGTTAAGCAACATTTTCACGACGTTTTTCACCGCCATCATCAGTGGCTAGGAGGCTGTCGCCTTACGACTTCAAAGATGCTGAAGCGAAAGTAGCGCAGGAACCGTTGCCGCGTAAGGCAGACAACTATGGCCACAGAACTGTTGCAATTGTCCGGTCAGATTGTGCTGTACCTACTGATCTTTTGTCGTATTTCTGGTTTTTTCATGATTTGCCCCCTGACCCGGGACTGGTTGCCCATTTCAGTGCGGTTACTGCTGGCGCTCGCTCTGTCAGTAACGACCATGGTGCAACTGTGGCACGAGCCTGAATTGGGCAATGCTACTGAGTTGTCGTTCACGTTGGTTACTACCGCCTGTTCGGAGTTTTTTATTGGCATGCTGCTTGGCCTGGTGCCGTTGTTTTTTTTCACTGTCTTTGCCCTGGCCGGGCATATGACTGGCCTGCAAATGGCGCTGGGATTTGCCGAACTGAATGATCCGGCTAACGGTGTCAGCGTTACCGTGGTGGCGCACATTTATCAGATTATGGCGCAGTTTCTCTTTGTCCTGATCAATGGCCATCTAATATTGTTTACGGTGTTGCTGGACAGTTTTCACACCCTGCCCGCTGGCCAATTCCTGGCAGTTATTGATCGCACACCAGCTCTGCTGGCCATGGCTGGCTGGCTGTTTGGCGCAGGTCTGCTGATCGCCCTGCCCGCCATCATCTCCTTGCTGATTGTCAACCTGACGTTTGGTTTTATGACCCGCTCTGCGCCCCAGATCAACCTGTTAACCCTGGGCTTTCCAATGATCATCCTGATAGGCATAGCCCTGCTGGGCATCAATATTCAAAAGCTGCCAGGCGTTGTCCACCAGCACAGTCAATATGCTTTGCAGGTGCTCGGCTCGCTCGGAGGTACACCGTGAACCAGCAGGATCAGGGCAGTGAAGCCACTGAACAACCCAGTGAACGACAAAAACACAAAGCCCGGCAGAAAGGGCAAGTTGCCCGCTCCCGTGATCTGATGATGGCATTGCAATTGTTGGCGGCATTTTTGCTGCTTAGCCAATCCAACGACTATGGTCAGATACTGACAGACATGGCAATGCTGGGGCAAATTGACAGCGTGGTAACGGCGACGAATATCAGCGACTCGGCTTTGCTACTGACAAGACTTCAAGCGGCATTTACCCTGTTGCCCTTCCTGCTCCTGACGCTGTACATCGTCACGGTTGCCAGTGCCACCGCCGGAGCCTGGCTCTCAGGGCCGGTTATCTTCAGCTTCAAGATTGTTGCCCCACAAGCTCAACGCATCAACCCCATCGGTGGCTTGCGCCGGATTTTTTCCCACCACGGGCTGGCCGAAGTGATTCGAGCCCTGTTGAAAACACTATTGCTGGCCAGTGCCCTGTATCTTCTGTTTCGTGGTTTTCATGGTGAAATAATGGCACTGGACGCCTATCCTGTACCAGTCCATGCCATCAACCGAGCGCTGCAGATCATACTATGGAGTGCCTTGTCGCTGTCGCTGATGATGTTGTTGATTGCCGTAGCTGACGTCTTCTGGCAAAAATACCGCACACAGAAGCAACAGTTGCTGACCCGGCAGCAAGTCAAGGACAACCTGAAAAACGAAGAGGGGTCGCCGCAAACTCGCCAGCGCATCCGCCAAAGCCAGCAGAAAATGACCGCCATGATGCGTCAGAAGATGCTTGATGCCATTGATGATGCCGACCTGATTCTCAGCAACCCCAGCCATTATGCCGTGGCACTTAGCTACCGGCCGGGCAGCCAACAGGCCCCGGTACTGGTCGCCCGGGGGGTTGATCACCTGGCGCAACTGATTATCAGCATTGGTCGCGCCGCTGGCAAGCCAGTGCTGGTGCAACCACTTTTGACCCGGGCGCTTTACTATCACACAGAGCTGGGTCAGGAGATAGCACCGGATTTGTACCAGGCGGTGGCCAGAGTCATGGTCTACCTGTACCAGCTTGATCGCTACCGTACCCGGCAAAGCGCCTATTGCCCAAGCGCACCGGATATACAAGTCCCGAAAAAATATCAGCACTTCAGCCGGAAAAACCGCGAGCACCCGTTATGAACGGCAGTAGCGTGATAATCAGCACAGCGGCAAAAACCTCATTGCTGGCTACACCAATGTTGTTATTGGTGGTGCTGGCCATGCTGATGTTACCCATTCCGCCATTTCTGCTCGATTTTCTTTTCAGCTTTAATATTACCCTGTCGTTAATTTTGCTGATTTTGACCATCTATATCAGCCGGCCACTGGATTTCTCGCTGTTCCCCACGTTGTTACTGGTGGCCACCTTGTTACGCCTGGCGCTGAATATTGCTTCCACCCGCGTGGTGTTAATCAATGGCCATGAGGGACCATACGCAGCTGGCAAGGTAATCGAAGCATTTGGCAGCGTGGTGATCGCTGGCAACTATTTTGTTGGTTTGCTGGTATTCCTGATTCTGGTCATTGTTAATTTTGTTGTCATTACCAAAGGCGGCAGTCGTATTTCTGAAGTGACGGCACGTTTTGTCCTCGACTCCATGCCCGGCAAACAGATGGCCATCGACGCTGACCTGAACTCGGGGGTCATTGACCACAACGAAGCCCGAACCAAGCGGGAAGATATCACCCGTGAGGCAGATTTTTACGGTGCCATGGATGGCGCCAGCAAGTTTGTCCGTGGTGATGCCATTGCCGGATTGATGATTCTGCTGATCAACATTCTTGGCGGTGTCACCATAGGCATCTGGCAGTACGGCATGAACGCCACCGAAGCCGCGCAACTTTACGGTCTGATGACCATTGGTGATGGCCTGGTGGCCCAGATACCCTCCCTGCTGCTCTCCACCGCTGCGGCCATTATGGTCACCCGTATTTCCAAAGCCGCAGATATGCACCACCAGGTACGCCAGGAGATTATGGGGCAGCCCAGGGCGTTGATGGTAGCGGCCGCAGTACTGATTATGATTGGTCTGGTGCCAGGTATGCCTCATGTCGCTTTTGTCATTCCGGGCCTGATGATGCTGTTGTTTGTCCATCGCCAGACAATCCGGCGCGAAGCACAGAGACAACAGGCACTGGTTGGCAGCGGCGATGAAAATGGCCTGAAAGCCGGCGACCGGCTGAGCTGGCAGGATATTGCCTCGGTTGACCCCATTGGCCTGAACATCGGCTACCGGGTGATTGCACTGCTCGGCGACAACCCGGATGACCCAGTCAGTAACGGCCAACTGGCCAGCCAGATTCGGCAACTGCGCCGGGAGTTATCCGAGCAGTATGGCTTTCTTGTTCCCATGATCCATATCCGCGACAATCTCAACCTGGACCCCGAGAGCTATACCATTTCCCTGCATAATATCGTCACTGATCAATTCACCTTGCGTATCGGCCAGCTACTGGCCATTGCCATGGAGGGTGCCCTGCCTCTGACCGCTGATAAAGAACCGGTCATTGCTGTCAAAGACCCAAGCTACGGCTTGAATGCATACTGGATTGCCACCAGCCAGCGGGAGTGGTCTTTACAGCAAGGCTACACGGTAGTGGACTGTGCTACGGTGGTTACCACCCATGTAGGCAAAGTTATCGAAGACCATATTGATGACCTGTTCGGATTTGAGGAGACTCAGGGCTGGCTGGCTCATCTACGGCAGCTGTCACCCAAGTTGTGCGATGAGCTGGTGCCGGAGCGTTTGCCCCCTGGCTTGTTAATGCAAATTCTCAAGCGACTACTGGCCGACAATGTCACCATTGCTGACAGCCCCCGCATCGCCGCCACACTTTTAACCGTGGAACAGCAGCGGGCTGAGACGCAGCGCGATGTCCTGTACCTGCTGCGTCAGGTACGCGTTACCCTGCGTCGACAGATTATCGAGCCACTGCTCAATCGACGGACTACCCCGGAACAACTGAGCGTCTTTACCCTGTCCCATGAGCTGGAAAAAATGCTGCTGATGGCCAGGGAACAGGCCAGCCGTGATCTGCTGTTTTCTGAAGAGACGTTTGCCCTGGAGCCGGGGTTGTCCATGCAGTTACAAAACAAGATGCCAGAGTTGATTCATCAGGCGCACAGCCGACAGCTGGAGCCGGTGTTACTGGTTACGCCTCATTTGTGGCCATTGCTTTCCCGCTACAGCCGGATCAGCCAGTTTCGGGTCTTGACGATTTTGTCGTTTATGGAGATTCCCGACGACTTGCAGGTGGAGGTGATCGGCCAGCTGGGTTAGACATCGATGATCATATATTCAGTCTCTTGCGCCCGGCCAGGGCGTGTGCCAGAGTACCACCATCAATAAACTCCAGTTCACCGCCAAGGGGGACTCCATGAGCGATGCGACTGGTTATTACGCCAACGGCCTTGAGCTGTTCGGCGATGTAGTGCGCCGTGGCCTCACCCTCTACGGTGGGATTGGTTGCCAGAATAACTTCCTCCACCGACTGGTCAGCAACCATTTTCAACATCTGGTCAATGCCAATATCTTCTGGCCCGATACCATCAATAGGCGACAAATGCCCCATAAGAACGAAATAGCGGCCAGCATAGCCACCAGCCTGCTCAAAGGCCATGACATCAGACGGGTTTTCCACCACGCAGAGCAGTTTGTTGTCCCGCGCAGGATTGGCACAAATGCGACAGCTGGGCTCTTCAGTCAAGGTGCGACAGTACTGGCAGCGCCCGACCCCTTCGGCCGCCTGTCGCAGGGCAACAGCCAGACGCAACGCCCCCGCGCGATCCCGCTCCAGCAAGTGCAAGGCCATGCGCTGGGCCGAACGGGGGCCAACCCCGGGCAAGGCACGCAATGACTCCATCAATTCCCTGATCATGGGACTGAACATATTGGCAACCTGAAAAATATGTCCGCTGTCGGGTAACAGCAGACATTAATCAATTAAAATGGCAGCTTCATGCCGGCTGGCAGGCCCAGCCCGGCGGTCAGTTCACCCATTCTTTTCTTGCTGTTCTCCTCCACCCGACGCACAGCGTCGTTGGTAGCGGCAGCAACCAGATCTTCGAGCATGTCTTTGTCTTCACCAAACAGGCTCGGGTCGATCTCCACATGCAGCACATAGTAACGACCGTTCATGGTCACCTTGACCAGGCCAGCACCGGCTTCACCGATGACTTTGGCATTGGCCAACTCTTCCTGAAGCTTTTGCATATCTTCCTGCATTTTCTGGGCCTGCTTCATCATGTTGCCCATGCCACCTTTAAACATATTAACCTCTGCAAATCGGTATAAAACCAGACCATCGACTTTTATTTGTCGATACCCGGACGGTTATTTAATGGTATTGCCCACCGGTACAATGGATTCCTCCAGTACCTCGGCGGAAAATGTATTGACCAGCGTCTGAACCCTGGCATCGGCGTAAATACTTGCCTTTGCCTGCTCAAGGCGCTGGGCTATTTTGCGCTCACGCCACTGAGCCGGAGTTTCATTAACTACGGGGCCGGTGTCAATTGAGAGTTTAACCGTTTGCTCAAAATAATCACTCAGCGCCTTTTCCAGACGCTGGCGATGGGTGTCGTTGTACAGTGTGCTGCGCTGCTCATCAAGCCGCAGGCGAACATGCTGCTGGTCGCACTCAACAAACTCACAATTGGTGCCGATGGTGCCGGTAACGCCGCCCAAAGGCAGCTGACGGTAAAGCTGAATCCAGCTTTTCGGATCAAGCTGCTCGACCGTCAATCGCTTTGTGGTATCCGCCACGGCCTCGGTGGAACACACGGGCAGTTCCGTAACCACAGGCACTGGCTCGGCACCATCGTCATATTGGTCAGCCGGTGGCGCCGGGTCGAACACTGACTCACTATCAGGCGGCTGATCATAGTTCGACGGAGGAGCTTCTTCCGGCATAGCCGGCACTGTGTTGCCATCACTGGTACTTGTGGTGTCAGATACTGTCAGCGAACTTCCCTGCTGCCCAGCTATTGCGGTGACAATTTCAGACCCATGGGTCATATCTGACGGTTCGAAGGCCTCAACCACGGTTGGAGCGTCTCTCACCTGGTTGACAACCTCTTGCCCTGGTGGCTGGGCATCACTATGGTCATGATCAGAATCAGTGTCTTGCGCAACAACCTCATTTGCCGCTGAATTGTCCTCGCCGCTAATGTCCAACGGTTGTGCAGCCGCGGGCGCACCGTCGGGCCGGAACGCCAGCATTCGCAACATAGCCATCTCAAAGCCGCCCCGGGGGTCCGGAGCCAACGGCAAATCCTTTTTACTGACCAGACCGATTTGGTAATAAAGCTGGACGTCCTCGGCAGTCATGGAGCTTGCCAGTGCCACCACCTGCTCCCGATCACCCTGGCTATTATCCACCGCATCAGGAACAGCCTGGGCAATGGCGATGCGGTGCAACATGGCAAGCATATCGTCCAATATCGCCAGATAGTCCGGCGAGTGCTCCGCCAGTGTCGCAACAGCACGGAGAATACGGGCAGCATTGCCGCTGGCCAGGGCGGTAACCATTTTCAACACTTGCCCCTGGTCAATGGTACCGAGCATAGCGCCTACTTCGGCCTCGTTGACACACCCATTGCCAAAGGCGATGGCCTGATCGGTCAGGCTCAGGGCATCGCGCATACTACCCTGGGCGCAGCGGGCCAGCTGCCACAAGGCAGCCTGTTCGCAGGGTATTTGCTCCTGGCTGAGTATATGCTCCAGGTGGCCAACAATACGCTCAGGGGTCATATTTTTCAGGCTGAACTGCAAGCAGCGAGATAAAACCGTGACTGGAAGCTTCTGCGGGTCGGTGGTGGCCAGCAGAAATTTCACATGGGGTGGTGGCTCTTCCAGAGTCTTCAACAGGGCATTAAAACTGTGGCCGGAGAGCATGTGCACCTCGTCAATCAGGTACACCTTATAACGCCCTCGTGTTGGCGCATACTGCACGTTATCAAGCAGCTCGCGGGTGTCTTCTACCTTGGTGCGCGAGGCGGCGTCCACTTCAATCAAGTCAACAAAGCGCCCCTCGTCAATCTCTTTGCAGGCCGAACACTGGCCACAGGGCGTGGAACTGACGCCCCGCTCGCAGTTCAGGCATTTGGCAAAAATACGGGCAATGGTGGTTTTGCCTACGCCTCGGGTACCAGTGAACAGATAGGCATGATGAAGACGATCCTGATCCAGGGCGTTTACCAACGCCTGCAGAACATGAGACTGCCCTACCAGCTCTTTAAAAGATCGGGGTCGCCATTTGCGCGCAAGAACCTGATAGCTCATTGAGTTGCATCAATATCTGAAGTGAAAAAATCATCACCGCAAGGGCGGCGCTTTTGTCAGAAGCGCTCTTATGCTAACCAAGAAGCCTTAAGATTGCACGATGCGTTTGTTGGTTGATGACGAGCATTTTCAGGCGTATTCCACCCGGGCAGCTTCCTTGCCCAGCCACTGACGCAGTTCCATTACCAGCTCATCACTGGGGCTCACCTGCCACTGTTGGCCGAGCAGTAAGCTGGTACGGGCGTCGTTACCAGAATAATCGATCCGTACCGGAAGACTGCCTTTTTGGGCGCCAAGCATGGACGACAGTTTCTGACTAAACTGCCCATCTATCTGCTCATGGCTGATGGCTAGCACCAGTTGGCGAGCGAAGTGGCTGCGGGCATCCACTACTTCCATGACTTTTTTCGAACGCACTTTCAGACTGCCGGAATAGTCATCAAAAGTCACTTCCCCTTCCACCACCAGCACGGCGTCTTTGTGCAGCAGTTGCTGGTATTCGGCAAATACGTCGGCGAACAGGGAGACTTCAACGCGGCCAGTGCGGTCGTCCAGGGTGACAAAAGCCATTTTTTCACCCTTTTTATTTTTCATCACCCGCATATCCACCACCAACCCGGCAATATTCTGAGTGTCGCCCCGAGCTGGCTGCAGGTCTTTTATCCGGTTACGAATAAAGTGTCGTATTTCGCTTTCGTACTCATCAATAGGGTGGCCAGTAAGGTACAGTCCCAGAGTGTCCTTTTCACCGCCCAGACGGGTTTTATCACTCCACTCAGGGGTCTTCAGATAACTGTCGTAGACCTTCTCATCACCGGCCGGCACCAGAGAGCCAAACATATCCATCAGCCCCAGGTCCTGATTTTTGGCTGACTGATCGGCGGCCTTGATGGCTTCGCCCTGGCTGGCAGCCAGCACCGCCCGGTTCATATTGAGCTGATCAGGCTGATTGGGCATGGGGCCAAGCAGGTCAAGGGCACCGGAACGAATCAGTGCTTCAAGCACCCGCTTGTTGAGGCTTTTGGCGTCTACCCTGTCGCAGAAATCAAACAGGTCTTTGAACGGCCCGCCGTCATTACGCGCCCGAACAATGGCTTCGATGGGACCTTCACCCACGCCCTTGATGGCACCAAGACCATAAATAATATGACTGGAGTCGTTTACACCAAACATATAAGCGCCGCTGTTTACACTCGGCGGCAACACCGTCAGCCCCATATCACGGCACTCTTCGATAAAGGTCACCACCTTATCGGTGTTCTGCATGTCTGAACTCATCACCGCCGCCATAAACTCAGACGGGTAGTGAGCCTTCAGCCAGAGGGTTTGATAAGAGACCAGAGCATACGCGGCTGAATGCGATTTGTTAAAGCCATAACCGGCGAACTTCTCCACCAGGTCGAAAATCTTCATGGCCAACTGGCCATCAACCCCCTGACTGATGGCTCCCTCTTCAAACACTGCCCGCTGCTTGGCCATCTCTTCAGGCTTTTTCTTGCCCATGGCCCGGCGCAGCATGTCAGCACCGCCAAGAGTGTAGCCGGCCAGCACCTGG
Source organism: Endozoicomonas sp. (assembly GCA_024509075.1). Classification (GTDB taxonomy): domain Bacteria; phylum Pseudomonadota; class Gammaproteobacteria; order Pseudomonadales; family Endozoicomonadaceae; genus Endozoicomonas. Next base: position 19,902 of record JAKROC010000025.1, read on the forward strand.
GCGATCTGCATGACCTGCTCCTGGTAGAGAATGATGCCGTAGGTGGGTTGCAGGATTGGTTCCAGCCATTCATGCTGGTATTGGGAATCAGGGAACGACAGCGCTTCGCGGCCATGTTTGCGGTTAATAAAATTGTCCACCATGCCTGACTGCAACGGGCCGGGGCGGAACAGAGCCACCAGGGCGATGATGTCCTCAAAGCAGTCCGGTTGCAGGCGCTTGATCAGGTCTTTCATGCCCCGGGATTCCAGCTGAAAGACCGCCGTGGTTTCTGCCCGCTTGAGCATGTCGTAGGCGGATTTGTCTTCCAGGTCAATGGACTCAATGACCAGCGGCTCTTCTCCGCGCTGGGCACGGCGCGGGTTTATCAGCTTGAGCGCCCAGTCGATAATAGTGAGGGTGCGCAGGCCAAGGAAGTCAAACTTCACCAGACCGGCGTACTCCACGTCGTTTTTGTCGTACTGGGTAACCACACCCTTGCCGTGTTCATCGCAATAAAGCGGCGCAAAGTCAGTCAGTTTCGTAGGTGCAATAACCACCCCACCGGCGTGTTTGCCCACATTGCGGGTGACCCCTTCAAGCTTGAGGGCCATTTCCCAGATTTCCGCTGCCTCTTCGTCGGTTTCCAGGAATTCACGGATCGCTTCTTCTTGTTCATAGGCCTTGCTCAAAGTCATGCCGATCTCAAAGGGGATCATTTTCGACAAACGATCAGCCAGACCGTAAGATTTGCCCTGTACCCGAGCCACGTCCCGCACCACCGCCTTGGCTGCCATGGTACCGAAGGTGATGATCTGCGAGACCGCATCGCGCCCGTAGGTGCGGGCCACGTATTCGATGACTCGGTCTCGCCCCTCCATACAGAAGTCCACATCAAAGTCGGGCATGGATACCCGCTCCGGGTTCAAAAAACGTTCAAACAGCAAGTCATATTTGATCGGATCCAGGTCGGTGATTTTCTGGGCGTAGGCCACCAGCGAGCCGGCACCGGAACCCCGGCCGGGGCCGACGGGAATGCCATTGTTTTTTGACCACTGGATAAAGTCCATCACGATCAGGAAGTAGCCGGGAAACCCCATCTGCAAGATGGTATCCAGCTCAAAATCAAGTCGTTCCCGATAGAGTTTTTCCGTTTCAGGATACTCCGGGGCTTGAGTATCAAACAGAAACTCCAAACGCTCGGTCAGGCCCTGATGGGAGAACTCACGGAAAAACTGATCCATGCTCTTCCCCTCTGGCACCGGATACTCCGGCAGAAAGTACTCGCCGAGTTTGACATTAATGGAGCAGCGTTTGGCAATTTCCACCGAGTTGACCAGCGCCTCAGGGATATCGGCAAACAAGGCCACCATTTCGTCTTCCGACTTCAGGTACTGCTCCTCGCTGTAACGGTGCTCCCTGCGTGGGTCATCCAGTACCACCCCTTCACCGATGCAGACTCTTGACTCGTGCGCCTCAAAGTCGTCCCGGGACATAAACATGACGTCGTTGGTGGCCACCACCGGGCAGCCAGACTGCGCTGCCAGCAACACCGACTTGTGCACGCACTCTTCGTCCCCGACCCGGTTGGTGCGTTGCAGTTCAAGATAAAAGCGATCCGGGAAGGCTGCCATCCACTGACCAAGCAATTCACCGGCCAGCTCCTGCCTGCCACTAAGCAACGCCCGACCAATCTCACCCTCTGTGGCGCCAGAGAGTGCAATCAGCCCGCCTGACTGGGCCATAACCCATTCCCGCTTTACCAGGGCTTTGTCGTATTTCTGATTCTCCATAAAAGCCCGGGAAACCAGTTCGGTCAGGTTGTGATAACCCTGCTCATCCATACACAACAGTATCAAGCGCGAAGGGGCCTGCTCGTCGGCTGGGTTTTCTACCCACAGATCTGCGCCACAAATCGGTTTGATGCCAGCATCCATGGCGCTGGAATAGAACTTTATCAGGGCACAGAGGTTGGACTGGTCAGTCACTGCCACCGACGGGGTCTTGGCATTGGCCATGGCACTGATTAATGGCTTGATTCGTATTAGCCCATCGCTGAGTGAGAACTCAGTATGGACCCGAAGGTGGATAAAACGTGTGGTCATGGAAGTCCTGATTGGTTGCGCCCGCAATAACAATGAAAAACCGTCTGCTCCATCAGAATTAGACTAAAGTGTGAGCAAATGTAAGCATTCGATGGCCACATCAAGCACACCGAAACAGAAGGACAGACAAAAAAATGCTGCCGATAAAAGTGCCCCACAGTTTGCCTAGAGGAACGCTAGGCAGTATATCAGGATACGCAAGGCAAAACCCAAACCCGGCGATCACGCCCACTGGGCTGGCACTGCCAGAAACAGCTGATAAAAATCAGCCATTGTCGACCGCCATAGGGCAGCGTGATATTGACCCAGCCAATATTCGTCGGCTCTGTTTTCCCATAGAGCCTCCCCCGAAAGGCGTTGCAATTCCAATTGCAGACTTGGATGCGCAAGAAGCAATAAATGATGACAAAGAGTGTTACCTGCTCAACACGGAAGACATTGAAAGTGGCAGTTACCTGAGCAAGACCGCAGTCAGGTTGCTCAAAGAGCGACATCCTGGTCTTTTCGATGAGCTGAATGATAATCCGGAGACATCCGAAGGGGGCGGCTGGAATGAAATAATGGCCGATCCATTTAATCCACAGCTCTATCAAAAGCATCAGGCCATTGCCAAACTGGTTTTTGATTATGATGCTGATGATCGACTGGATGAACTTTTCACCAATCCAGACCGGTTCTGGGTCGCCCACAAAACCACCTACGGCATATATCGCACCAACTCCTGCCACGTTATAGAAGATGATGTGTTCGGAAATTATCTTTTTATTGATCCCATACGTTACGGCTTGAACAGAGACAAAGCCGCATTGGAGGGCAAAGTTACCAAGCTGGAAATCGAGCGGAACAATATAATCGAAGAGAGAAATTACTATCGTAATCTGTCACAGCAGGCAGCGGATTGTTTCGCTAAAATCGCTGCGTTATTGCAGGACGCAAGCCGAAGACGCAAGGAGAAACTGAAAATACTTGATGCTTTGCACTCTCATCCTCAGCCCATCACACTCAATCATTTCCTGGCCATTCAGGATCTGATTACCGGCACCAGCAATCGACATGGCCGTAAATCGTTTTTGCCTGCGCAAAAATCCAGCCACCAGGGCCTGACAAAGCGCGGGATCGGGGAATGTACCGGCACGTCAAAACAGAAGAGGCCAAAACTATCAGCCAGCAGTATTCAGTCAGTGAGTAGCAGCCTGACGGGTTTGAACGAACGACGATGAACAGGTGTCGGACCCAGTCGTTTCAGTGCCGCCAGATGCGCAGGTGTAGGGTACCCTTTGTGTCCGGCAATGCCATATCCGGGCCACTGCTGATCAATAATCGCCATTTCCCGATCCCGAGCCACTTTGGCAATAATCGACGCGGCAGCAATCTCAGGCACCTTGCTGTCGCCTTTGATCACAGCTTCGGCCTGACAGGGAAGCTTCGGGCAGCGGTTACCATCAATATAGGCCAGCTCGGGCAGCAACGATAAACTTGCTACCGCCCGCTGCATGGCCAGCATGGTAGCGTGCAGAATGTTCAGCTGATCAATTTCCGCCACCTCAGCCCGGCCCAGTGACCAGGCCAATGCCTGGTCACAAATAACGTCAAACAAGGCTTCACGCTGACGGGCAGTCAGCCTTTTTGAATCATTCAGACCGACAACAGGGCACTCTGGATCAAGAATAACGGCAGCAGCAATCACCGGCCCACAAAGTGGCCCCCTGCCCACCTCATCAACGCCGGCGACCAGAGTGCCACCAGCATCTGGCCAGTTAAACTGATGTTGTTTCATCGTTTGGTAATCAGTGACATCACTGCCTCAAAGGCCAGTTTACTGGCATCACGCTTTAACTGCTGGTGTATATGGGTAAACGACGCCTTCAAGCCATCCCGATAAGCCTGATCGGTCAGGGCTTTATGCATGGCCTTGCGCAAATTTTCTGGTGTAGCATCATTTTGCAGCACCTCCGGTACCAGCTCCTGATCGGCGAGCAAGTTAGGCAGCGCCACATGCTTCACTTTTATCAGACGGCTGACTATGGCAAAGGTAAGCGAAGCAATCTTGTAACTGACCACCAATGGCTTTTTATGCAGTGCTGCTTCAAGAGCTGCTGTACCCGAGGCAATGAGGATAGCGTCAGAAGCAGCCATCACCGCCTGAGACTGACCATCAAACACCCTGACATCCAGATCAGAATAGTCACGCACAATTGGCAGAATCTGTTGCTTGCGTCGCTGATTGGCGCAGGGGATAAGGAAACGAACATCGGGAAAGTCTTTTCTCAGCAACCGGGCAGTATCCAGGAACAATTTCCCCAGTTTTGCCACCTCAGCCTTGCGACTGCCGGGCAACAGACCAATCACCGGGCCAGTGCCGGTAACACCCAGCTGTGCCAGTGCTGCCTGTTGATCGGGATTCATGGGAATCTGGTCCGCCAGAGGGTGGCCGACAAATGTCACCGGCACACCGTGATCCCGGTAATAGTCAGCCTCAAAAGGCAGCAGCGCCAGCATATGATCAACGCCATGACGAATCTTTTTCAGGCGACTTTCCCGCCAGGCCCATACTTGCGGGCTGACGTAATGCACGGTAGCGATGCCGCCGGCCTTCAGACTACGCTCCAGTGCCAGAT
>JAKROC010000250.1 GCA_024509075.1 Endozoicomonas sp.
GTTCATAGCTTGGAAAACCGCACTGGCAACAGCTCCCCGGAATGCAACAAGAGCCTCGATTAATTGCTATTGAAATAACGGAAAACACCAACCCCGGTCAAAATTTGCGTGCGTAGTACATCTGATTTGTCGTATGTATTGTTGGTTCAGCTCAATAAAACGTAACCAATACACGACAATTTGTTATTTTTTAGTCAATTCGGGTATTTTTTGGTACTAATTACCCAGTCATTAATGGTGATATCGACAAGTGCCAACCCTATGCATAACGACCAGCATTCATACATCTAAAAAAAAATGCGCATCGTTCGAGGTATTCATCAGCTCTTGTCAATAGCGCCAACCAGATTGCCCTGACCGGTGCTCCGGGGAAGCCAGGCACACTTTCCTGGTTTTGTCGTAGAAATGGCATGCTCTGCCAATCAAAACATATCGGCAGACCAACCTCACCAAACGTAGATCTCGCAGACGCGTGGAAAAGTTTCGAAGAAATCTGAAAGTTGATTTGATTCAAGCCATTAGAACGCTTTAATGAATACCTGAGACGCAATATATATGCTATTGTCTGCGACGTTTTCCGCTGTTCCGAAGTTATCCCCGGCCATTTCTTCAGGACGCACGGATCGTGCCAATCCCCAGAAAGTACCGCCGAGTGTGGATAAACAGCCTTGAGCTTAGTGATAGAGGACTCTCCATGAATGTTTTAAAAATGACCGACCTGAATCTGGCAGGCAAGCGTGTTTTGATCCGCGAAGACCTCAATGTGCCAGTAAAAGACGGCAAGGTCACCAGTGATGCCCGTATCCTTGCGTCACTGCCTACCATCAAGCTGGCGCTGGAGGGCGGTGCCAAAGTAATGGTGACTTCTCACCTTGGTCGTCCAACCGAGGGGGAGTACGAAGAGCAGTTCTCCCTGAAGCCGGTTGCTGATTATATTGGCGAGCTGCTGGGTAAAGACGTCCGCCTGATCAAAGACTGGGTTGACGGTGGTTTTGATGTTACTGCCGGTGAGCTGGTTATCCTGGAAAACTGCCGCTTTAATGCCGGTGAGAAAAAAGACGATGAAGGTCTTTCACGTAAAATGGCTGCTCTTTGCGATATTTACGTAATGGATGCTTTTGGTACTGCCCACCGTGCCCAGGCTTCAACCCACGGCGTTGGTAAATTTGCTACTGTCGCCTGTGCTGGCCCACTGCTGGCGGCCGAGCTGGATGCACTGGGCAAGGCTATGGACAAGCCTCAACGCCCAATGACCGCTATAGTTGGTGGTTCTAAAGTCTCCACCAAACTGACCGTACTGGAATCCCTGTCCGGCATTTGCAACCAGCTGATTGTTGGCGGTGGTATTGCCAATACCTTCCTGGCTGCTGCCGGCAAAAATGTCGGCAAATCCCTCTACGAAGCAGACCTGATTCCCCAGGCCAAAGCACTGATGGAAAAGTGCAATATCCCTATGCCCGTTGATGTGGTATGTGGCAAGAAGTTTGATGAGAACGAGACAGCGATCATCAAGTCCGTTGATGAAGTGGAAGACGACGACATGATTTTTGATGTCGGCCCAGAGACTCAGAAGTTGTTTACCGAGGTTCTCACTGCGGCTAAAACCATCCTCTGGAACGGTCCGGTTGGTGTTTTCGAGTTTGACCAGTTTGGTGAAGGTACACGTTCTCTGTCCATGGCAATCGCTAACTCTGAAGCCTTCTCCATCGCCGGTGGTGGCGATACTCTGGCTGCCATCGACAAGTACAAAATCAAAGATAAAGTGTCGTATATTTCCACCGGTGGCGGTGCCTTCCTGGAGTTTGTTGAAGGCAAAGTTCTACCTGCTGTAGCCATGCTTGAACAAGCAGCCAAGCGCTAGTACCCCACTATACCCAATGGATTTCATGTTGCTACTTTGTTGGCTGCTTTCGCTCACCCCGGTCACATAGTATTTCTATGCTCCCGGCACCCGAGGGCATAAAGGCTTCGCTCATTTGCCGCCTCGAATCAACTTGAAATCCATTGGGTATATGCACCAGTGGGCATCCGGTTATTGCTGGTAAACGTCGCTAAAAGGATACGTTATGTCAACCAGTGAAGCGACCTTCAGGCAGGGGTGGTACCTGCTGAAGACCAAGATCCGTGAAGAGCTGCGTGCGCAGGTGCACCTGGAAAATCAGCACTTTGAAGTGTACTGCCCGATGATTAAGGAAAAGTGCGGGTTCACCCCTTTGTTCGCCGGCTACCTGTTCATCCGGCTGGATGTTAAAGACTTACCCTCTTACCACAAAATACGCTCCACCAGGGGGGTCTCTGAGTTTGTCCGGTTTAACCGCATGGCGCACAAACTTCACAAGCAGGGCAAGCTGCCCACCGATGAAATGGGTGTTTTGTTGCCCAGCCCCATACCGGACGGCGATCAGCTGATTGAGCAGATCGAGTTGTTTGCCATGATGCACGGCGCTGAGATGCCCGTTGAAAAAAACAACGCTGCCGACTTTAGCCAGGGTGAGGCGGTGCTTTATGATAATCCCCTGTTCCGCCATCTGGAGACGACCTTCGTCAAAGGGGTAAATATGAACCGTGGTTTGATTCTGATCCAGTTCATCGAAAGCCAGCGCACGGAAGACGGTGTTGAGAAACAGGTGGTGGCAGAAAAAACTCTGGAAGTCCCATTAAAAGATTTACAAAAAGTACCCGAACAGAATTAATGAACAGGTCCCGGTTAACCTCCTCAATGCGCCCACTGTCTTATGGTTTTAATAATCATGAAGACGGGGTGCCGTACCCCCATGAAGTGGCTTACTTTGCTCATTACGGCATCGATCTTGAGAACCGCTTACCGGATGTGCAGCACTGGCTTGGCTACGTCGACAGTGCTGGCTATCGTATCGCTTGCCACCTATATACCAGGTCGGAGGCCAGGGGCTCCGTTTTTCTTCTGCACGGCTACTACGATCACACTGGGTTGTTTGCCCACATCATCCAATTCTTTTTGCAGCAAGGCTACAACGTTCTGGCCTATGACTTACCTGGTCACGGACTGTCCAGTGGCAAGTCGGCCAGCATAGCCGACTTTGACCGTTACCGTCTGGTGCTGGAAGACGTGATGAGTTACTGCCAATCCGCGCTGCCAAAGCCATGGCTGGCCTATGGGCAAAGCACTGGCTGCGCCATCATCACCGATCTGTTAATTCACCGTACCAGCCAGGCAATGCCTATGCCCTTTGAACAGGTGATTCTCTCCGCTCCCCTGGTGCGACCCTGGTTATGGCGTCTGAGCCGTATCCAGCTATACCTGTTACGACCTTTTCTGCGGCAGATTCCAAGAAGGTTCACCGACAACAGCCGCGATGAACAGTTTCTGAAACGGGCCCATAATGATCCTTTGGCCCCGGTGGTACTGCCTACGCAGTGGGTCTCTGCTCTGGATCGCTGGGTACGTAAAATTGAGTCATCTTCCTGGCAAATCCCCCTGAGTCCACTGATTCTCCAGGGGACGGATGATAAAACCGTGGACGGGGTGTACAACATTCGTGCTCTGGAGCGGTTGTATGACAATCCAGAGACGCTTTGGCTGGAAGGTGCCAAGCATCATCTGCCCAATGAGTTGGTACAAACCAGGGTGTTTTATATGGACTGGTTGGCAGAAAGGCTGGCGCATCGTCGTTATTAAGTGGAGCCCTACTGCTATCTGGCGACTAAACTTCCCAAGACCAAGAAACA
>JAKROC010000251.1 GCA_024509075.1 Endozoicomonas sp.
GACATGCGACCTGTGCCGGATTCGCCCATAACGTAGATGTTGTAGCCCGAGCGGTGCATGGCAACACCAAACTGAATGGCGCTGGTGGCTCGCTCCTGACCGAGGATCCCGACATAACTCTCCAGTTCTTCTGTGGATTTGAACCCCAAATCCTTGACCGGTTGTTTAGCAATAAGCTGATTCGCTGTTAGTTTGAGTTTTTTCACAAGCCTTGCCATTTCCCAAAAGCGTTGGCACTGGTGAGGGGAGTCGAGTGCTGCCTTCGCTGAATTAATGTGGTCGAAGATCTTCTTGAACGATCTGCGTTTTACAAGCTCAATAGTACTCTCATAAATAAGATTTGTCGGCCTTCAGGTCAGTACGATGATCTGACAATGAATAAATTTCAGGGTGATTTACGTGTTACCAGTAGTTGTAAAGCATTTTGTCAGCTTCAGGAAGAGGGTGTTGCTCACTGCGCTGACTCTTGTGACTGCCAGTCAGGGGTGGGCATCGATCGACGGTGATCTGGACCGGTTAATAAACACCTTGCCCGAAGGCCATATCCACTCAATTAAAGTGATTGAAGCACAAACCGGCAAGGTGCTCTTTGAGCGTAACGGCGATTACAACCTGCTACCAGCCAGTACGGTAAAGACAATCACCGCCATCTCGGCCTATCACGCGCTTGGGAAGAATTACCGTTACACAACAGCGTTGCTCAGTAACAGACCAATATCGAACGCTCAAAAGATCTATACAGGTGATCTGGTATTGACGTTTTCCGGGGACCCGTCGCTCAAGCGTTATGACTTGGCCAAGCTGTTGGCCAGCCTCAGAGACAACAGCATAGAGGTCATAAAAGGGAATATCTGGCTGGATGGTTCAATCTATAACGGCTATCCAAGAGCTAGTGGTGCAAGTTGGGACGATCATAACATCTGTTTTTCGCTGTTAGTTTGAGTTTTTTCACAAGCCTTGCCATTTCCCAAAAGCGTTGGCACTGGTGAGGGGAGTCGAGTGCTGCCTTCGCTGAATTAATGTGGTCGAAGATCTTCTTGAACGATCTGCGTTTTACAAGCTCAATAGTACTCTCATAAATAAGATTTGTCGGCCTTCAGGTCAGTACGATGATCTGACAATGAATAAATTTCAGGGTGATTTACGTGTTACCAGTAGTTGTAAAGCATTTTGTCAGCTTCAGGAAGAGGGTGTTGCTCACTGCGCTGACTCTTGTGACTGCCAGTCAGGGGTGGGCATCGATCGACGGTGATCTGGACCGGTTAATAAACACCTTGCCCGAAGGTCATATCCACTCAATTAAAGTGATTGAAGCACAAACCGGCAAGGTGCTCTTTGAGCGTAACGGCGATTACAACCTGCTACCAGCCAGTACGGTAAAGACAATCACCGCCATCTCGGCCTATCACGCGCTTGGGAAGAATTACCGTTACACAACAGCGTTGCTCAGTAACAGACCAATATCGAACGCTCAAAAGATCTATACAGGTGATCTGGTATTGACGTTTTCCGGGGACCCGTCGCTCAAGCGTTATGACTTGGCCAAGCTGTTGGCCAGCCTCAGAGACAACAGCATAGAGGTCATAAAAGGGAATATCTGGCTGGATGGTTCAATCTATAACGGCTATCCAAGAGCTAGTGGTGCAAGTTGGGACGATCATAACATCTGTTTTGCTGCACCGGTCAGTGCCATGATTCTGGATCGCAACTGCTTTTTTGGATGGCTGATGCCGGCTGAAAAAGAGGGGCGGCAGGCGAAAATGATCCTTGATGAACCGCAATGGAAGTTGTTCATTGAAAATCGGGTTGTGACGAGGAAACCTGGGGCTAATGAACATGACGGTTGTGCTCTGGAAATCTGGCCTGGGTCTGGCCATGAGTACCGTCTGGAAGGGTGTATTGAGCCTGGGGCTGAGCAAGTTCGAATGGCATTTGCTGTACGTGATCCCGAACAAGCGGCGTTCAGGTATGTGACATCATTTCTCAAAGACAGCAATATCCGTCTTGATGGTGATGTACTGATTGGTAGACCGCAGGGAGATTTTGGTCATCTTGTTGCCCAGCATTGGTCTGCACCGCTGCCTGAGTTGATTAAGTGGCTGCTGGATAAGTCTGATAATTTATACGCCGATAGTCTTTTAAAAACCATTGGCTGGTCGATCAATGGTGCAAAGGGATCATACACCTCTGGCACAGAAGCGGTATTGGCCATGCTCAGGGAAGCGGGTGTCGATCTCTCTCACGGTCGGCTGGTGGATGGCTCGGGGTTGTCCCGCTACAACATGCTCAGTGCGGATGATTTTGCTGAGATTCTGCAAGTAAGTTGGCGCAGTTGGGGTATGGATGCTCCCTGGCTAATGGCTCGTGATAACAAACAACACTGGCTGAAGACCGGACGTATGAGTGGTGTGAACAGCATGGTAGGTTATGCCTTTCCTGAGAAAAGATCGCCTTTGATTTTTGCAGTACTGTTAAATGGTTTATGGGTTAATCAGCCAGCTACTGATGCTGAGATCAGAAAGTTTCACCGGGGTATTCAAGAGTTTCACCAGGAATTTCTTGAGCGGCTGGCGAAGTCATAACGGTTGTGTTGACAAGCCTGAATCAGAAAAAACCATCCCACTCCAGTGAGTCGTTATCGGTAGTTTGTGTTTCATCGCCGAGTGTAACGGTAACGCGCGTCAGGACATTTTCTATTGACCTGAGCGCGTTTTTGTCGACTTCAGTGATTTCTTCTGTGCATAAAAGATGGCACCACAGCTGACTGTCGTGTTCGTACAAAGGAAAGAATGACGTCTTGTCGTGGTGTGGGTTATAAATATCGTAAAATGCTATCTCACAGCTGTAGCTCGAGTTGTTGGTAGCCAATTTTGCCCGTTGGGCGCAATTTGTGTAGCGATTCAGAATATGCCTGGACAGAGGGCTAAGCTGCTGCAAGGAGTCAGGATGCTCAGTCAGGATGTCGCAACTATCCTTAGTAGAGCCAACAATAGGTTTTATGGACGACAACGGTTTTAAATATCGGCTTTTACCTCTACTACTAATAGTGGCTTCAGGGAAATCAGTTGTCTGTCGTTCAAAACCCATGCATTTGATCAGATATGTTGAGGTGCACGGTGTGAGGCTTATGCTGTGAAATGCATCCCAGTCCTTCAAGGAGGTGGTCGGTCTGGATGCAGGTTGCTGTACGATCATATCGTAATAGCTGTTCTGTTTTATGGGACTATGGCCATCCATAAAATATCCTTTCTGTGATTTGCTGACTTGGACTCTTAATGAGCATGCAGAGTTCAAGCATTTCTCTGTTGCATTGGGGGTGGATATAATGGAATTCATACTGTTTTTACGGCAAATCAAACAGCTGGCCATGCGTCGGCGAAGTTTGCGTTGGGCGTCAGGAAGAATGGGTACAATTTGTGATTGGGTCGACCGAAGGCGAAGATCAGTTGACAAATCAAATTTGCCTAGTATTATGCGCCACCACTGACACGGCGTCGCTCGCGCAAAGAGTGGGGTGTTGGTGAGTTGGTAAGCTTCTTTTTTCCTACTGAAAAACGAACGCTTGACAACGAAAGCCGCTACGGTAATATGAGCGGCCTTGCTTCCGGTGGTCAGTTAGCAGTTGCTAGTGGTCAGTGGTGAGAAGCGAATGCTCTTTAACAAGATATCAGACAATTCGTGTGGGCGCTTGTGCGATGGCATCGGTTA
>JAKROC010000252.1 GCA_024509075.1 Endozoicomonas sp.
ACCCGAGGGCATAAAGGCTTCGCTCAATTGCCGCCGCGTAGCAACATGAAATCCACTGGGTATAGCGGCCTGAGTCAGTAAAAACGGTCAGGGGGTGGCAGGGCTTCTGTCAATGTCGCTATGTAGCACCCGAAGGCGGCTGGCAGTGAACTACTCGCTCCTTGCCAGGTGCCTCCTTACGGAAAATTGGCTCATTGCCGGGCTTGACCCGCCTTTGAACTTTCGCGAGAAAGCCGCCTGAACTCCAGGGTTTAGAACCCCGTCGTCTTGTGCCCTGCGGTTACTGCGATAGGGAGCATGTCAAAATCGCTGCGAGCCGGACAAAATCGGCGGGCTACTCATTGCGGTTTCTCCGGCAGGTGGTTTTACCTGTAAGTAGACAAGCCTCATTGTAAAAAGTTGCCCGAAAGCTTGTGTTGACAACGGGTTTTGTGATTAGTAAGATTTCGCGTCGTTTTGTCCGAGTGACATAGTTCGCCGGATTTCGTTCTTTATTTCATGGTTAGAACAAAATGAGTCAAGCTCAGCAAATCCGAATCCGCCTTAAGGCGTTTGATCACCGTCTGATCGACCAGTCAACGCAGGAAATCGTAGATACTGCAAAACGTACTGGCGCGCAGGTGCGTGGTCCGATCCCTCTGCCAACCCGAAAAGAACGCTTCACGGTTCTGATTTCTCCACACGTCAACAAAGACGCTCGTGATCAGTATGAAATCCGCACCCACAAGCGCCTTCTCGACATTATCGAGCCCACCGAAAAAACTGTAGACGCACTGATGAAGCTGGATCTGGCAGCCGGTGTCGAAGTGCAGATCAGTCTCGGTTAATAAGGCCATGGGCTCTCCATCAAAGTGTGCACACTTTTGTGTAACAGCTCTGAGTGAGCGGCCATAGTGGGTATTAGCCCCGTACACGAGAGAGGTTGAAATGACTATTGGATTAGTCGGCAAGAAGCGCGGTATGACCCGCGTTTTCACCGAAGACGGCGTTTCCATACCGGTGACCGTGATTGAAGTTGATCCGAACCGCGTTACCCAGGTGAAAACCCTGGAAACCGACGGATACATTGCAATCCAGGTAACCTGTGGCAGCAAGAAAAGCAGCCGCCTTAACAAGCCAGAAGCTGGCCACTTCGCCAAAGCAGGCGTTGAAGCGGGCACTGGTCTCTGGGAATTCCGAATCGACGCTGATGCTGAATACAAGGCGGGCGACGTTATCGGTGTAGACCTGTTCGAGCAGGGTCAGAAAGTAGACGTTACCGGTCAGTCCAAGGGTAAGGGGTTCCAGGGCGTTATTAAACGCTACAACTTCCGTATGCAGGACGCCACCCACGGTAACTCTCTGTCTCACCGTGCACCTGGCTCTATCGGCCAGTGTCAGACTCCGGGTCGAGTCTTCAAAGGCAAGAAGATGTCTGGGCATATGGGCGCGGAAACCGTGACCGTACAGTCCCTGGAACTCGTTCGCGTTGACAGCGAGCGTAACCTGCTGCTGATCAAGGGCGCGGTCCCCGGTGTTGCCGGTGCTGACGTCATCATTCGTCCAGCAGTTAAAGTACAAGCACGTGCTCACGCCTGAGGGGATTAGACTATGGAACTGAAGGTAAACGGCGCTAATGCCGTTCAGGTCTCAGACGTAACCTTTGGCACTGAATTCAACGAAACCCTGGTTCACCAGGCGGTTGTTGCGTTCATGGCCGGCGCGCGTCAAGGCACCAGGGCTCAGAAAAGCCGTAGTGAAGTAAGCGGCGGTGGTCGTAAGCCTTGGCGTCAAAAAGGTTCCGGTCGTGCACGCGCCGGTACTATCCGCAGCCCCCTGTGGCGCGGGGGCGGCAAAACGTTTGCTGCCAAACCACAGAATCATGCTCAAAAGCTGAATAAAAAGATGTATCGCGCAGCGCTGCGTTCCATCTTGTCTGAGCTGGTTCGTCAAGAGCGTCTGGTGGTGGTTGAGCAGTTCGCTGTGGAATCCCCAAAGACCAAGCTGATGGTTGCCAAGCTGAATGAACTGAACGCTCAGGGCGCACTGATTGTCGCTGATGAAGTGGATCAGAACATTTATCTGGCTGCTCGCAACATTCCTTACGTGGATGTACGCGACGTGCAGGGTGTTGATCCGGTAAGCCTGATCGCCCACGACAAAGTGGTGATGACTGTGGCTGCCATCAAGAAGTTCGAGGAGATGCTGGGATGAACCAGGAGCGTGTTTTTAAAGTTCTGCTTGGTCCGCACATTTCCGAGAAGGCCACTGTCGTTGGTGAAGAGCACAACCAGGTGGTCTTCAAGGTCGCTAAAGACGCAACCAAGCTTGAGATCAAAAAAGCGGTTGAGCAGCTGTTTGAAGTCAACGTTAAGGCTGTCAGAACTGCCGTTGTGAAAGGCAAGACCAAGCGCACTCGTTTCGGTATGGGCCAACGCTCAGACTGGAAAAAGGCCTACGTCAGCCTGGAGCAAGGTCAGGAAATTGACTTCGCGGACGCGGAATAAGGAGCTAGAGAATGGCAGTAATTAAATGCAAGCCGACGTCTCCAGGTCGCCGCTTCGTTGTCAAGGTTACCAACCCTGACCTCCACAAAGGCCGTCCATTCGCGCCTCTGCTGGAAAAGAAAGGCAAAACTGGTGGTCGTAACAATGCTGGTCGCATCACGACCCGTCATCGCGGGGGTGGTCACAAGCAGCACTATCGTATCGTCGATTTTCGTCGCAACAAAGACGGCATCCCAGCGGTTGTTGAGCGTCTGGAGTACGATCCAAACCGTACTGCGCACATCGCCCTGCTGAAGTACATGGACGGCGAGCGTCGTTACATTATCGCGCCTAAAGGCGTGAAAGCCGGCGACGAACTGGCCTCCGGTGTTGATGCCCCGATCAAGGCAGGTAACACGCTGCCGCTGCGCAACATTCCACAGGGTTCTATCGTTCACTGTGTCGAAATGAAGCCTGGCAAGGGTGCCCAGATGATCCGCAGTGCTGGTGCTTCTGCCCAGCTGGTGGCTCGTGACGGTGCTTACGTGACCCTGCGTCTGCGTTCCGGTGAAATGCGTAAAGTTCTGGCCGACTGTCGTGCAACTCTGGGCGAAGTCTCCAACAGTGAGCACAACCTGCGCTCTCTGGGTAAGGCGGGTGCCAAGCGCTGGCGCGGTGTGCGTCCAACCGTTCGTGGTGTTGCCATGAACCCGGTTGATCACCCGCACGGTGGTGGTGAAGGTCGTACCTCCGGTGGTCGTCACCCGGTGACGCCATGGGGTATCCCGACCAAGGGTCGCAAGACTCGTTCCAACAAGCGTACGGACAAAATGATCGTACGTCGTCGCAGCGCGAAGTAAGCCTAGAGAGAGGATACGACAGTGCCACGTTCTTTGAAAAAAGGCCCGTTTATCGACCTTCACCTGTTGAAGAAAGTCGAAAAAGCGGCTGAAAGCGGCAACAAACGTCCGATCAAAACCTGGTCGCGCCGCTCCATGATTATCCCGACTATGGTCGGTCTGACTCTGGCTGTGCACAACGGCCGTCAGCACGTACCGGTTTTCGTTACTGAAGACATGGTTGGCCACAAGCTCGGCGAGTTTGCTGCAACCCGCACCTATCGCGGTCATGCAGCGGACAAAAAGGCCAAGAAGCGCTAAGAGGGTTAGGAAATGAAAGAAGTAGGCCCGTTTATCGACCTTCACCTGTTGAAGAAAGTCGAAAAAGCGGCTGAAAGC
>JAKROC010000253.1 GCA_024509075.1 Endozoicomonas sp.
GTTTGCCCAGTCTCCTTCAGGACGGCAAGCACCTCCCTCATTTGAGCAATGAGCGGGTCTTTGATGGTGATTGAGTCAGCCGAGCTTTCCACAGGCTCCGACGCTTTTTTATCTTGCTTGAGTAACTTCTGATTGGTTTTTTTGCTGACCTCGTTCAAGTACTGCTCAATCAGGGCTTGGGTATTGGCAATATCAATTGCCTGAAGCTGGGATGATGGATTGGTGAGGATATCTTTAACGGTGAGCGCCGAGTCAGGGAACAACTGCATATCTTCCAGCGGTGCCAGCAGGCTGGAAGTTATACGGGCGTAGCTGACACCCTGCACATATCCCCCGGCGGAACCCTCCGGTATTCCGTACAGGCGGTGGAATTCACGGAGTTGATCGAAAGCCGCAGCCTTAAGCTCATCAGGAGTCCTGCCGGTGACGACGTGCAGTCCTGAGTTGATGTCGTGAACGGTCAGCTTATACAAATCCGCCAGCTTTCTGATTTCCATATAAAGGGCATGGTTATTCGAGGGCTTAAACATCAACTGAACGTGAGTAGTGAGGGGATTAAACACCCTAACAAAACGGGCAATGAGTTTGTCGATTGATCTAAAACGGCTGCCCTTGGCAGTAAGAAGCAGCGCTTGCGTGATACCAGTGAGGTCGCCAATGATCTTGCGGTAGTAAACACTGTTTTCCTTGACGCCAAATGCAGAGACATCATTTGCCGAAGTGCCTATTGCGCCAACAAATGACAGATTCTGTAAAATTCGCCGTAATTGCAGCGCATATTTGGCATAGCCGGTACCATGCAGAATCGATTGCGCCATCATGCCCAGAGAGTCAGCTATTTTTTGATATTCAGCTGCTGCTGCCAGTGTCAGAACATCTGCATAACAGAAGCCTTCGTCGAGTCCGTCGCCTAATCGTGCCATGCGCAGGGAGTCGTAAACATAGCTGTAGGCGATGATTTCATTGAGGGGGATGGACGCCGGTGTACCGTCCGTGATACGTGACAGGGCAGCAAGATGATTCTGCTCAAAATGCTCAAATTTAGCCAGAAGATCACCGTATGGGTCAGACCGCCACTGTTTAGGATCGAGATGGCCACCTTTGGTCAGACGACTGCCTGCGTCATAAAGGATATTGATTCTGAGGGCGATCCTGCCTGCCTCCTCAAACTGGCCGTTGTCCAGCAAATCCTTGGTCTGATCGTCGTAATCGGACATGGCCGCGACAACCCCGCCGGCGCTTCTCATCTGCTGGAACAGAGTCTGGAATGGCTGTGGTATGTCCGTGCCAGGGATGGTCATAATTCGGGCGAACTGCTCACGCTCCGCCTCAAAGCCCTTGAAAAAAGCACGCATTTCTTCATTCATTGGTTTTTTAGTGAAGATATAAAGCTCGTTTAACAACCCCGTGATCAGATGGCGGGGCGGCGCTCTGCGGAGTCTTTTGCCGTGGCTCTTGTCATCGTCAATGGTCTTTCTGATTTCATCAGTGATTTTTTTCAGTTTAGCGTCGTATATATTGGCGACCTTCGGATGGCTGTCTTTTATAGTTCTGGCGAAGGCGCTGATACCAATCACCATGCTGACTACCTCGTAATACTGAACCACCTCTTCAAGGTTGGTGGTCAGGGCTGAGAGGTCGGCTGCCGGATTTTGTTGCTGATATGCAGTCAGCGCTCGCTTCAGGTTGCTGATCAAAGTGGATTGTACCCCTGTTGCCAGTAAGCTTTTCAGTGATGGCAACGGTGTGGTGGGAGCAATGGTTGAGGTAACTGGTGCAGAGTCAGAGGTGGCATTAGTTGTAGTGGTGTCGTTTACCGCAACAGCAAGT
The DNA here is from genome assembly GCA_024509075.1 of Endozoicomonas sp. Lineage (GTDB taxonomy): Bacteria > Pseudomonadota > Gammaproteobacteria > Pseudomonadales > Endozoicomonadaceae > Endozoicomonas. The sequence goes on from JAKROC010000253.1 coordinate 1,831, forward strand.
GGGGGTGTGGCCGTAGTAGTACCGCTCTCTGTTGTGGTAGAAGGCTCCAGTGAGGCATAGGCTGGCTCTGTGGTTGTCGTTACATTGTCCGATGCTAACACAGGGATAACATCGTTATGTTCCGGGGGCGACATCAGTATCGTCGCATTCATGGTCGAGATCGCCGGCGTGGAGCTTGAAGTTGTGCTGGCCGCTATGATGTCGTTTATTGTGGTAGCCAGCGGGGGCATGGTTGTGGTGTTGTTGCCAGCCACCGTGATGGAAGAGCCAGTTGTGGTCAGTTCTGACGGTATGTTGGGCGACTCTGTGGTTGTTGGTGCATTGCCCGGCATCGTCGCGTTGATGGTGGAAACCACCGGTGTGGGTCTGGAGGTGGTGCTGGCTGTTATGGTGTCCTTTTCAGTGACAGTAGGCGGTGTTCCAGTCGTGGTGGCGATGTCTGTCGTAGTGGTAGAAGGTTCAACTGTGACTAGATCTGGCGGTGCGCCAGGCGCGTCTGTGGCTGTTGTTACATTAATCGGTGCTGCTGTTGTTTGGTTTGCAGGGTTATGCTCCTCAGGCGGCACCAATGTTGTTGCGTTGCTGCCTCCGACAGCGAGTGGCGTACCGGGCGTCGTGTTTGATCCATTATTGGCGCCCGTATTGCCTGAAGTTGGGTTGGTCAACACGGTTTTCCAGTGGCTCTTTTGCTGCTTGAGAAGGCAAGTCGTTAACTCTCTTTTTACGGTTCTGAGCTCTCTGGTGAGTTTCTGTTCCTTGGCTTCGCACTGGACCAGTTGCGCCTTGTTGCTTAAACGACTCTTCGGGGTGTTGCGCAGGCTGCCGGGAGTGGGCAGCTGGCGGGAGCCCACGGTGCGAAACCGGAATTTATTTGTTTTTCCCTTGCTGTTGCCTGTCTGCGCCTTGTGCAAGGCAGGGGCAGGGTGCGATGCTGCTGTGAGAGATTGACTGTCCATTGCTTGAGCCTGAGTCTGGTTGGTAAGAAGTAGGTGGTTGAGCAGCCCCTAGGCAACGATTACTGCCATGCTTGCCGGCATAACGCTTCAAAGATGGCTTCGCAGTTATCTGGAGTGGACTGTTTGTCGATTGCCCGGGCAAACGCACCTGTGTCGTTGGCAAGGTGCTGGCTAAGGAACCGATAGACGGAAGGCGTATGAGTTTTCCCAAGCCAGTCAAGAAAGAACGCCAGCTCCGGGTTTTCCCGCACTTTGGGAATGGTAAGCGGGTCGGCCAGCTTGACGTGAGCGCGTCCGGTCGGGGCCACCGAGCGATTTACGGTCTCCCCTGGGCGTACACTGCCCTGGCAACAGGTCTGTCGAACGGGATCCCTGCGCGGCACAAAAATACCTTTGGTTTCCACACTGACCTGAGGCTGCGCCGCGGTACCACCAGCGGGGGCCACAGTAGCTGGTGTTGTGATATTCATAACGATTACCCCTGCTGTCCTGACAGCGTTTTAGTGTTATATCATCCCGGATTCCGTCGGCGCCCCGGCAGTTCCGGTACCGAACCAATTCCGGGGGAAGGCTAGTACTTGGGCAGGGTTTGTGTAGCAAAAAACAAATAATTTTTTGTGTTACTTGTTGCGTGGTTACAACTATTTATTTGTCACTTTGTGCAGACGGCTTTTGCTGATAAAACCGTTGTTGTCTACTCAGAGTGCTTTGCCAGCACTTTTTTTTTACCAGAAGGAAACATAAATTTACTTACCTTGTTGTCTATTTCTCCTATAATAGCCGCGTTTTTTCCGGGTCATGGTTGTTGTTGCCGGGACTCTGTTGGCAATGGTGATCAACAGATGAGCCGGTATACCCGTCGCCTTTCAAGTTGCTACTTTGTTGGCTGCATTCGCTCACCCCGG
>JAKROC010000254.1 GCA_024509075.1 Endozoicomonas sp.
TAGAGGTATTTATCGAAACAACCAGGATTAAACTGTGTCTATAGGTATTTTTCTGTGATTTGTTGCGTGTTTGATGCGGCAAACCGCGGTATCTGTCCAATAGAAAAACACCCAGCAGCTACGCCATTGGGTTGATCAGGCAGATAGGGAAAATTACGATTTGGCCATTCTCAGGCCTGTGGAGTCGGTGGAAGATTGTACGTTGATCCAGCAAGATTTCAATAGACGACAATAAAGCTAGTTATCCGAAGATGCCCCCTTATATTGCGTATTTACCGAACCACTCTTCTGGGTTATCCCGCAGTGGTCCTAGGCTGGCCGTTTTTGCATGATTTTCAGAGCTGATATTTTTGCATCTCTGAAAGGAGCCGGATTACTTTTTTTTAGACGATATTTTTCTATTGAACAAGACGGTTGTGACTGACAGTTATTGATCCCTTCAGGCGCTACCCGCTTCCCGCCGCCCGCTTCCCGAAAAAGATTGGCGGAGTGCTTTTGCGGGCGGCGGGCGGCGGGCGGCGGGCGGCGGGAAGCGTTCTTTATACCCCACAAAATTCATGTAAACTCCGACCTTTCTTAAATACTCCCCTTGGTCAGCGTTAATGGACGGTATCGATTTTCTCTGGCAGCAGGTTACCCGCCAGATGGCAGATGAAATGCAGCTTGTGGACAGCCACGAAAGTGACGATGCCATCAGCTGTTATTGCTGCGGCAGGCCATCAGGTGCATGGGTTGTGCCTTATTATCAGCCGCGTATTGATACTTATCTGAGAACGGATGTACCCATCTGTGCTCCCTGTAACGCTCTGTTTCATGGTTCCTACCGGTATATGGGCATTGAGAAGGGTACGCCTGAAAAGCCGGCAGTCCCCGGTAAACTGGGTATGCTGGTTGGTTGTGGCTTGATTGTGACGCAACAGCAGAGCATTTTATTAACCAACCCTGGCTGGGATAAACGACTCAGAGTTGCGACTCAGCCGTTGTTTGAGTTGCACCAGGTCAGTGGTAAAGGGGCTATGGAGTATGCCTGCCACTTGATTGGTGGACTCAGTGAGGAGGCGTTTCCACTTTTGTATGTTTCGGATATTGGCCGGAAGAAAGCAGAGTTGGTGATGAACTTGAAACTGACCCTGAGCAAGGCGCAGATTCAGGTCTGTTCTGGTGAGTTGCTGTTTCGGATTAATACGCAGCTGTTACAGGCCATACGGGAAATGCAGCAGGCCGATAAAAGCGGCTGGAACAAGCTGGAGCGCTTTATCGTTAACAGTTGCCATGGTCGTATAGCGCCAAACGATGAAGGGCTCCATACGTTCCTTTCGGGTAATCCCGAAGCGTTGGCGATTGCCCGTCGTTTGCCTGCCGACCCCCATGAAAAGCTCCAGTTGATGCGTGTTGTTTAAGAACGCTTCCCGCTGCCCGCCTCCCGCTACCCGTAAAAGCATACGTTTTATCTTTTTCGGGCAGCGGGTAGCGGGCGGCGGGTAGCGGAGGTTAATAAATGGTGTATGAGTTTGTTGTGCGCAGTGAGGCACCACCTTATCAGGTCTATAAGCTGCATCAGGAGGTGATGGATGTGGTTTGTGGTGGTGGGCTTGGGTTGAATAAGCAAGGTGCCCGGCCGCTTTGGCGGTCTCACCCCGCTGTCACAAAAAGTAGCAGTGGCAGTTTGCTGCTGGTTCGTTCTTCAGAGCCGCCTTTGGGTGAGGTCGGCAGGGTAAAGGAGCAGTCTGTTCGTTTCGAGGTGGGTGAGCTACGGAAATTTAACTGTCGGTTGAATCTTTCCAGCCGTGTTTGGGTGGAGCAGCACTGTTGTTTCAAAAATGATCTGAATATAGAGCTGGAACAAGATCGGAAAAAATGCCGCAAGAAAGAAAGTAGAGAAGAGCCTTGCCCCATCGGAGGTGGAACCCTGGCTCAGGCTCCTGCTTAATCAGAACGGCATGTCGCTGCACAATGCCGCGATTGTCAGCCAGAACCGGGTGCAGTTGAAACAGCGGCACTTTATTAATGCGGCGGATATTGTCTTTGTTGCCCGTGTTGCTGATCCGAAGCTGGCAGAAGCGGCTTATTGCCGGGGCATCGGGCGGAAACGGGCGTTTGGCTTTGGGCTTTTGGTGGAGGCGGAATGAAAAGCTTTTCACCACAAAGGCACAAAGACACAGAGGTTTTTTGGGTTTGCTTGCGCTATGCGCAGCAAACAAAAGAAGTCTTCCTTTGTGTCTTTGTGCCTTTGTGGTTCAAAAAAAGGACTTTATGCCATGAGTAAGTCTTTGACTAGACTGGTCGACCGTATTTTTGAGAAAGGCGGTCTGCTGTCAGAGTTGTACGGTATGGAGTACCGGGAGCAGCAGCACCATTATGCTCTGGACGTTTGCCGTTGGCTGCAGCTGGAACAACCCTCGGTGGCCATGCGGGAAGGGGAGACCGGCATTGGCAAAAGCCTTGCCTATTTATTGCCCATGGCGGTTCATCTCTCGTTGACCGGGCAGCGGGCGCTGATCTCTACTTATACGGTGCATCTGATTCATCAGCTGAACGATGATAAGGAGAAGGTCCGGCGTATTCTTCAGCATCTTCAGCTGCGGCCGGTGACGGTGGCTAACCGTCTGGGCCGGGCTCAGTATATTTCCGCCAGTCGCCTGTTGGCACTGGCAGAAACCACCGATGATGTCGCCAGTAAACAGCAACTGCTGGCACTGCATAAGAAAATCAGCAAGCAGTATGGCCCTCATATTTATGTGAAATACTGGTCGGAAAATGCTGCCGGTGTTCACCTGGGCGATACCGCCTCTGCCATTGCCCTGACGGAACATTGCTCCGCCGACGATGCCCACTGGTACCATGCCGACTGTGAAGCGGCCAGCCATGCGGATATTGTTTTGACCAGTCATACTTGTTCGATGCTTTATGCGAGAGGGATTCCCGTCTTTAGTAGGTCGCTTCCCGCTGCCCGCCGCCCGCTTCCCGCAAAAGAAAAAGCACAAGCGGGTGGGGCTTTTGCGGGCAGCGGGCAGCGGGAGGCGGGCAGCGTTCCGTTCTCATACTTGATTGCCGATGAAGCGGACCGGATGCCGGAAGCGGCGGAGAGTATTTTAAGGCTGCGTAGTTCTCCACGACGAATTTCGTCTATTCTGCAAGAGTTGTATGAGGAGGCTGGCTGGAAAAGTAGCGACACCAAAAGGCGTGCCAGTCTTTGCTGGGTTTGCAGCAGGTGCTGGATGAGACCGGCAATCTGTTTACCGATAGTCGCTGTGTGTTATCGAAAGAGCTACCCGCTCATGCCAGCCTGAATTATATCCAGTCCATTAAAGAGGTGATGAGTTGCCTGCAGCCTCTCTTAGGGAAGACGGGGGCGAATATGCCCTCCGGCAGTGAAGCTTCTGCGGATAAAATCAATGCGGTTAAAGGGTTTTATCAATCGCTGAATAATGTACTGAACGATAAAAACCAGGCCAATTGCATTGCCTGGTCGCCGGTCAACCGGCAGGGCTCCATTGCTATTGATGAACCTTTTGCCGGGCTGGCTTTTAGCAAGTTTGTGCGGGGAGTGAGTAGTAACCAGCCACCGCTGTCGGTGATGCTCACCTCCGGCACGCTCGGGCTTTCTGGCAAGAGTGGGCTGGCCCGTTATACGCCCATCCCGTCCGTGATGGTGCGGGTGATGGTGGTGGAGGCTTGAAAGTTTTTCA
>JAKROC010000255.1 GCA_024509075.1 Endozoicomonas sp.
TGGCGCAGCCTGAGTGATCAGTTTATGCCTATCAGCAAGGAGCGGGGTGTGGATTTTGAGATTATCTGCGCCTCTGGCTTGCCTCAGTGGATACACAGTGACCATAAACGACTGAAACAGATTCTCAAGAATTTGCTGGCCAATGCCTTCAAATTTACCCCTGAAGGCGGTGTGGTGAAGCTGCTGATTGACAAGGAACCCTGGCGTCTGGGTGAGGAGTACTCGTCTGAAGGGCTGGTTTTTCAGGTGGTTGATAACGGTGTGGGCATTGCCAGTGACAAACATGAAACCGTGTTTCAGATGTTCCGGCAGTTGGATGGAAGTTCCAGCCGGAAATACGCCGGTACCGGCCTCGGTTTGTCCATCTCCAGAAAGCTGGCCCGGTTACTCGGCGGTGACCTGACGCTGGACAGCGAAGCGGGCAAAGGGGCAACCTTCTCCCTGTTGCTGCCACCCTTGACGTTGGTGGCCACGGTGGAATCGCAAAGCAGCGACAGCGAATTTGTCCTGATCAGCGACGAGGACGCTACTGAGCCGTTTGCCGGCCAGCAGGTGTTGCTGGTTGATGATGACCTGCGCAACAGTTTTGCCTTATCACACCTGCTCGAAAGCCACGGCCTGCGGGTGCACTTGGCAGAAAGTGGGGGGCAGGCGCTGGAATATCTCGATGAGCACAAGCAGATTGACTTGCTGATTCTTGATCTGATGATGCCGACCATGGACGGCTGTGAAGTGCTGACGCAGATTCGGAGCCGGATTGAATTTCGTCTGATGCCGGTGATTATGCTGACTGCCAGCACCGACAGAGAAGATGAGATACGCTGCCGCAATGCCGGTGCTGATGACTTTTTGCACAAGCCGGTGGAAATTCAGGTGCTTATGGATCATATCCGCAGTTGGATTGCCGGCTGAATGGCAGTCAACTGAGCAGCTCGACAAATTTTTGCTGATCGACATTCCCACCACTGGCAATGGTGACTACCGTTTTGCCGTAGAAACGCTCCGGACTTTTCATGATGGCCGCCAGGCCAACCGCGCCGCTCGGTTCGAGCACCAGATTCAACTCGCTGAAAGCGAGCTGGACGGCGTTATGCACCTGTTTTGTGTTAACGGTCATACCCAGAACGCCGGTTTGCAATGTTACTTCGAGGTTGGCTATGCCTGGTTCCAGCGCCATCAGGGCATCGCAGTCGCACGGCAGATTGCCAGATGCACGACAGCGCTTGCCTTGCTGCAACGAGAGATTCATTCCGTGATAGCCCTCTGCTTCCACGGCCCACACGCTGGTTTGACCTTGGGATTGAGCGCGCAACGCCAAGCTTGAACCGGCGACCAGACTGCCGCCACCCACCGGGCAGAGCAGGTGTTCACACGGTTTTTGCCAGTGGCGCAACTGCTCCTGAATTTCCAGAGCCACAGACGCCTGCCCGATAATGAGCTCATGATCGTCAAACGGGTGGAGTAATGTGGCGCATTCACTTCGGGCAATGGCTTTGGCCATATTGCCGGCTGCCTCTTCCCGGGAAGGTTCACAGTGATGACAAAGAGTGACATTGGCCTGATGGTACCGGGCATTGCGAATTTTTGTGGCCGGGGCATCGTGGGGCATGACCAGATGCACCGGGATGCCCAGCAGTTGACCCGCTGCTGCCAGGCCGGCGGCGAAATTACCTGAAGAGTAGGCGACAACCCCTTGTTTTTTTTGTTTGTCTGGCAGATTGAGCAGACGATAAAGCGCACCGCGAAACTTGAATGCGCCGGTTATCTGCAACGACTCAGCTTTCACCAGCACCTCACCATTGATAAGTTGGCTCAAATGGTCTGATCGGAGCAGGGGAGTAGTTCGAACGTACTTTCTGATTTGGTCAAAGGCCCCGGTCAGAACGCCATCCTCAACCGGGAGTTCAGTAGCAAGTGCTGAGGTCATAATCGAGATAAATGATCAATTGAGAAAATCTGCAAAAGCGAGAGCAGCCCGTTTTACATCCTGAAGCAGTTTCATACGTTGCGCTGCCCAGACAAATGATAGCTGAAACAGAAGCGATGACAGCCACCACGAAGTTTAAACGGGTTCAAGCTGGCTATCGTGCGACAAAAATGCAGTTGGCCGTCTGACCGGTGTTACGACCCACTGGACAATTTCTGGCACGGCTGAGGAGATGGTGCCCAGTGATGCCAACAGACCAATAACCATCGGGCAGATTGTGGTCAGAACCCTTTCATTCGCGTTGCCAAAGTAAGAGAAGATATCTGCAATAATGGTTCCAGCAGTTCCGGCAATGGACGTGGTCAGGTAAAACTTGCCGACCAGGTTATCAATGCCTGAAGGCAGGCAATTCAGTAACCTGGTATATAGTCCCTTGATGTGCTGACAAAAACGCTGGAAAAGCTGCTGGGCAGGGCTGGCAGGTTCTTTTTTTAGTAGTAGTTCGCCACACTGAGCCAGCCCATCAATAAAGCCAATGCCACCCATAGTCAGTATGGCCACCATTCCCGTCGCAGGATGGCCGAGATAGACGGCGATGTCGGCGCTGATAGTTCCAGCAGTGGCGTGAATAATCACCCGTTGCAAAACAAGGCAGATGCCGGAAAAGTGGCATTCACCTGTTTTATCCCCTGACCCGCAAGTGACCATGCAGGCGCTCAACAATGTTGGCACCAGGATGGTCAGTGGACAGATAATGTCTGGGATTACCCCGGCAGTAATTATGCCGCCGTCGTAGGCGTGAGATAGCAGGTCGGCCGGGACGGTAGCCATTGCCGCAATCAGTGAGCAGCGATAGTACAGCTGTTTGGCCACATTTCGGACCTCACCCGGAAAGTGTTGTGCAATCTTGTGCATGTATTGATGAAACACACGGCAGAAGTTCAGGACTGAACTGTCCGTCCGGCGCTCTTTATCACCGATTTTATAAGCACCATCAACAAGCCCCACCAGCGCCATGGCAGAAATGGTAATTCCGGCAGCGTACGGATGATGCTGGTAACTGAGCAGGTCGGCAAGTGCCGTGCCGGATGCACAATGACGGAATACTCGTTTGGCCATGATGAGGGTTATGTCATCGGTGGACAGCTGCGTTTTTGCCCGCTCCTCGTTGGCGTCAAACCTTTCCAGCAGGTCTGCCACGGTGTCAATTGATGAGGTGCTACCAGAGAGACTGTGCAGGTTACACCGATTGAGATTCAGGTCGGCGTGAGCAGGACAAAAACCGTGCTCATAAATAGAGATGGTGTTGATAGCCTCTGGGCAGGAGGTGCTTCGGCGTAACTCTGATGGGCACGGTTGAATGTTTCGCTCGGACAACCAGCGACTCGACAGATCACCATCGGACAGGGCCCTGGGCCTCATGTGGGGGGTGCTCGCGAACTCCTCCATTTCACGATAATGACGTTCTGGCTGGTGCTGGACGTGTGGGCTAAACGGGCCCGCTGAAAGTGCCATAAAGTGTTTTATCTCTGACGAAAATTCATCTTTTGTGACCAACGGCCTCAAGGTAAGTTCATAGATGTAGTGCGGGGCTGCCGGTGCAAGGCGTGCGGCATCAATTCAATACATAAATTCTGATCAATAAGCCGGTTGCACAATGCCATCTGTCCAATAGACCATTTCAATGCTTTGGACTAGCATTTCTGATGTCACTCATCCTCCGTTTGAAGGCACTTCTGCCCACC
>JAKROC010000256.1 GCA_024509075.1 Endozoicomonas sp.
ACTTTGAGGAATAGTCACTTGCCTTTTGGTCGTTAACTTATGCACGTCACACCTCTTTCAGTATTACCTTGCTGCAATAGTAATACTGTTGTAGGTAAATGTTGTACACAGGGCAAGAAAGGTTGTAGCTTCAACCAGGCTGGCCTATATTTGTGTATATTGGAGGAATATACATAAATGATTGATTGGTCAAAAATTACTGGATTTGACTGGGATGCAGGCAACGAGAGGAAGAGCGAAAAAAAGCACGGTGTCTCAAAAGTGGAAGCCGAGCAGGTGTTTTTCAACAAGCCATTGTTGATGGTGGAGGATGAGAAACACAGCAAAAGTGAGCCACGTTTTCACGCTTTGGGACGAACTTCCGATAAACGCTTGCTTCACATCACGTTTACTTTAAGAGCAAAAGGCACGCAAATCCGTGTTATTTCAGCCAGAAATATGCATCGAAAGGAGCGAGCGTTTTATGAGCAAAATACCTGAATTTAAGACAGAAGCTGAAGAAAGGGCGTTTTGGGAAAAACATGATTCCACACCTTTTATAGACTGGAGTCAGGCTGAGAGTGTTTCAATGCCAAATTTGAAACCATCAACAAAAACCATCTCCCTGCGCCTGCCTGAAGGTTTACTGGAAAGTATTAAGATCGAAGCCAATAAACGGGATATGCCTTACCAGTCCCTGATTAAATACTGGTTATCTGGTCACGTTAATTATTAAGAACGCTTCCCGCTGCCCGCTGCCCGCTGCCCGCAAAAGATAAGATTGAGGCTTTTGCGGGAAGCGGGGAGCGGGCGGCGGGAAGCGAAGAGATCTTTAGTGAAAATAACGAATGTTAAATAAATTGTTCTGGCCGTTGTTGGCGGTGATGTTTTGGCTGCCTTTGCCTGAAGGTAGCAAACCCGAGTGGGCTATGGGGATTTTGATGATGCTGGTCTACGGGCTGGCATTGTTTTGGTTGCTGGGTTATGCCCTGAATCGGCTGCCGGTGACTCTTGCCTTTCAAAAGGCTCGCTGGTTTCATGCCGGGTTTATCCTGGTCGCCTGCTGGCTGTTCATACAACAGGTTCCACTACCCGTGGATTGGGTAAAGGCGCTCTCCCCTCATGCCTGGGATATTCACTCTCAGGCTTATTTGGCACTTGGATTGCCCCTGCCGGATTCATTCCCCCTATCTCTTGACCCTTTCGCTGCAAAGATTACGGCGTTATTGGCGCTGGCCTATTATCTGCTGTTTTGTCTGTGCCTGCTGCTGATCGACCGGCCTGAGAAGCTGAGAACCTTTGCCTGGGTGCTGGTGATTTCTGGTATTTTTCAGGCGGTGTATGGTTCGTTAAGTACTCTCTCCGGTCTGGAAGTGCTGCTGTTTCGGGATAAACCTTCTTACTTTGGTGTGGCAACCGGTACCTTTGTCAACCGTAATAGCTTTGCCGGTTGTATGGAGATGACGCTGGCTGCTGGGATGGGCCTGCTGATTGCCCAGCTTAATGAACGCCCCTCCCGGGACTGGCACGAGTGGCTGCACCGAACCCTGAAAACCCTGATGAGCAGTAAGGTGATCCTTCGGACCGGGCTGGCCATTATGGTGATCGGGCTGGTGCTTTCCCGCTCTCGTATGGGTAATACTGCGTTTTTTTCCAGCCTGATGATTACCGGCTTTTTGTACGTTATTTGTCGTAAGCAGCTGAGCCGGGGCATGGTGGTGCTGTTTGTCAGTTTGCTGGTGATTGATACTGCCATTGTCAGCCAGTGGTTTGGCCTGGAGAAGGTGGTGGAGCGTCTTGAACAGACCTCTATGGAGCGGGAAACCCGGCCCAATGTGGCGGAAGTAACGCTGGATGCCATTGGCGATTATGGCCTGACCGGTTCTGGTGGTGGTTCATTCTATACGACTCTGCCTGCTTATCATGACGGCAGCTGGCGAGGTTTTTACGACCTGGCCCATATTGATTTTCTGCAATTCCCTCTGGAGTTTGGTATACCCGCCTATGTCATTCTGGCGCTGATGGTGTTGGCGGCAGCCTGGCATGCTGTTGCTGCCATGCGCCAGCGTCGTAACCGGATAATGATTGGTATGGGCTTTACTGCTTTTATGGGTATTCTGGCCATTATGATTCACTCATCGGTGGATTTTAATCTGCAGATTCCGTCTAATGCGGCTTACTTTGTGGTGATGATGGCACTGGCTTTGTTGGCCAGATATTGCCCTACGGGCAGCGAAAAAAATGATTGATATTCATAACCATATTATACCCGCCATTGATGATGGCCCCGATACGCTGGAGCAATCCCTGGAGCTGCTGCGGATAGCTGAAGCTAATGATATCGAGCGGATGGTCTGTACGCCCCATATGCATCCCGGTCGTTACGATAACGATATCAACACCATTGCCCCCGCCTTTGATGTGCTGGTTGGCCACGTTCAACAAGCCGGTATTGGTGTGCAACTGGCCATGGGGGCGGAGGTTCGCTTTGGTGAAGTTGACGCTGACCAATCCGGATCTGCTGACCTTTTCGCTTTTTGGTGGCTGATGGATTTTTTTTTGAACCACAAAGGCACAAAGACACAAAGGAAAAATCATTTTTTTAGAGCTTTGCTCTTACCAGTCTTTTGCTCTTCTTTGTGACTTTGTGCCTTTGTGGTGAAAAAGCTTTTAAAGGGAATCACGCACGGTGTACAAGAGATGGTTGATGGCTCTGCCGGGTATCACCCTGCTGGCAGTGGCTTTTAATACGGCATGGAATCTGGTGCAGTCGGAAGCCTGGCGTTCCCAGACGGAGGATTTCCTGGACCACTGGGTTATGGAAGAAAAGGCCGATGCTGGCTTTGCTGTGGATAAGGATGAGTGGCTGATTACTTTGGCCGGAGCCGATAATGCCCTGAACAATATGCCTGGTTCTCCTGAACTGCAAATGATGCGAGCCAAAGTGCTGGGCTGGGGAGTGAAAAACAACTGGGCAACCTCCGAAACCGGACAGCAGATGGAACTGGATGCATGGCAACAGGCCATTTTGCAAAGACCTGCATGGCCCTATAGCTGGAGCAGTTATGCACAGGCCCGCTCCCAACGTTCTTTGATTGATCCACAGTTGGAACAGGCCTTGGTACGTGCTGATCAGCTTGGCCCCTGGGAGCAGCAGGTGATGGAAAACGCCACCATCCTTGGCGGGTATTATCGCGGATGGTTGAGCGAGCCGGTACAGAATGTTCTCGATAACAGCCAACAGCGACTAGCCAGGCTCTATCCACATCGGGCTAAACAATTAGAACGGCAATACCCGCTGCCTTAGAGATATTGGCAAAAAAATTACTATCCACCACCCAAGTACAACCGACCATGCTCAAGAAATGTCTCTTCCCCGCCGCCGGTTACGGCACCCGTTTTCTCCCAGCCACCAAAAGCATGCCCAAAGAGATGATGCCGGTGGTCTCCAAACCGCTGATTGAATACGGGGTTGAAGAAGCCATGCAGGCGGGCATGAAAGATATCTGCATGGTGACCGGCCGGGGCAAACGTGCCCTGGAAGATCACTTCGATGCCAACTACGAGCTGGAACAACAGATCGCTGACACCGATAAGGAATCACTGCTCACCGATATACGTCAACTGATTGATGAATGTACG
>JAKROC010000257.1 GCA_024509075.1 Endozoicomonas sp.
TGTCAAGCATTCGTTTTTCAGTAGGAAAAAGAAGCTTACCAACTCACCAACACTCTACTCTTTGTTCGAGCGACTCCGTGTCAGTGGTGGCGCATATTACCGTCGGGATTTTTTTTGTCAACCAGTCAGAAGTGTTTTTTTTCAAAAAACTCATCGAGAGGTCACTTCAAACACCCTGATCCGGTTTACACAAACCGCTCACACAGCGCTGGCATATCGGGCGATTGGAGGAAAGGAGGGGCCAACAGCTGTCTCACGCCAGTGGCTTAAATAAGCTAACCGGCTTTGCGCTCTCCCCCCAGTCGCCAGATGGCAGTAATTGGGCCAGAGCAAGCATAGGCCAGAAAGATCATCAGCAATGTGCGCGGGGGATCCATAAAAATCACAGCAAAGGCCAATACTGCTGCCAACAGGAATATGAAGTGCACCCGGCCTTTAAGATCAATTTTTTTGAAACTGTGGTAACGAATGTTACTCACCATCAAGACACCAGCCGCACCAGTGATGAGCGCACCAAGCAAAGCAACAAGGGTTGAGTTACCGTCTATACCAAAATCACTCAGCGCCCACACCATGCCAATTACCATAGCGGCAGCCGCCGGACTCGCCAGACCAGTAAAGAAACGACTGTCAGTCACTTCAATCTGAGCATTGAAACGGGCCAGACGCAAAGCAGCACAGGCAGCGTAAACAAAGGAGACCATCCAACCAAACTTGCCCAGATCATGCAAAGCCCAGCTGAACGCAACCATGGCCGGGGCAACCCCAAAAGTCACCATGTCTGCCAGGCTATCGTACTGCTCACCAAACTTGCTCATGGTGTTGGTCATTCTGGCGACACGCCCATCAAGACCATCAAGTATCATGGCGACAAAAACCGCAACGCAGGCCGAGGAAAAGTAACCGCCCTGGGCAGCGATAATGGCGTAAAAACCACAAAACAGGTTGCCTGTGGTAAACAGATTGGGTAACAGGTAGATACCTTTGCGACGAATCGCCTGTCCTTCTTCAATGACCTCTTCTTCGTGCTCATCCACGGGAAAGAAGCCATCAACTACGTCGTCGTCACTCTCCGGCTTTGTAATTTTCTCAGTCATTGGTTCTTCTCATTAAACAACCAGTGGCAAACTGTACCATGAATACCCGTTTTGCGGGATAGAACCAGATCAACCCACGCCGCACAAAAAAACAACCTCGCCGAATTTCACTCAGCCAGTCAATAAATGCCGAAATGGCGTAATAGCCAGCAGATAACGGTTTATGATAAAACCTCGGCTGTGTTCACACTCATCGTGTGCTAGTTTCGGCTGTTGTCCCGTTGCTGGCGGTTTAGTTTTAGGCTAGGCCTTCTCAGGTGATTTTTTGAAGCCACCTCTAGCCAACTGCTTGACAAGCATCAATCATGCCCTGGTTGCGACAACCAACCATTCGGCCAAAACACATTACGAAGAGTTGATCAAAGCAATCGAGAGCAAAGATAAATGATACGTTTACCCATTCATCTTACCCACACAGCCAAATACGCTGGCGTTGTGCTGGCGCTGGCACTGACAGCAGGCTGCCAGAGCACCTACTATAGCGCCATGGAAAAGGTCGGCATCCACAAGCGTGATATTATGGTAGACCGTATAGAGGAGACCCAGTCTGCCCAGGAGCAGGCGCAACAGCAGTTTCAAAGTGCCCTCGAACAGTTCCAGAATGTGGTCAATTTTGCCGGCGGAGACCTTGAAGAGGCTTACAAGGATCTCAATGCCGAGTACAAAGATAGCCTGGCTGCTGCTGAAAATGTCCGGACACGCATTGACGGCGTGAAAAGTGTCTCCGAAGCTCTATTTGAAGAGTGGCAAGATGAACTGAAACTCTTCTCAAACGCTAACCTGCGCCGAGCCAGTGAAAAGAAGCTACAAGACACCAAGCGCCAGTACCAGCGCATGATAGCCAGCCTGGAAAAAGCAGAACAAAGGATGCAACCGGTTCTGGATGCTTTCCAGGATCAAGTCCTGTACCTCAAGCATAATCTCAATGCCCGAGCCATCAGTGCCCTTAAGGGTGAGTTCAACACCATTAAGGCCGACATTGAACGGCTGATACGAGACATGCAGGCTTCCATTAACCAATCCCGCCAGTTTGTGGACGCCCTCAAGCAATCCTGAACAATCTTTATAGCCCTGAACTGAATGCTTCCGATCAGGGCTGGTCAATTCATCCATTACTGCCTCCTGCATGCGGCTATCGTTTAGCCAAGCTCACCCCCAGAGAAAATCTGCCGATTCTGAATTATTGATGAGTTGACCATAAGCCTCATCAACATCTCTAAATAGCGGCTAACTGCGGATAAATTATGGCTCGTCTTCGACCAATAACGTTTATTGATCTAAAAGCCCGGTATCATGCCATCAGGGCAAGCTTGAAGGTGGTCAGTGAGGAGTTGGCCAATAACCCACACGAGCGTATCTGTGTGCAAGAGGTCAGATCGGTACTGAAACGGGCAGCTGCGGCCTATTCCCGGCATCTACATAAAAAAAATGCCACGCTCATACCATTGGGCTCTCTTGATAGCGGGGAGATGGAAACCTGTGAGACAGAGCTACTGGCTGCGCTGAATAACCATCAACAAAAGATTCATCATATCGCCATCTCCGGCCCCCAAAGTGTCAGCAAGCATTCTTTTCTGCACCGCTTTGCCCAGCGTCATCCGTACTATCACTGCATCAGCTTATCGCTGGCTCCTAATGGCGAGACGCATGATCACCCCAACCTTGAGCAATCCATCATACAAAAGCTTCTGCGCACCGCCACAAGCAAAAAACAGAAGCAAACTACCCGCCAAATTAGCCATATCCGTGACTATCTTGCCGTGATTGCTGCCCTGGTAACCAGTTCAGCTGTTACTACACTCGCTTATATTCATGGTGTAGCCGGCATTGACCAAAGTGCCACAGTGCAAGCCTTGAAGCGTAACCTGCCTGACTTCCTGCTGATGGCACTGAAAAAGTACGCACCACTGATGGCGGAACTTTCTCTGTTTGCTGTAGCAACCACTATAGTGCTGATGATATTCAATGGCTCACGCAGACTGCGTAGTAACACAGCCACAAGGCTTGATCCAGAGCAGCCAATAAAAACTGACAGTGTTGACCTGCTGGCTCAGCGGCTGAAATGCATCAACCGACCACTGGTTATCATTGAAAACCTGACCAACACTGCTGAGCTCGAGACCCTCAAGCAATTGAACCAACAACTGAATCACCAGGGTAAAAAAACGATTCACTTTATTTATGCCCTTAACGATGAGCTGTTAACAGACAGACACCACTGGTTTGACCTGATCATACCCATTGTCCCCCAGCTATCCAGCAACCATGGTGCCACAACCTTATACCGCCAGCTAAGTAATCTGAACATCAATCATCAGAACAACAATGGTGTTGAGACCGCAGAATTCCCCGACCAGACACTGCTCGATGGAATCAGTAATTACCTTGAGGACCCTCGCATCACCACCAGCATTGTCAATGAATTTAGAATCTATCTCGATCAGTT
>JAKROC010000258.1 GCA_024509075.1 Endozoicomonas sp.
GGGACGCATTACAGCCATCCGCTGACATAAAGGCTTTAACCAGTCGGTCACTGAGTGACTCGTCATGGCAAGGCTGTCTTGGTCAAGGTGAAGATTGCTGGCGTTATCCGGCAGTGATGACTGGTCATCGAGAAGCAGTTCACAGGGCTGCTTGCCAGTGAATTGCAAACCGCCGGGAAAATGCCTGCGGTAGCAAGCGTGCAGGCACAGTTTGCCCGTAATGGCAACCAGGACTGTACCGGCAACACCAATAATGGTTCCCATGCCCAGCGAAAAGAGGTCAAGAGCCGGTCGCGGCTGGCAGGGAATCGACTCGTCCTGAGACAGTTTTCGCCAGGCACTGAAAGGGTCAGCAGTGGTGTTGGTCTGGACTGTTGGCAGAGCAATTGATCGAACGCTACTGACTGCCGGGGTGGCAAACAAAGGATGCCCTGCACTGCTGGCTCTGGCCGGTGGCAGAGCACTTGATCGAACCCTGCTGAATGTCGCAGTGGAAGACAAGGAATGCCCTGGACTGCTGACGCGGATTGGTGTCATTGTTCCGTTGCGTTCCGGGCTGATGGTTGTCGGCGAAACAACATCTTTCACTGCTGCGCAACAGCTGTTTTGCAGGTTGGTTTTGCACGTAGCAACTGCGGCTCCCGAGAGAGACTTGCAGGCCCGATACTCGTGAATACGGATGGTTTCCAGGAGGCAAGTGTACGGGTCTTCGTCACGCCCATTGGGGCAATCTTTGCTGCCATCACACAGTTTCTCAACTTCAATACAGCCACCAGTTCCAGCATGGCCGCAGGCAACTGTTTCTTCAGAGCACCGTCTGAAGCAGAAATCGGGGGCCTCATCGGCCACGCTCTCACATGTTTTAATTCCATTGCACAACTGCCAGTGCTTGACACATTGGTTTCTATCCCTGGAGACACAGAACCAGAGGCTGTCGCCTTCTGGGCAGTTATGGCAAGTCAGGCTGGGAGTGCTTTCGACCTCAGAACAATTCTTCCTGATAAAACCATGATGCTGGAGCAGCCCCTCAAGGGGCGCAGACACCTTTCTTTGCTCACAACAGACTTTCTTTAACCGCTGGTGGTTTTCCGGTGATTGCATCTGCCACTGCTGGACTTTATCAAGCAACTTGTTTTGGCAGTGCTGCCAGCGCTCATCGGAACCATCAGCACACTGTTTGATACCGTCGCACAGCTGCGATTCACTGACACACTTCAGGCCATCGTCACATAACAACTCACCGGCTGGGCATGAGCGGGGAAGGCAAGAGACCTCATCAGAACCATCCGGGCAGTCAAAGTCACCATCACACCGATAATGGGGGGGAATGCAGCGGGAGATGGAATTACACAAAAAACGACCAGTGTCGCCACAGTGAATGGGACACACATCCGGGGTTTCATCAGAGTTGTCACCAAAACCACAATCGTAGCGACCATCGCACACTTTACTGCGTTCAATACAAGTGCCACTGGCGCAAGAAAATTCAGTGGGGTAGCACTCGGCCCCTCGGGCTGTTGGCAAAGCACTTGGCCGAACGGTTGTGCCTGCCGGGACTGAAGGCCTGCCATGCGCTGTGGTGTCGGTATGGGTTGGTATAGAGGTACTGTTTTCTGCCAGGTTGATAACGACACATGTCGCAGGGCCTTGCGACGCAGCGCAGCAGCTGTTTTTAAAGTCAGCTTTGCAGGCAGCCGCAGCTGCTCCCGAGAGGGACTTGCAGGCCAAGTACTGATCAATACGGATCGCTTCCATTATGCACGTGTACGGGTCTTCATCACGGCCGTTGGAGCAGTCTTTGATGCCATCACACAGTTTCCGGGGTTCGATGCAACGAGAATCACCGCAGGCAACCATTTGTTCACTGCATCGATGGAAGCAGAATTCGTTCGCCTCGTCGTTACCTGACTGCCCCCAGTATTGGCATTGTTGCCTGCCGTCGCACAGTTGATTGCGTTCAACACATCGATGTCTTATAAATACAGAAAGAGGGGCGGGACCACAAAACCAGGCATCGGATTTGTGAGAACATTCTGGGCACGTCAGACGCACGAGAGGTTTTATGACCTCAGAACAATGCTTCTCAATAAAACCATGATGCCGGAGCACGTCTTTAAGAGGTACAGAAAACATTCTTTGCTCACAACAGACTTTCTTTAACCGCTCCTGATTTTCCGGTGATTGTTTCCGCCAGTGTAAAACTTTGCTAATCATCTTGCCCCGACAGCCTTGCAAGCTCTCATCGGAACCATCGGCACAATGTTTGACACCATCGCACAGTTGCCGTTCATTAACACATTGCAAACCATCGCCACATAACACCATACCGACTGAGCATTGGTTGAGAGGGCTGTGCTCATCAGAACCGTCTTCGCAGTCAAAATCACCATCACACTGGTATTGTCGGGGAATGCAATGAGAGACGCTTTGACACAAAAACCGATCGGTGTCTTCACAATGTTCAGGGCACAAACTTGGTGTTTCGTCAGAATGGTCGTCAAAACCGCAATCGTAATGGCCATCACACACTTTACTGCGGTCAACACAGGCACCACTGGCACAGGGAAATTGAGTTGGAGGGCAGCTGTCTTCATCGGCGGCACGGGCGCCGGAAAACTGCGACCAGAAGGTGGCCAGGAGGCCGGCCACACCCAACCAGCCACCAGCCTGGCTGGTTCGGGCCGCATCCGGGGACGCATTACAGCCATCCGCTGACATAAAGGCTTTAACCAGTCGGTCACTGAGACTGCCGGGGTTACTCTGGGCGTGGACAAACAGTGCCTTGAATACCTCATTTGTCGTTTTATCTCCCAGCTCAACCAGCAGCAGATCAATAGTCTGTATCAGTAACTCCATGCGTGGGTATACATCTTTTACACCACCGGCTCCGGAGCCTGACAGCAGCAACTTTTGCCAAGTACCAATGGATTCCTGACGGTGGTCAACTATCATCTGCTCGGTGAATAACCGGGCTGCCGGGTAACGCTCATTGTGCGCTTGATAATCCTGATAAATGGTTGGCAACAAGTGACGCAAAGGAACCGACCGATAACTGTCCAGCGCGCGCATCAATGAGCAGGCAGCAAAGTCATCAAACTGCAACGATGACCGTGTTTTGTGCTCAGGTTCTGCTCTCAGTCCCAACCGGGAAGTCAGAGTAAATACCCTCTCGTACAAGCCCTGTGCCGGAACCACTTCGGGCTTGCCCTGAGCACCCTTGAAATATTGAGCGCTGTTGTCCAGCGATGGACTGACAACCATGCCCCGAACCGATCCAGCATTATTGGGCAGATCAGGTCGGGAACGGATGCCTGCGTTGGGCGACACAGCATCATACAACCGGTTCATTTCATACTCCTCTTGAGGCGTTCAACCCATGCACTCACTTATGCCACTGGGAAGATGGCTGACATGCAGATGCTGGCAGTCACTCGCCCTGTCTTGCGTAATGATTGGTATACCCGTCGCCTTTCAAGTTGCTAATTTGTTGGCTGCACTTGTGCCCTTTAG
>JAKROC010000259.1 GCA_024509075.1 Endozoicomonas sp.
ACTAACGGGAATCCCCCACCATAGCCGTCAGGCTTGGTGGTGGGAGGATGTCAATCCAGCCAAAGTGATTTTTCATTGACCTGCTTCAGTATGCAGGCTACGTCAGTCATGCATTATTAGGGCCACAAATAATTCATAACCGGCTTTTCCCCGAAGGTTCAATGACGTTTATGTCGAATAATATTAAACTGTCGCTTATTGCCGCGACATTTTTTGCCGTTTTCCTGTTACCCACCGACATCATTCCCATTGCCAATATCACCCTGGAGCAAAAACGGGTGCTGGCCGTTTTCCTGATGGCAACCCTGCTCTGGGTCTCTGAAGCCGTGCCGGCTTACGCCACCTCGCTGCTTATTCTTGGCATGCTCTCCATCACGGTTTCTGACACCAGTCCGTTTTTTCTCAGGGAGGGGCTGAATCCAGAGGAAATGCTCAGCTATCGGGATATTCTCAGCAGCCTGGCTGCACCCGTCGTCGTTTTGTTTCTGGGCGGTTTCTTTATTGCCATCGCCGCCACCAAATACAAAATGGACATTAACCTGGCCAGAGTACTGCTTAAGCCTGTTGGCAGTGACTACCACAAAGTCATGCTTGGGCTGATGGGAATTACTGCTTTTTTCTCCATGTTCATGAGCAATACCGCCACCACGGCCATGATGCTGACCCTTCTGACGCCCCTGCTGGCCCATGTGGACACCAAAGACAATAGTGTCAAAGCCATGATTCTTGCGGTTCCCATCGCAGCCAACATCGGCGGTATCGGTACACCGATCGGTACGCCGCCCAATGCCATTGCCTTTCGTTATCTGACCGGTGAATACGCCATCACGTTTGGCCAATGGATGCTGTTTGCCATCCCTATGGCGGTGGCACTGGTACTGACGGCGTGGGTCTTGCTACGAAAACTATACCCGGGCAACATCCAGGAGCTGGCGGTAAGAATTGACAGCAGATTTGAACGTTCACCAAAAGCACTCCTCGTTTACGCCACCACTGCGGCCACGGTTTTTTTGTGGACGACCTCCAGTTTGCACGGCGTGAATTCATACACAGTCGCCTTATTGCCCGTGATTGTTTTCTCTCTGTCAGGCATTATTAATACCGACGACATTCGTAAAATAAATTGGGATGTTCTGTGGCTGATTGCCGGAGGTATTGCCCTCGGTTACGCTCTGGAAAAAAGTGGCCTGGCCCGTGCGGTTGTGGAAACCATTCCGTTCAGTTCCATGGGAACCTTCACAGTGCTATTCCTGATGGCGGTAGTTTCTATGGTAATGGCAACCTTTATGTCAAACACCGCCACAGCCAATCTGCTGATGCCTATTGCTGTTTCCGTGGCCACCGTGCTGCCCGAACTGGAAAATTACGGCGGCATCAGCCTGATGGTCATCTGCGTCGCCCTGTCGGCCTCTATGGGTATGGCACTGCCCATCAGTACGCCCCCCAATGCTCTGGCCCATGCAACGGGAATGGTTAACAGCCGGGATTTTATTAAAACCGGCAAATTCATCAGCACCATTGGTGTAATTGTTATTTTCTCTGCTGTTACCCTGTTAGGTATGCTTGGCTACTTTTAGGTTTTTTGGAGTCGCGGAAACGTCAACCAAGAGGTTTCCGCTATATAGCTCAGAAAAAGCCCATAAAGGTTGTCAAAATCAATACGAAAAAAAT
The DNA here is from genome assembly GCA_024509075.1 of Endozoicomonas sp. Taxonomy (GTDB): domain Bacteria; phylum Pseudomonadota; class Gammaproteobacteria; order Pseudomonadales; family Endozoicomonadaceae; genus Endozoicomonas. The sequence goes on from JAKROC010000259.1 coordinate 1,672, forward strand.
CAGCAGCACCCCCAGAGGGCTTAACACCCGGGCAGTTCTGATAAAGTCTTTGGTAGCAACAAGGCCTGTGGCGTGAGCCAGGGCGTTGGGTGGAGTGCTGATGGGCAACCCCATGCCCAAAGAGGAGGCCAAGGCAACTGCCGTACCAATCACAACCAGCCCACCCATATCCTGAATACTGGCGACTGAAGTGGACATGGAAACAGCAATCGGCATCAGCAAGTTGGCTGTGGCTGTATGGGACATAAACGTCGCCATCACCATAGACAGCACGCTGATGCCCAAAATAACAGTGATTGCCCCAAACTGGTCAAACGGCACCATGCTGACAATCAGGCTGGCCAGACCAGAAGATGCCAGCGCCATACCAATGGCAATACCACCGGCCAGCAGCCAGAGCACATCCCAGCTGATCAACTTTAAATCGTGCTTATCGACGATGCCACAAAGGCTGAATACCGCCACCGGAATCATGGCAACGGCATAAGCATTAATGCCGTGTACACTGGAAAACACCCATAACAGGATGGTCAGCGTCATGACGGCATAAACAATGTACGGCTTCAGCCCTTTTTCAAATCGCCCATCTATCTGGACATCCAAGTCTCCGCCCCGTGACGGGTACATCTTTTGCAGCAACCACCAACTGAAGACAATCATAATAACGGTAATCGGTACGGCTAACAGCATCCAACCGCCAAAAGAGAGTGCGTACTCCCCGACAAAGTAGCGAAAAGCAATCGCATTGGGTGGCGTGCCAATAGGCGTTCCCATACCCCCCAGGTTAGCGGCAATGGGAATGCTCAATACCATGGCTCGACAACCCGGATCTTCACTGTCCATCCTGGCAACCAGTGGCGTCATAATGGTCAGCATCATAACGCTGGTTGCCGTGTTGCTCATAAACATGGAGAAAACCGCGGTAATGATCATCACCCCCAGCATGACGATCTCGTATTTTTGCCCAAACGGCTTCAACAACACCCGAGCCAAGTTGATGTCCACCTTGTACTTGGCACAGGCCAGGGCAATAAAGAATCCACCAAGGAAAAGCACGATGACCGGTGATGCCAGACTATTGAAAATGGTCGTGTAATTGAGCATATCATCCCCCAACGCAGCTCTCAGGGGAAAAGGCGCACTGTTTGAAGCCGTCAGCACCAACAGAGCAATGATCAGAAGAGATGTGGCAAATGCCGGCACCGCATCACTAACCCATAACAACGTGGCCAGAATAAATATGGCCATTACCCGCTGTTGTAATACTGTAAACATACCTTCGGGAAAAATCAGTTCCACAAAGCAGAACAGCCCCAGGAAGATAAGCGTAATGGGGATTATTTTTTTAAGCGGGTTCATTGGGGTATACCGTACAAAAGACGAGAAAACTAAACACCATTATCTAATACAGGAACGCTGCTTGATCATTAACAAACCAACATTGTCGTTCTTCTATTGACAGACCCTACGGGTGTAGCCTTATTGAGACCACCCATATTAAGGATTAGTCTTGCACAATGCGATTTCTGTCTTCCCTGCCCCAGATCATAAAGGCGTTCACTTTTTTGTCACCACTTAAAGTAGCTCTTGAGGCAACCCCGCTTCCTCTGTTGTCACCATTAATTATTTTTTGTCTGTTCACGATTATTTCTAATGACATTAGTTGCTTCGATCTGCACGCCAACAATCACCAGACGCAAAAAAACCCTGACTGAACTAACAATCAGGGGTTTTGTATGGTTGTCTGAAGATGACCTACTCTTTTATGCCCTTCAGGGTGCACATGGGGAGGCCCCACACTACCATCGGCGATAAGTCATTTCACTGCGGGGCGCCT
>JAKROC010000026.1 GCA_024509075.1 Endozoicomonas sp.
AAGCTGCGCTCACCAGATTTCCGGCTTATTCATTGCCGCAACGCACTGACACTGTTATTTTTTACGCTAACACGCTATTTTAGATGACAATCCGGACACCGTGTTCAGTCGAACACAGCCCAAGTTTCTGGCTGTTGAATCAGCAGTCAGAAACTTGGGCTCTCATCTCAGTAGCCTGGACTGGCTTGTGGTTTTGACGCAAGCTGCGCTCACCAGATTTCCGGCTTATTCATTGCCGCAACGCACTGACACTGTAAGCAGCCAGTTGGCATTGCCTGACTTACCAGCGACTGCCCAAGCCAGCCCTGGGGCTGTGACAACGGCTGCGGAGCCTGAACCGCTGTTTCGCTAACGGCGCTAAAACCGACGCGAGAGTAAAAAGCAGGATCACCGTAGGTAAACACCAACTCTACACCCTTTTGTTTCAGCGCCTCCAAACCAAAATTGATCAGCGCCTGGCCGGTGCCGCACCCCTGAAATGGCGTATCAATGGCAACCGGCGAGAGCAGAAAAGCACTTATTCCACTGGCAAAAACCAAACGACTGAAAATTATGCAGCCAACCAGCTGACCAGCATCTTCGCAGGCGACAAAAACAAAAACATCCTGAGGGTCGGTGGTTACCATCACCTCTTCGGCCAGGTTTGCCACCATCTGCCCCTCAGCCTCGTTTGCACAGTGGGTGAATGTTCTGGCAAACAACGACTTGATCTCGCCGGTATCACTGGTGTTGTGGATTGAAAATTGCACGTATTCCCCTCGCCTTCTGTCACAAATAAAACCAACCATCCTGCCAGAAGAACACTTGGCATGTCACGCAGTGTGGATAAGGAACTTTTGCTGAACACCTATTGGGCAGAGAAATCGGGTAGCCGGAGGTCTCTAACCTCCAGCCCACACACCACCGCACATGGGGGGTCCGCATACGGCGGTTCACCGAGGATGGTGAAACCTGATCCACAAGTCTTTTAATGAAACAAGCCCAAGGCTTGCAAGATAACTGTCGTTCAACGCCTGCTGCACCGCATACGTTTTGCTCAACCGGTAATACCCTTATACTACTGGCTGCGATCAAAGCGGCTTTGATGCGATCAACGCCTAACATGACCAAATTTCTATAACGGGTTTTCGGCCTACGCCATCGCTTGACAAAGCAGCAACGGATGCGCCGACGTATCCATTGATCCAGTCGCGGTATGGGGCGGTAGTATTTGGTTATTCTGAAATAACCCATCCAGCCCCGGACATATTCAGCAAGTTTTCTCAGGCGGTAGCCCATCGAGACTCCCCAGCTTCGGCTGGTGAGCTTGAGGATTTTCTGCCTGAAGCGCTTCAGGCTCTTCTCTGGCTAACGGATTTTCTTCCCTGCGAAGGTAAAGCTCAGAAACTCAGCTTCAGTAGCCTTCACCACCTTACTTTTGTTCTGGTTTACCGTCAGTTTCAGCCGACGTTCAAGATAGCGGGTGACGCTCTCCACCACTCGTTCCCCTGCCCGCTGACTACCGACCAGTATCACGAAGTCATCACAGTAACGAGCAAAACAGTGACCCCAGTGTTCCAGTTCTTTATCCAGGTCGTCGAGAAGTGTATTAGACAGCAGTGGCGAAAGAGGGCCACCTTGTGGCATACCTACCCGTGTGGGGTAGCATTGCCCATCAATCATGACACCAGCACGGAGGTAGCAGCCAATCAGTTTTAACAGGCGTTTGTCGTTAATCTTGCGAGAGACTCTCGACATGAGCACATCGTGGCTGACCGTATGATCACCATGGAAGGTGGGAAGTCTGGTTTTGCAGGAGCAAAAACCAGCCAAAGAATTTACTCAGATCAACGTCAACCGCTTGGTGTAGCCCCTGCTTGATGTAGCCTTTAACCTGTTGCACGGCATCTTGTGCAGACTTTCCCGGTCTGTAACCAAAACTGCTGGCGGAGAATTCCGGATCAAGGATCGGTGACAACACTTGCACGATGGCCTGTTGTATTACCCTGTCCATAACCGTTGGAATGCCCAGCAGTCGTTCACCGCCATCGGGCTTTTCTATCACTGCCCGAAGGACGGGTGATGGCTTGTATGTTCGGTCTAACAAGGCTTGGCGTACTTGAGACCAGTGTTGTTTGGCAAAATCAGGGTAAGCCTCAATCGTGACCCCATCAATACCGGGAGCCCCTTTGTTGTTTCTGACCTGTTTCTCGGCTCTGCCTCCTGCTTCGCCCTGCCTCCTGCATCCATGCAGTCGCATGTTTTCAACAGGCTGGCAGGTTCCAGTGCGCAACTTAACAGATCGTAGTTCAAAGCTGGTTAAAGATTCTGTCGCCAGACACAGTGGTTCGCCGGGCGGCTGACTGCGCTGGGGGAATCAGTCTCCTCTTTGTCATCGGTGTCCAGTCCTTCGCTGATGACTCCTGTCGAACAACTACTATGACGTCTGCTGACTTCTGCTCAATCACCTCACAGGATTGTTCCTGCGAGCGCTATTGGTTGTCATCGGGTTTGAACAGGGTGATGAATCCTGCTCGCCAAGCCTGTTGTAACCAGTGGCTGAGAACTGGGAATAACCAATCGCATGTTGAACAGACCTCCCCACTCTTTATAAACAAGAGGGAACATGAACTTTCAGTGCACAACCGCCGCATTTACCGTATCTCTCAAACCAGGGGGCTTTGTGATCCTTGGCTCACTCGCCCACGAGACTCGGCCTTGTATGCGATTTCTGCCCTTCGGCTCACACCTTTGCAGTCAGACTTACTCCTGAGGGGTCATGTTACAGCCAGAAAACTTAACTTAGCTATCTGTCCAGTTTATGGGGTCCACTATAGGAATCCTTCACGGCATCGCTGCAAAGGGTTATGCCGGCCAGGTCATCCAGCAAACACATGGCAGGGGGTGACCTTGGATCTCAGGAGCCAGCACAGTCATTTACCATGCCAGGGCTGCGTGAGCGCATAACTCAACTTTTGGGTTTTGGTCAGGCATTAAAAACTGCGCTATCGAGTTTATTCAGTTCTGTCAGTCAGCATGGTCGTTCCCGACCCCACCGGCTGAAGATACCCTGCTTCGTCAAGCAGCTTGTGTATCCACAAAATCATTCCTGCGCTCTGGACGCTCTTATAGAATGCTTCACCCCTTCGCAACATCTGCCGCTTTTGACGACAAATGCCCCACAGATACCAGACTGTGGTCACTCCGGTTTTGCCCTCCAGACGGTTACCCGCTTTCACAGGCCGGAGTTTCAACACTACTACGGGCTCATCTGCCACCTCACACCACTGCCACCCTTGAGTTTCCTCTTGCGATAACAGCCCCCGATGATTCAGGGATTGATGCCAGGCTTCCCCAGTTACTGAACGGTTCCCTGCCAGAAATTCCACCCTCTAACACTTGTCGGGACTGACTGAGTATTGAGCGTTGCGCTATTTCGCACGCTTGCTGCTCCCGACCTGCCGAATCAGGTTCGCTTGCGCTGTGTGCTTCTGACTTCCTATGGCTTTCTTCAGACCCAGCCGTTGGCCAGCTACGCCCTTGCCATTCGGATTACCTTCCCCTCCGTCGAGGCGGTACAGGCTTCTTTCAGCCTGACGGGTTTGCCCGCTTCGCTGGGCAAACAAAAAAGGCCGCAGTAATTGCGACCTTTTATTATGGGGGATTCAGCTTCAGGTTCTGACCGGATCTTCATAACGTTGCAGACCATACTTGCGCATTTTTTCCACCAGCGTTGTGCGCCGTATCTGAAGTTTATCAGCAGCTCTGGCCACCACACTGTTGCAGTCACTCAGCGCCTGTTGAATCAAACTCTTCTCCAGACGCGTCAGGTACTCCTTCAGATTGAGCCCACCGACCGGCAGAACCGCAAGATCTTCTTTGCCGGGTGTGTGGCCTGGTGGCTGAATGCTGTCAGGAAACAGATCGGCAACACCATCATCTTCCTGATTGATGGCGTCCAGATGACGGAAGTTTTTTGGCAAGTCCTGAATACCGACTACACCATAGGGGTACATAATGGCCATACGCTCAAGCAGATTAGCCATTTCTCGCACATTGCCCGGCCAGTCATGACGGCACAACGATAAGATGGCCGCAGAACTCAGACGAATGGAACCCCTGCCCTGTTTCTCCATAGCGTGAGTCAATTCATTGATCATCAGGGGAATATCTTCAGGACGCTCTCTCAGGGCCGGGGTTTGAATGGGAAATACGTTCAGACGGTAGTAAAGATCTTCCCGGAAGGTGCCCTCAGCAATCATATCTTCCAGAATCTTGTGCGTGGCGGCAATGATACGGACATCGACTTCTACCTGTTCCGTACCACCAACCCGCTCAAACGTTCGCTCCTGCAACACACGCAGTAGCTTAACCTGCATGTGCAGAGGCATATCACCAATTTCATCCAAGAATAATGTGCCACCCTCAGCAAGCTCAAAACGCCCCTTGCGACTGCTCACTGCGCCAGTAAATGCTCCCTTCTCATGGCCAAACAGTTCACTTTCCAGCAGATCCATTGGAATAGCACCACAGTTGACGGGGACAAATGGCGCATCTTTACGACAGGAATTTTCGTGCAAATTGCGAGCTACGACCTCTTTGCCAGTACCGGACTCACCGGTAATCAGCACATTAACATCCCGATCGGCCACTTTAGCCATCGCTGAGCGAACGTTACGAATCCATTCGCTTTTGCCTACCAGCCCCTGAAACAACCGAACCTGCTGATTACAGCCGGTCTGATGCGCCTGGCGCCACTGTTCGCGATATACCTGACCATAATGCAAGCTGGACAACAGCTGATGCTTACTACATGGCCAATCCACTCGGGCAATTATCTGCCGAGCCAGTGACGTCGGCAAATTATCAGGTAGTGGTTCAGCAACCCGGATAACAGGCACGCCACCACACCAGCTTTGTATGCGTGCAAGCATTCCCTGCAGGGTGCTCTCTGCTTGCAAAAAACCACCCAAGAATAAGGCACTGAATGATTGAGGAGAGTAATCACTAACAGCATCTTCCCAGTATGCTGAATCAATGGCTACGGTGTGATAACCCATAAACTGCAAAATTGTACTGAAATCATGCCGACGCGTTCGTGCATCTTCGATAATAAGAACCTGTTCACCTGTTCGCATAAGACGACTATCCCTGTCATCTGGTTAATTGACACTGCGCTTGTGTATTTTATCGGAATTAAATGCTTTGTTGTTATGTCATTAAACAGAGAAAAAATGCGTTCGTCAATTTTTTGTTAGTTTTCTGTAAATCATTCTCATTTATTAAAATACGACTTCAGCCTATTAACTCACCATTGAAAAAACTATGTCCAAGCCGTATTTTCTTAATAAAATCATCAGCACAAGCATATTTTCCAAGTATCAGACATCTTTAACTTCTTCCCACAATTTACGCAACCGTTTATCAGAAACAGGAAAGCGCGTGCCTAACTGCTGGGCAAATAGTGAAACTCGATATTCTTCTAGCATCCAATAAAACAGTTGCAGATTCGAATCAACAACCCTGTGTTGATTATGAATCTCCTGTCGTTTGTCAAATCGCTGTTGTAAAGCAGTTAATTCCTCGGTCCAGACCCGGTCCTTATTCACCTGTGCCGGCAACTTTTCCAATCTTATTTCCAGCGCTTTGAAATAGCGGGGATAATGACTAAGCCACTCCACACCCGCATTCACCATAAAGCCGGGGCGTAACAATTTTTGCACATGCTGTTTGATATCGGCCATAGCCAGCGCCCGATCAAAACTGATTTTTCCTTTCAACTGGCGATTGACGCTTTGCGCTGTACGAAATATCTCATGGATAATCAGATCAATCTTTTCAGCAACAGGGACGATATCCCCCTTGTATTGCTCTAACAATGCCTGAAACATCTCACGACTCCTTGCCAGCGCCACCCCATCACGCAGATAGACAGCACTGATGATCAGATTCTGCAGATCATCATCAAGCTGATTCTGATTCACCAGATTAGTAGCCAGCAACCGTGTCTCTTTTAACCGGGTCATTTTGCTCAAGGCAAATTTAAGCTGGCTGGCCAGCTTGATACGCAGCAGCCGCATCAGCCCTTTGCGATGTTCAACCAGCGCCAGGGCAGGATTTTCAAATAAATGCACTGCCACACTGTCACGCTGATCCACCAGAGCAGGGTAAGACTTCAGCAACAAACCACCGGCCTTGCGCGTCATCTCTTCAGGCAGCTCACCGCAGGTCCAGTCCTGCAACCCTTCCTGCTCGAGATCACTCTTACCCAGCTTGCGGATGGAATCCTGAACACGATCAGCAAACTGCTGCCGGAGCTGGTTCAGATCGCGTCCCTGACCAACCACCTCACCCTCGTCGTTGATTACCCGAATATTCATCAACAAGTGGGGGTCAAGGTTCTCAGTGTGCCATTGCTCTTCCAGAATACGCACACCAGAAATACGGGTCAGCTGTCGCCCCAGCATCTCCGTCAGCGGCTCATCACAGGCAGACAGTGACTCCAGGGCACCGGTAACAAAATCAGGCACCGGCACAAAGTTCTTGCGCACTGGCTTAGGCATGGCGCGCACCAGCGCCACACACTTGTCAAACAGCATACCCGGCACCAGCCACTGCAACCGGTTCTTTGGCAACAACCGCAACGCTTGCACTGGCACAGTCACTGTCACGCCGTCATCCACCTCACCGGGAGCAAAATGGTAGCTCAGAGGCAGCTCCAGCCCCTCCCAGCGCAGCCGGTCCGGATACCGGTTAACCGTCACCTGTCCGGCATCATGTTTCATCAGGTACTCTTTGGTCAGATGCAGCAAGTCCGGTTGCTGGCGCTCAGCGCCCTTGCGCCACTGTTCAAAACTGGCCCCGCTGCAGATATCCGCCGGAACCAGCTCGTCATAGAACTGGAACAGCGTCTCACTGTCCACCAGAATATCCCGGCGACGGGATTTCGCTTCCAGCTCGTCCACTTCTTCGATCAAAGCCAGATTGTGCTTTTGAAACGCGCCCTTGGAGTCAAAGTGCCCTTCAACCAGCGCTTCGCGGATAAAAATTTCCCGGGCAAGCACAGGATCAATGGAATCGTAATTAACCTTGCGACGACCGACCACAATCAATCCGTACAATGTCACCTGTTCAAACGCCACCACTTGGGAACGCTTTTTTTCCCAATGGGGTTCAAAATAATTCCGTTTCACCAGATGGCCAGCCAGCGGTTCAATCCACTGCGGCTCCACCTTGGCGCTTGTCCGGGCGAATAGCCTTGATGTTTCCACCAGCTCGGCAGCCATCACCCACTTGGGCTTGCGCTTGTAAAGCGCAGAACCGGGGAACAGATAGAAACGACGATTGCGGGCACCCATATAGTCCGCTTCATCGTCCTTGCTGCCAAGCTGGGACAATAGGCCAGAAAGCAGGGATTTATGCACATCGCCATAACTGGCCGGGCTGTCATTGGAACGAAACTGCAGGTCTTTGCAGGCTAGCGAAAGTTGCCGGTGCAGGTCGCGCCATTCACGCATGCGCATAAACGACAAAAAGTGCTTGTTGCAATACTTGCGCAGCTGGTTCTGAGACAGCGCCTGACGTTGCTCCTCATAGGTCTCCCACAGATTTACATAGGTCATGAAGTCTGAATCATCGTGGTAAAGCTCGCGATGATACTGGTCTGCCACCTGTTGTTTATCTTGGGGGCGCTCCCGTGGGTCCTGAACAGCCAGAGCGCTGACAATAATCAGCGCCTCATGAAGAGCGTTATGATTATGGGCCTCGATCAGCATACGACCCAGTCGCGGATCCACAGGTAACTGGCCAAGCTGGCGACCAATGCGGCTTATACGCCGGTCTTTGCCCACCGCACCCAGCTCCTGCAGTAGCTTGAAGCCGTCGTTAATGGCCTTGCTGTCAGGTGGATCAACAAATGGGAAAGCGGCAATATCACCCAACCCCATCCGCAGCATTTGCAAGATAACCGCGGCCAGATTAGTACGCAGAATTTCCGGATCGGTAAACTCCGGGCGAGAGAGAAAATCCTCCTCAGAATAAAGGCGGATACAAATCCCCTCAGCCACCCGGCCACATCGCCCCTTACGCTGATTGGCCGAAGCCTGGGAAACCGCTTCTACAGGCAGTCGCTGTACTTTTGAGCGAACGCTGTAACGGCTGATACGTGCCGTGCCAGGATCGATCACGTAATGGATACCGGGTACCGTGAGCGAGGTCTCGGCCACGTTGGTGGAGAGAATAACACGCCGCCCCGAGTGAGTCTGGAAAATACGATTCTGCTCTGCAGCAGACAGACGGGCATAAAGGGGCAGAATCTCAGTGTGATCCAGTTTTGCCTCACGCAGAAACTGATGCGTTTCACGAATATCCCGCTCACCACTGAGAAATACCAGTACATCGCCCAATCGCTTAGCCAAACCAGCGCGCTCGATGCCATCAATTTCTTTCAGTGCTGCCAGAATGCCCTGCTGCAGTCGTTGGTCCGAATCACGGCTGTCAAGGTCTAAATCCTCCAGTGGTCGATAAAGCGTTTCCACCGGGTACGTACGACCCGAAACTTCAATAACTGGTGCATTGTCAAAGTGTTGGGAGAATCGCTCAACATCAATAGTGGCTGAGGTAATGATCACTTTCAGATCAGGCCGTTTAGGCAGAATCAACTTGATATAGCCCAACAGAAAATCAATATTCAGACTGCGTTCATGGGCTTCATCAATAATCAGCGTGTCGTAGCGATTGAGAAAACGGTCATGCTGGATTTCTGCCAGCAAGATGCCGTCAGTCATCAGCTTGACAAGGGTTGACTCGGTGGAGTGATCAGTAAAACGAACCTGGTAGCCTACCTGCTCCCCAAGAGACACACCCAGCTCTTCAGCTATACGATTGGCCACGGAGCGCGCCGCCAGTCGCCTTGGCTGAGTGTGGGCAATGGTACCAAAAATACCTCGACCGGCCTCAAGGCAAACTTTGGGCAATTGAGTGGTTTTTCCCGAACCGGTCTCCCCTGCCACCACCACCACTTGGTGCTCCTGAATCATCCTGGCGATATCTTCCCTGCGCCCGATAACCGGCAGTTCCTGCTCATAGCGAATCTCCGGCAAGGCGGCCTGACGCTGGGTCACTAACGACAGTGATGCTGCTATTTTTTCCTGCAACCGCGTCTGCTCTGCCTTGTCATTGCGCTTTAGGCGACGCAATTTACCACGCAAGCGATAACGATCACGAATCATGCAGTTATTAATGGCTTGACGTGTTTTCTGTTCACTTAAGCCGTCGCTGAAGCCGGACACCCGGATACTCCCGTTCAATGAAATCGGTGCCTGGACACCAAGCAAGACAGCTGTCAGTGTGACCGCCCTGGGAAAGGTTTCCCGGCCAATGACCCACCGGGCAAACAATGTTCTATACCCGTCGCCTTCCATGTTGCTACTTTGTTGGCTGCTGTCGCTCACCCCAGTCGCGTAGTATTTCTACGCTCCCGGGGCTTCGCTCAATTGCCGCCGTGTAGCAACATGAATCCATTGGGTATAAATCTGGCTAATCCGTTGCCTGAGCCAGTCTATCCAGTTCTTCTTCACGCAGTTGACGGCGAAGAATCTTACCCACATTGGTGGTTGGTAATTCTGCCCGAAACTCTACTTGTTTGGGCACTTTATAGGCGGTCAGATTCTGACGAAAGTGCAGAATAACTTCCTCAGCAGTCAGTTTCGGGTTGCTACTGACCACAAAGACCTTGATGGCTTCGCCTGAGCGTTTGTCCGGCACACCGATTACTGCGCATTGAGCCACACCTGGGTGAATCGAAAGCACCTCTTCAAGTTCATTTGGATAAACGTTAAAACCAGAAATGCAGATCATATCCTTTTTGCGATCGACAATGGTCACATAACCCTCGTCGTCAATGCAGGCAATATCCCCTGTTCGCAACCAGCCATCAAACATGGCTTCCTCTGTTGCCTGCTCGCTCTGCCAATAGCCTTTCATGACCTGCGGGCCTTTGATGCACAGCTCACCGATCTCACCGATGGGCAACTCGTTGTCTTCAGCGTCAATAACCATCAGCTCACAAGAAGGCACCGGCAGCCCGATCGTACCGAGCTTAATCTTATCCAGCGGGTTAATGGTCACCACCGGCGACGTTTCGGTCATGCCATAACCCTCACAAATACGACAGCCGGTCAGATTTTCCCAGCGCTCAGCAGTATCTAGCTGCAAGGCCATGCCACCGGAAATGGTGTTTTTCAGAAATGAGAAATCCAGCCTGCGAAACGCCTCCTGGTTCATCAGCCCGATAAACAGCGTATTCAGCCCGATAAACATGCTGAATGGTTTGCCGGCAAGATCTTTGATAAACGATTTCATGTCTCTGGGATTGGTGATCAGTACATTGTGCTCACCAAGCAGGATGGCCACCATGCAGTGCACGGTAAAGGCAAAAATATGATAAAGCGGCAATGGGGCAATAATCAGCTCTGCGCCCTCTTTCAGATTGCCGCCCACCAGTGCTTTTACCTGGAACATATTGCTGAGAATATTACGGTGAGTCAGCATGGCACCTTTGGCAACACCTGTGGTCCCCCCGGTGTATTGCACAATAGCCACATCATCATTTTCACGACGCGCGTCCACACAGGGGTGAATAGCACCAAGGCTCAACACGTCTCTGAAACAGGCAGCATTTGGCAATGAGTATGCGGGCACCAGTTTCTTCACATGCTTGACCACCAGGTTTACCAGAATTCGCTTGACTGGTGGCAGCATATCCCCCACCTCGGTGACGATTACCTGCTTGATAGTCGTCCTGGGCAGTACTTTCTCAGCCATGTAGGCCATATTGGCCAACACCAGCAGAGCTTTGGCACCACAATCACGAAACTGATGCTCCATTTCCCGTTCGGTGTACAGCGGATTAGTGTTAACCACAATCAGGCCTGCCCGCAAAGCACCAAATACAGCTACTGGAAACTGCAAAACATTGGGCAGCATTATGGCAATTCGGTCACCGGGTTGCAGGTCTGTATGGTTTTGCAAATAACTGCAAAAATGGCCGCTGAGTTCATAAAGACGGGCATAACTCAGCTCATACCCCATATTGCTGAATGCCGGCTTGTCCGCAAACTTGCGGGTACTGTATTCCAGCACATCAATAATGGATCGATACTGCCCAACGTCGATAGTTGCAGGAATACCTTCCGGGTATTTGTCACTCCAGAATCCGGTGGTCATGGGGTAATTAATCTCCTGCATCCTTGGTAAAGCTGTACAGATAAAACACTGGTACGCAAGTTGTTCAACCTATCCTGAAATTGTCACATTGGAAAACTTTTCGAGATTATCAGTTTTCCCTTATTCCTGATAGACAACCTACGAAAAATACCTGAGGCTCAATAGAGCAACTCCCTGGAGGTAGAGTTGATTAACGCATTGGTACAGATTTTGCCCTGACATCATGACAAAAAAGTTTTCGCAATACACAAAGTTGTGCGACACCTAACAAATATTCACAGAAACATACGATTTTATTCTGTCGCAGAAAAAGCATCCGGCAAGAGTGTTTTATGCTGCCTCTTACTGTCTGTCGCCCAAGCCTGCATCATGCAATTTTGCTCTGAGCAATTCGGTTTTTTTTGTCTGCGGCTTCCCTAACCTCCGAGGGACTTCATGTCCAGGCGGGGAAGTCAACTTTGTTGACAAGCACCAGGATGCTGCCAGTAAAGCTGCAACTTGCAAAGCGACGGGGCGTGTATACTAATTTTCCACTGGCTGGAGTCGTAATTCCTTCGGCATGGAAAACACTACGTTTTCTGGCTTACCCGCCAGCTCTTCGGGCAACTGTGCGCCCAGCTCAACTAATCGGGCAATCACGCCCTGAACCAACGTTTCCGGGGCTGAGGCACCAGCAGTAATGCCGACGGCGTGTTTATCAGCAAGCCAGGCAGGCTGCACATCGTCAGCATCGTCCACCAGGAATGCCTGAGCACCACTGCGCTCGGCCAGCTCACGCAGACGGTTGGAGTTGGAGCTGTTGACCGAACCGACCACCAGCACCAGGTCACACTGGCTTGCCAGCAGCTTTACCGCATCCTGACGGTTTTGGGTGGCGTAACAGATATCGTCTTTCCTTGGTCCCTGAATGGCTGGGAATCTGGCACGCAGTGCAGAAATCACTTTAGCAGTGTCGTCCATGGAGAGCGTGGTCTGGGTAACATAAGCCAGCCGTCCGGGGTTAGACACTTGCAAAGAGTGCACATCGTCCTCGTTTTCCACCAGATACATAGCACCACCATTGCCCGGGTCGAACTGCCCCATAGTGCCTTCCACTTCCGGATGCCCGTGATGACCAATCAGCACACACTCCATGCCATCGCGCGCATAACGCACCACTTCCATATGGACTTTTTTTACCAGCGGGCAGGAGGCGTCAAACACTTTCAGTCCTCGTCGCCGGGCTTCGTCTTCCACCACTTTAGACACACCATGGGCGCTGAAGATAACTATAACGTCGTCGGGTACCTGATCCAGCTCATCAACAAAAATCGCCCCCCGTTGCTTCAGATCTTCAACAACATACTTGTTGTGTACCACTTCATGGCGCACGTAGATGGGAGGGCCAAACACTTCCAGTGCCCGGTTGACGATCTCAATGGCACGATCGACCCCGGCACAAAAACCACGGGGATTTGCCAGCTTGATTTTCATGACAAGAAATCCTGTCTAACAATTCACAGTCGCAGTTCAGGGTGCCTGGACAGCAATAATCTGCACATTAAACACCAGATGACGCCCCGCCAGTGGATGGTTGAAATCAACCTCAACTGTCTGTTCGTTAATACGGCAGATGACGCCCGGCAATTCACTATTGGCCGCATCGGTAAACGACAACACTAATCCTTCTTCCAGCTCAACGTCGCTACTAAAACGGCCTCTGGGCAGGCACTGGACGTTGTTGGGATTGGGCATGCCGAACGCTTTTTCCGGGGGAATCCGTGCCGTTCGCTGGTCACCGGCAGACAGCCCCAGCAGCTGCTGCTCAAAGCCCGTCGGCAGATTACCATCACCAATAACCAAAGACGCAGGCTGTTGATCGGGTGTGGCATCCACCAAGCTGCCATCATCCAATTTCAGGGAGAAGTGCAGGATGACTTTACTGCCTTGCTCTATTACCGGTGCCATGGCGACACGCTCCTGTTTTTGTAATTATCCTTAGCCTCAAGACGCAGGCTTGCTCCGGAACATGTCCAGAATCAAAATGGCCGCCCCGACAGTGATGGCCATATCCGCCAGATTAAAAGCGGGAAAGAACCAGTTCTTGTGATAAAACAACAAAAAGTCAGTAACATGGCCATACAGCAAGCGATCAATCAGGTTCCCAAGAGCGCCTCCCAGAATCAGGGCCAGCGAGCATGCCTGCCAGTTTTCACCTGGGCGCAGTTGCCGCATCCAGCCCACCAGCATAATACTGACAAGTATGGCCACACCGCTGAGGAACCAGCGCTGCCAGCCAGAGGCAGAACTCAAAAAACTGAAGGCGGCACCGGTATTGTAGGCCAGGGTGAGGGAGAAAAATGGCAGTACCGGAAGCTGCTGATAGAGCGTTAACTCCTGAATCACCCACCATTTGATCAGCTGATCCAGACCGAGAATCAGGACACTAAGCCAGAGCCAGTGCAGCTTTGAGGAAGTTTTCGTTTGCATGATCAGTTCCTGCGAAGAGATCCATATCGGTAACGTTGTTGTTAAAATACCGAGTCTTGCCTTGAGCGCCTGGCACTGTAATAGAAGCAGCATTTTAGTGAACGAATCAATACTATGCCCCAACAACAGGATTTAGATAGTGCGATTTACCGAAACACCCGGCAATTACCGGGTGTTTTTTTGCGATATATCAAGCAAACCGGCGTTTTTCACCGTCACCAATGACATTTTCTACACAACGACCACACAGTTCAGGGTGCTCCGGTGTCGCACCCACATCAGCGCGACGGTGCCAGCAGCGGTCGCACTTTTGATGCTCTGATTTTTCCACTTGCACTTTCAGGTCGGCCAACTCAGTAGCCATCGCCTCACCGGCAGCAGCGAGGGGCGCAACGGCGGCACTGGAAGTGATCAACACAAAGCGCAATTCGTCACCGAGCTGGTTCAGCACCTGCATCAGAGCGTCATCAGCGTACAGCGTTACCTCAGCTTCCAGAGAACCGCCAATAACCCCAGCTACCCTAGCCTCTTCCAACGCTTTGTTAACGGCGGTCTTCACGTCCAGAATGGTATTCCAGTAATCCCGGCCCAAGACATCACCCGCCAGTGAACCCAGCCCTTCATACCAAGTCTCCAGAAATACCGATGCACCACGCTGACCGGGCATGGTTTCCCAGATTTCATCAGCGGTGAAGCTGATGATGGGTGCCATCCAGCGAACAAACGCTTCGATGATGTGATACATCGCCGTCTGGCAACTGCGCCGGGCCAGGCTGTTCTGGGCAGTGGTGTATTGACGATCCTTGATGATATCCAGGTAAAAGCCACCAAGATCAAGCGAGCAGAAGTTATGCACTTTCTGGTAAACCGTCAGGAAGTTATAGCTGTTATAGGCGTCAATTACCTCGTTTTGCAATTTCAGGGTGCGATCTACCACCCATTTGTCCAGTGACAGCATGTCTTCCCAAGCCACCACATCGCTTTGCGGATCAAAGCCGGTCAGATTAGACAGCAGAAAACGGGCCGTATTGCGAATACGACGATAGCTGTCTGCAGTGCGCTTGAGGATATCGTCTGAGACGGTTATTTCTGAGGTGTAGTCAGTGGCTGAAACCCACAGACGCAGAATGTCTGCGCCAAGGGATTTAAACACTTTTTGCGGCGCAATGACATTGCCCAGTGACTTCGACATCTTGCGGCCCTGAGCGTCTACGGTAAAGCCGTGGGTCAGTAAGCTTTTGTAGGGCGGCACGCCATTCATAGCGATGCTGGTTTTCAGCGAAGACTGGAACCAGCCTCGATGCTGGTCGGAACCTTCAAGATAGAGATCGGCAGGAAATTGCAGTTCCGGGCGCCGGGACAGCACGGAATAGTGGGTAACGCCAGAGTCAAACCAGACGTCCAGGGTATCCGTCACCTTCACATACTGCTCGGCATCTTCGGCACTGAGCAGGTCCGCCGGCTCCAGATTGAACCAGGCATCCATACCCTCTTGCTCTACTTGCAACGCCACCTGCTCAATCAGCACCTGCGTGTCCGGGTGCAGCTCCTCGGTCTCTTTATTAATGAACAGGGCAATGGGCACACCCCAAGTGCGCTGACGGGAGACACACCAGTCCGGGCTTTGGCCGAGCATGGCTTCCATGCGGTTACGCCCCCACTCCGGGGTGAACGACACACCGTTGAGAGAGGTCTTGGCCGTATCCAGCAAGTGCTCTTTGCTCATGCTGATAAACCACTGGGGTGTGGCGCGGAAAATCAATGGTGTTTTGGTGCGCCAGCAGTGTGGGTAACTGTGTACCAGCTTTTCCTGAGCCAACAGTCGGCCATTGTCAATCAGCACTTCAATTACTTTCGGGTCAACCTTGTAAACGTGCTCACCAGCAAAACGTTCGACATTCGCCCGGTAATAACCACTGTCGTCCAGATAGTTGAGAGTACCAATACCATACTGACGGGCAATGTTAAAATCATCAACACCGTGGTCCGGGGCAGTATGGACATTACCGGTACCGGCATCCACGGTAACGTGAGCACCCAGAATCAACGGTAGCTCACGGTCATAAAAAGGATGGGCGAGCTTTTTGTGCTCAAAGGCTGCCCCTTTGGTGCGGGCAATGATAGTGTAGTCAGCAATGCCGTAACGCTGCATTGCGCCTTCCACCAGCGCCTCAGCTAACACCAGACGGGCCGGAGCGCCATTGACTTGGCATTGCACCAGCGCGTAGTCCAGATCACTGCCCATGGAAACGGCCTGAGACGAGGGCAGCGTCCAGGGTGTGGTGGTCCAGATCACCACAGAGACTTCACCTTCGCCCAGCCCTTCGCCCTCAAACTCCATAGCGCTGAGCAGGTCGGCTTCGTCAATGGCGGCGTAACGCACATCGATCTGGGTTGAGGTTTTGTCCTGATACTCAACTTCTGCCTCGGCCAGGGCAGAACCACCGACCACGCTCCAATACACCGGTTTGTAGCCTTTCACTAAGTGACCATTGCCGGCTATTTTGCCCAGGGCTCTGATAATGTTTGCTTCGTTTTGGTAGTCCATGGTCAGGTAGGGGTGATCCCAGTCACCAATAATCCCCATGCGCCTGAAGTCTTCGCGCTGACCATCCACCTGTTTGGCAGCATACTCCCGGCACTTGTTGCGGAACGTCTGGTAATCCACTTTATCACCCGCCTTGCCCAGCATGCCCTCCACTTTGTGCTCGATGGGCAGACCGTGACAATCCCACCCTGGCACGTACGGTGCATCAAAACCGCTCAGGGTTTTGGCTTTGACGATAATGTCCTTGAGGATTTTATTCACCGCGTGGCCGATGTGAATGTCACCGTTAGCGTAAGGAGGGCCATCGTGCAGGATAAACTTCTCCCGTCCCTGACTGACTTTGCGAATCTGGGCGTGCAGGTCCATGTCATACCAGCGCTTGAGCATCTGCGGCTCACGCTGGGACAGATTGCCACGCATGGGAAAGTCGGTGTGCGGCAAATTCAGGGTATGTTTGTAATCGGTTTTTTCAGAGGACATAGTATTTACCGGAGGCTTGGTGATCACCGATGATGATTAGTTAACAGCCTGCGGGCAGTAGCGGCATCATCGGCAATCGCGGCCCGCAGGGCTTCGAGGGATGGGAACTTCTGCTCATCCCTGATTTTTTCCACAAATTCTACCCGCAGGGTCTGGCCGTATAGATCTCCTGTGAAATCCAGCATGTGAACTTCAAGTACAGGGCTTATCCCAGCCACAGATGGTCTGATCCCCAGGTTGGCTACAGCATCAAAACGTCGGCCACCAACCAGCGTACGAACGGCAAAGACCCCCATCAAGGGCAAACGCTGACGGCAAACGCGAATGTTGGCCGTTGGAAAACCCAGCGTTCTGCCTAACTGCTGGCCCGTTACCACCCGACCAATCATGGTAAATGGCCTGCCTAGCATCAGCTGTGCATCCTTGAGCCGATCAGCGGCCAGAGCATCACGAATACGAGTACTGCTGACACGCCCTTGCTGCACCAGTACGGTACCGGTATCACACACAGCAAAGCTGTGGCGCTCACCCATCATTTTCAGATGGTCAAAATCGCCTTTGCGGTCGCAACCATAACGGAAGTCATCGCCCACAATCAGATAACCAATGCCCAGCCCGGCAACCAGCACCTGCAAAACAAAGTCGTTGGCATCAAGGCTGCGTAAACGCTCGTTAAAGGGCAGACACAGCACCTGATCAACCTGGTAATCGGCCAAAAGCGCCAGCTTCTCCCGCAGGCTGGTCAGCCTTGCCGGTGCATCATCGCCCTGAAAAAATTCACGCGGCTGAGGCTCAAAGGTGACGACACAAACCCTGGCGCCAAAAGCTCGCTCGCCAAGCGTCTTCAGAATGGTTCTGTGGCCCATGTGTACGCCATCATAATTACCAATGGTAGCCACACACCCCCGGTGCTCGGGCCTGATATTGTGCAACCCGCGGATCAACTGCATGGAAAGGCTGAAACACCCTGACTTCCTGTATCTGACCTTTTGTTTACCAATGCCCTGACGCAGCTGGCATAAAGACGAAGCGCAGCAGTATACCCCAGCAGCGCACACCGGTCACTGAATGGCCAAACCTGCTGCGCAACATGTTTCTGCCGCTCAGGAATAGAGGCGGTCGTAACAGTAGTTGGTAGCTTCAATAAAGCCGGCAATGCTGCCGCAATCAAAACGCCGCCCCTTGAATTTATAGGCCATGACGCAACCGCGTTGAGCTTGAGCCATCAAAGCATCAGTAATCTGAATCTCACCACCCTTGCCAGGTTCTGTATCTTTTATGAGATCGAAGATATCCGGCGTGAGAATGTAGCGGCCAATAATGGCCAGATTGCTTGGCGCATCTGCTGCGGAGGGTTTTTCCACCCTCTTTTCCACACGAATCAGTTCATCCGAGATCTGTTGCCCGGCAATAATCCCGTAGTTACCAACCTCGTCCATAGACACTTCCTGGACAGCAACAATACTGCAACGGAACTGTTTATACAGTTGTGCCATTTGCGCCAGAATGCCGGGGCCGCCCGGATTGATGCACAGGTCATCGGCCAGCACCATACCAAACGGCTGGTCACCAATCAGCGTCTGGCCGGTGAGTACTGCATGGCCGAGACCTTTCATCTCGTGCTGGCGAGTGTAGGAAAAAGTACACTGGTCGATGACGCTGCGAATATCCGCCAGCAGACACTCTTTATCGGTACCAGAAATCTGATGTTCCAGTTCGTAGTTAACGTCGAAGTGATCTTCCAAAGAGCGCTTGCCTCGGCCGGTGACGATGCAGATATCAGACATCCCTGCCTGCAGCGCTTCTTCTACGCCATACTCAATCAGCGGCTTGCTGACAACAGGCATCATCTCCTTAGGCATGGACTTTGTCGCAGGCAAAAACCGGGTGCCGTAGCCTGCGGCTGGAAAAAGGCATTTCTTAATCATTTCGGTTCCTTGGATCGTCCAGATACATCCAGACAGTCATGGACAGGGAGCGCCGATCATCCCAGAAAAATCAGAGGGTTGTATTTAACTACGAATACCCTTGGGCAGACAAACAGGTTTAGCAAAAAATGAGAGATCGAGCAGTTTATGCACTGGATTTTTGCCCATGAATACTACGGTATATCCAGCGAACACGTATCAACGGAGTGATTTTAAACAGCGGAATCAGCAAAAAGTAGGCCAGTATTCCTGAGCAATTGGCAACTATGTCCCCAAACGACGGGTGGCGATAATCGGTCAGGGACTGGAGCAGCTCAATCCACAACCCATACGCGACAGCCATCAACGCCTTTTTCACATTGAATCCCTCTTGATAACAGAAGCCATCAATCAATCCAGCGATCACCAAAAAGGCGAGAAAATGCGCTACCTTGTCGGCAGCTATCGGAAAATTCCAGAACGCCAGTCGCATGCCATCGTCATTATCGATGGGCAGCAAAGACATAATCATGATGGTGATCAGGACGGTGGCCAAGGCCGCTTTACTGATTGGCAAGTAGTGCCGGAGAATTATCGCTTCCATTGGGAGGATTTCGCAGTTCCTGTGCGCTTCGGTTTATTATCAGCAAGTTTGCCCTTCATTGAAGCAGGGATTTGCAACTCACGCCAACAGCCAGGCTCCAGTGCGTCAATTTTCCACGGCCCAATCTGACAACGAATCAATCTCAGCGTCGGATGACCTATGGCTGCGGTCATTCTCCTGACCTGACGATTTCTGCCTTCTTTGATGATCAGCTCCAACCAGCAGTCAGGCACTGACTTGCGCACCCGAATGGGCGGCGTTCTTGCCCACACTGGCGGAGGATCAATCATTCGGACACTAGCCGACAAAGTTGGCCCATCGCTCAGAACTATTCCATCACGAAGATGGTCTAAGTTTTGTTCGTCAGGAATTCCCTCCACCTGAACCCAGTAAGTTTTCGGCATTTTGTGCCGCGGTGAGGCAATTCGGTTTTGCAGTTGGCCGTTATCAGTGAGCAGCAACAATCCTTCACTGTCCCGGTCCAGCCGGCCAGCCGGGTAGATGCCGGGGATTTCGATAAAATCTTTCAGCGTCTGTCGACCAGCCTGATCCGTGAACTGAGTCAACACACCATAAGGTTTGTTGAATAGAAGCAATCGGCTTTTTCGGGTGGGGCGTAGAACACAGGCCTGCATGAATAATCACTGCTGAAAAATTCCCGGATTATATAGGCAGGAGGTTCTGTCGACCAGATCGTGGCTAACCCATACTAAAGGCAGTTATCGTGACCACACCACCGGCAAGCAGCGAACCAATCGAACAACAGAGCACCGATTTGAAGGCAATTTCCCGACTGACAGCCCCCATCCTGCTGGGCATTGCCCTCTGGCTGCTACCATCCCCGCAAGGCCTCGACAGCCAGGGCTGGCATATGCTGGTGATTTTTTTCAGCACATTGCTGGGCGTGATGATCTCCCCCATGCCGATGTCCGCCGTCACTCTGATGGGCTTGACTGCGCTCAGCCTGACCGGAACGGTAACACTGAAACAGGCACTGGCCGGTTATGGTGACCCGGTGACATGGCTGGTAGTGATGGCCTTTTTTATCTCCCACGGGTTTATCAAAACCGGCCTTGGCTTGCGCATCGCCTACTACTTCATGCGTCTGCTGGGTAAAAAAACCCTGACACTAGGCTACGGCCTGACCCTCACCGACACGCTTCTGGCTCCCGCCATGCCCAGCACCACCGCGAGAGCCGGTGCAGTGGTCTACCCCATAATGCAGTCAATCGCCACAATTTATGACAGCAAGCCTGGTACCACCGCTAACCGGATGGGCGCCTTTTTGATCATGGTTGTTTTCCACGCCAACGCCATCACCAGCACCATGTTTCTCACCGGCATGGCAGGCAACCCACTGGTGGTGAAACTGGCCGCCACCCAGGGGGTCGAACTGAGCTGGTTCAGCTGGGCACTGGGCGCCCTCCTGCCGGGGCTGGTTTGCCTGGTTCTGATGCCTCTGTGCCTCTACCGGCTGGTTCCCCCAGAGTTAAAAGAGACACCCCGTGCTGTCAGCATGGCCACCGAGGAGCTGCAACGCCTTGGCCCTCTGGGCAAAGATGAATGGATTATGATGGGAACCTTTCTGACTCTGCTGATATTGTGGGTATTTGGTCAGCAGTTGGGCATCGCCTCAACTCAGGTGGCTATTGCAGGGGTGTGCATTTTATTGCTGAGCGGTGTGCTCGACTGGGACGACGTACGCGGCAACAAGGGTGCCTGGGATACCATGATCTGGTTTGGCGCATTCATCACCATGGCACACTACCTGAGTAGCTATGGCGTTGTGGGCTACGTTAGCGAGCGAGTTGGCATACTGTTTGGTGGCCTGCCTGCGGGGCTGACCATGATTACCATCTGCGTGCTGTACTACTTCTTCCACTACTTCTTCGCGGCATCCACCGCCCAGATCAGCGCCATGTACGCCAGCTTCCTGCTGATCATGCTCAGCGCAGGTGTGCCACCGATGGGTGGCGCCCTGATGCTGGCCTATACCAGCAATATCTGCGCCATCATCACCCACTACGGCAATGGGCCTGCGCCGATTCTCTTCGGTTCCGGCTATGTGTCTTTGCTTTCATGGTGGAAGACCGGCCTACTGATGACCCCAGTTTACCTGGCGGTGTGGCTGGGGCTGGGTAGTCTCTGGATGAGCTGGCTTGGGTATTTTTGATCCGCTGATCTCAAAGCCTCCGGTGGAGGCTTTCAGTGTACGAACCCACGATGGACAAAAAGGCAAATGGCTTAAAGTGCTAACTCGATCACAAAGGTCTTGACCAAAAAGCCAAAAACACCAAGCCCCAACGTAGCAAAGAGCACAAACATTCCCCACTTGCCTGCCTTTGCTTTTCTTCCCAAGTCAAAAACAATACCTCCCATAAACAACACCAGCCCACCAATTAACATCGGCAACATCAACGCTTCAAACTTGGCAATATCCATAAGAGCTTCCTTTATCCTGATTTCATTGTATTCGCTTCCCACAACCAGGCCAAGATAGACGGACATTGCTCTACAAAGATCACGATTAAGTCCGATATAGGACTCCAGAGAGTTTCATTAGGTTCTGGAGGACATGTTATGGCGGTCAAACTCAAGCTGGTGGATGTTACCAAGTTGAAAAAGGCCAGTTTTCTCGTATCACAGGAGACAGAAAAGACCATAGCCGAGGCTCGGGTCATGCTGGGCAAGCAAGAAGAGTTTCTGCAAAACGGTGGTATGGATCGGCAAAAGCTGCGGGCTTTTATCAATAGCGACCACTGGACTTCGCAACAAAAACAAAAAGCCCGGGAAGAGCTACTGCGTTTTCACAACGAGCTCAAATCCGATATGGCTCGCGTCGCCTCTTCCAAGCGCAAAGAATTAAGCAACGCCAATCGTTTACTGGAACAGCGCAAAATCACGCCTGCCACAGCCACCAGAAAACAACGCTCAGGATTTATATAAGCCAAAGAAAAGTAGCCAGTATGGCTGGGTTACCGTTGCAATGCTGTAAAAAGGTGCCTTTTTAAACACTAATCACCGTTTTTCAGGAATACAGCATGAATCCGGTTAACGACGTTACCAAAAGCAGTAATATTAACACCCTTAATCCTGCTGAAATGAGCAAACAGGATTTCATTTCCGCAGTCTATCTTGAGCGGGGTGAAATGCTGGATTCAGAAGTACGTCGGATTATCGGTGAAATTGATAAAAGTAACGAATACGTTGATGCCATCAACAGCTTGATTGGCAAGGCAAATCTGGCGGAATACGGCGATAACTTTTACTCGAGCGCCACATGGCAAGTCAATGGTAATTCGGTGGTACTGGACAACGGCTATGGGTTGAATGTCCAGCCCGATGGAAACGGCGGCTCAAGCGTAACCATTCTCGATGCCGAAGGCAATCAGCTAATCTACCAGAATCAGACTCTGATTCCAGTACCCGCAGGCACCAACGTTAATGCCCTTGAGGTGGGCATTCCGGTCATGAATGACATGACGTTCATGCTGGACGACGGCACCAAACTAACGCTAAAAGTCTCCACGCCAGGCGAGGCCTTTAATCAACAAAACCTCTCCGGCGGCCTGGCCAATGTTCAGTCCATAGTGATTACCCGGGACAATCAGGGTATGCGTATCGACAATCTTGATACGGCATCACCAACGTTTCACACCCCGACCATTGAAACCCCGACCGACTATGGGGCTCCAGAGGAAGCCCCAGTCAAAACGGAAACAATAACCATCCCGTCCCACACGATCAGAACACTCTGGGATGATCAAGACTATGAGGAAAATTATGATTTCATTGATGGCGATGCACTAACCAACTTCAAGAATCAGTGGCTGCCAATAATGACTGACAAATCACCCGCTGAGCAGGAAGCCTTGATGGAGAAGCTTCGTGAAAAGGGAAGCATCACTATTTCCTATGATTTGGGCGACTCTGATGGGCAGGACGCAAACTACAGACAAAGTTACACCTACCCGGTTTTTTCCGGTGACACGGTTGCAACACTGATCAATCGAGTCGTTGACCGATCTGGACCTGATTTCAGGCGGTACTGTGAAGAAGAAGAAGATGGTGATATAGATATTCAGTATCTGAACATGGTCATCGACATTCCTTCCTATTCGTACGAATCCGTCATTCCGGATACCCCAAAAACAACCCTCAGCAAAGAATCAAAAAGCTTTGAACTCAACAAAACATACGATGATGCCGAGGACTATGATTTAATTAAATCCCAGGCCAGAGATCTGGTTAATGATATTAAATTAAGCTACTTGCACGACCTTACCCCAGAGCAACAGGAGGGTTTACGAAGAAAGTTAATACAAGAAGGCTTAAGATTTGACTTTTATGTCGAGGATGATGAGTTTGCGAGTTCTGACGACTATAACAACTGGTTCAGTGTCGGATTAGTCAGCGGTGAAAGCCTTGATGATTTCTTCGAACGTGCAGCTGAGTACACAGCCAAACGCATGGCAGGATGGATTCGTTTCGACGAGGATGAGTCAGGTATCGAGATAGATGATCTTGATATATCGGTCAGTATTCCTGCCTTTTCCTACGATGTCTACGAACAGTCTGACAAACCAGCAGAGGACAACACCAACAATCCGAGACCAATAAATATTCACTCCCGGGATGCCAACAACAACGACGGCCATATCCTCATTGAAACCGGTGGTATTCACTCGTGGGAGTACGGCGGCAAGGCACTCAGTGCGTTAACAGAAACCAACCCTAACGACTCGTCCAACCAAGTGACGGGCTACTTTGCCCGCAAGCTGGCTTTTCAAAACAGCAAGAGTGACGAGTTCGACGGCACATCACCGCTGCTGACACAAAAAGAAATTGATCTTCTGACCAAGATTCTAAAGATACCTTATGCCGATGCCAGCAGTAATGGACAACTGACGCCAGAAGAGTGGGTGGATCTGAAAGAAAGCTTGATCAATGCCCGGGACAATCTGAACGGCAACAGTCAATTACAAACCGTTCAGCTGCAAAGGGCAATGCAAACGTACAATCAGAATTACGAAGCCATGTCCAACGCGCAACAGAAAATATATTCCCTGCTCAGAGATATTATTTCCAATATGAAATAATGGTGGCAGGCTCTTTTGAAAAATGAGCAGTTACTGACATGTTACCAGCAGGAATCAGTGCTCTTTTGTGGCAACAGGAGTTTGCACTCCGACCATTCTAACCCGCCCCCTGTCACGCCTCGGTGGCAATTACGTTATGACCGAGGTTTCTGGTCAAAAGAGAACCTTGAAACACTGGAAAAGCTTCTTGACCGGGCAACCCTCCCGAAAAAGGGCAAATGGTCAGAACAGGATCGGCAACGTGAACGACACCCGGAGTTTGTCAGAGCCAAAA
>JAKROC010000260.1 GCA_024509075.1 Endozoicomonas sp.
CCTAGCGTCCTGATACTGTCTTTACAGGAAGGGAAGCTACCAAGTAGAACCTTGGAAGCGTCACCGGCTCAAACGGTGTTTCAAAGGTTGAAGTAATCTGCGTAGACGCCATCGTAGGCTATGCAGATATGGCTTACTAATCCGATCTCTACCATGAATTGAAATTGTTTCGTCGCTACGAAGTACGGCCAACAATTCGTATCAACGGTTCATTGTTGATACTGCCTCCGGCAAATTCATCCAGCGCATCAAAGCGAGTAAGTTATTGTGGCTTGCCCATATCAGCATAATGAAGTAATGCTGATCCCCGTCGGGGAATAACGAACGCAGCAATGATCTTTTTCAATCGCTTGCGATTGAATCTTTTCAGCGCTAGCTGCCGACCTTCAGGTCGGGTCTCAGCTTTCATGTTGCGGCGCAACATCTGTGCGAAGCGCAGGTCTTTTTGCTTTTGCTCGTACGCGGTCTCTTTTTTTTGAGCCTGCGAAAAAGAAAGAGACCGCCCGCGTAGCGGCTGGCGTAGCCAGTTCTTATCTTGTCTCTCCAAGGCTTCCCAACTTCCTAACAGGAATACGGAAAGCGAATTCTTGGAGATTCAGGTGAGGCAGATGGGCAGGACAAGCCCCTCCGGGGCGAGTCCGACACAAACCGATCCACTCATGTGGGTTGTCCATGCGAAGGTTAATTAATGGGCTTTGGGAGCCTGCTACACAACATTAATTAACTCACAAATCATTCGCAATGGTGATGATTGATTAACGGGGAAGAATGCTTGAGGGATGCCTAAAGGCTGATCTTAAAGAAGCTCTCTGAACGATCTGCCCATCCCGTTTCTGTAATCAGTCATCTTGTGTCACGCCAGCGGGTAGTGTCCATTTTTATTTGAACACCGCGCAGGTGTTCAAATAAAAATGGACTGTTTCAAAAAAATCGAAATAAGAATCACAGGGGGGTGGGTTATGCGCAGTAGAGATTTAAATGCCAAAAACTTTGGAATTAAGGATGGCTCTGGTCATATATGCCAGACAGCCGACGAAGCCGCAAAAATGTTTTTTGCGGAGAAGTACGCTGATTCCGCGTTGAGTAAAAACAGCGTAAAAACTGATAACAGGAAGCTGGTATCACTGAACAATTATGTGAGATGGGCGAAAGAGGAAAACATTAATCGCGGGGCTTGTGACAAACTGCCGGTAAAAAATCTTGCCGCGATGAATGATAATCACCTTAAGGCATATGCTGACCACCTGTTAAAAGCCTGCACAGATGGTGTTGAGGGCAAAGACGGCAAAATCAAGACCATTGAGCCGAAAACAGCGCGAAACCTCCTCTCCAATGTCAAAACACTTCTTCAGGAGATGAGTCGAGGCCGAGCCAATGTGTCCCTGACGCCTAAAGTGGCTGGCTTGCCGACTGTAAGCGGAGTCGCCACAAAAGATCACAGTGCCACCAAGGAAGCGCACCAGACCATCAAGGCTGCCGTGTCACCCATGACTGCTCTCATGATGAATGTGCAGCGTGATCTGGGTATGAGGCTATCTGAATCCATTAAAACCAATTTCTCGGCGCTTGAGAAAGCCATTGCCAGTGGTGAATCTAAAGTCCGGGTGGACGATGGCACAAAAGGTGGCCGCCCTCGTGATATTGATCTGGGTTTCGTTCCAGACCGCCCGGCTGCGGTATTGGCCATCCGTCAAGCCGCCGCATTCCAGCGACAACACGGTGCGGAGTCGATGCTCGGTGTTGCAAGGATAGAGGCTGAAAAAGCGGCTGGCAGCCCTGTGAAGGGCGTTCATGACGCGCTTGTGCAAAAGGTTTACAGCGAAATTAACGCGGTAAAGCAAACTCACAAAGATAATCCTGCCGTCACGGCGTACACACCGCACAAAGAAAGGCACAGTTTCGCTAACCGGATGTACGAAAAGTTAACTGGTAGCAAGTCACCAGTGCAATTTGACGGGACTCGTAAACAGCAAATAGCAGCAATGGCGGCAAAGCTGGGCATTACATATCGGGAAGCACTGCGTGTTGATGCTTGGGCGCGTAAAGAGGTAGCTGAAGCGCTGGGGCATGGGAGAATGGACGTTACATCAGCTTATATCGGGGGGGGTAGGGTATGAAAAGGGTCAATATGAAGGACTATCAATGGTTTTTAAAGCAGTACGTGAAAAAAGGCGACAAGTTTGAGCGTCGTCGTCATGTGAAAATCCTGTCCGACCTAAACGCTTTTGCAAGAAAGAAGCACTCGGGAATGGGTATTCTGACCGTCACACCGGCTGTGATTCGGGAGTTTTACGATACGCAATCCAAAAGCAACGCCGCAAAATACCGCCTGCTAGCCGCTGTGACTGCGCTTTGGTCATATCTGGGACGCACTGATCAAGTGCCGAGGCCGAAAGGACTCGAATTGAAGTGCAAGGAGAAAGCTGAGCTTGCCCACAACCGCAGGGTGGAGTCGCTGAAGGCTCTTGGTGACAAGATTGTGCCGCCACCAATGCCGGTGGTGGAAACTGCACAAGTAGAACAAGAAGATATTGCCAGTAATGCCCTGATCAAGTCGCTTATCAAGCGCATAGACCGGATGGATCGCCGGGTCAAGGCACAAAATGTTCTATTGGAACAGATGGTAGAGCGAATCAGCGAGTTAGAGCGGAAGCAAGATGTTACCGGCAACTACATCTTAGATAACCTTGTAGATCGCCAGATGCTTGAGAAGCACATGAGCAATATGCTTTAAGCCTGAGCCTGTTGCCGAGCCTGTGCCGGGTGTTACCAAGCGTTGCGGCCATTGCCGCGAGGATCGGGAATATTTCCGCAAGTACCGCGCAAAAAAACGGGCTGAACGGGAACTCGCGGCACTGGCAATACCCAGTAAAACAGTCAACTATTAAAAAAATAAAAAGTTGGCACACTTTTTGATTCGCTGGAAGCCGCGAGATAGAGCCGTTCGCAAAAAGTCAATAGGGTTAAGAAGTATTTTTTTCTCTATCGGCGCGGCGCTTTCAATAGAAAACCGCTACATCCCTGCACTGCATTTTTTCCAGAAGCATCCTGACCACGCAGGCTCCGCCTGCAAAAGCCCAGAAGCCCGAGTCCCCGCCAAACTCCCACAAGCGCTCAGGAAGGCGGTTTGAAACCAACCCTATGCCAACGTACCGGCCAATGCCTGAAAGTGGCACCACGGCGCTCTATGGCGGTCGTTCTGTGTCGCTGGCACAATCTTTGTTGGAACGTACCGGAAGGAACCGAGTTCTCAGTGTGGCAGGGAAGCTCTTCCCCTTGCTTGTGCCAAAAAAACCTAAAAAGGCTACAGGTGGGAACACGGCTCAGTTTTGCACCGGAGCCGGTCACGGTGTCTTGCTCGCGCATTCCGGTTGCTCCTCAGCAGAGCCGGAACCCGGCGAGTTTGGCACAAGAAGGTTTTCAGCGCAAACAATGTTGTGGGTCTTTTGACCTCAGCGCATGGCGCTCTTTAAGAGTTAATAAGG
>JAKROC010000261.1 GCA_024509075.1 Endozoicomonas sp.
CCTGCATCCATGCAGTCGTCACCCCGGTCACATAGTACTTCTATGCTCCCGGGGCCTCGCTCATTTGCCGCCTCGAAGCAACTTGAAATCCTTTGGGTATAGCTGGTGCCAGTGATGCCCGCACTCGGTGCCACCAGCGTTCCTGAAGTGAAAAAAGTCAGAAGCATTGTTAAACCGGTGATCATAGCAACACCGTGATTTTCCGGGCAATTGCAGCCTGCTCTAGCAACACCGGCATCATGCCTGTTCCACCAAGGCTCTTTGGAAATTTGCTAGAATGATCTGTCTGAATCAGCTTCGGCTCAACGTTCCAGCAGCAAAGGGCAATTAAGACAATGTCGCAACCTCTGGCCAAAGCCCTCCCCATCGTAGTGTGTGCTCTTTACAAGTTTGCCGCCCTGAAGAACTTTGCCTCGCTGCGTGAGCCTTTGCTCAGCATTATGACTACACACCGTATCCGCGGCACGTTATTGTTGGCCCAGGAAGGCATCAACGGCACAGTCGCCGGCAACCGGGCCGCGATTGAATCACTGCTCGACTGGCTGAACCGGGATATCCGCCTGAAGCCAATTGAGCGCAAGGAGTCCTGGTGTGAGGTAATGCCGTTCAAACACACACGGGTAAAACTGAAAAGAGAAATTGTCACCATGGGCGTACCGGGCATTGACCCGGCCAGGGTAGCCGGCACTTATGTGGAACCAGCCAACTGGAATGAGCTGATCAGTGACCCACAAGTACTGGTGCTTGATACCCGCAACGATTACGAAGTACGGGTAGGAACCTTCAAACACGCCACCAACCCGAAAACCAGCTCTTTTCGCCAGTTTCCCCAATATGTCGCTACCCATCTCAATCCGGAGGTGCACAAGAAAGTGGCCATGTTCTGTACCGGTGGCATTCGCTGTGAAAAATCCTCTGCACTGCTGCGGGAGCAGGGGTTTGCCGAGGTTTATCACCTCAAGGGTGGTATTCTCAAGTATCTGGAGGAGATTCCCAGGGAGCAATCACTGTGGGAGGGTGAGTGTTTTGTCTTTGATGACCGGGTTACTGTCAACCATGCCCTTGAGCCAGGTTCATATGATCAATGCAACGCATGTCGTTTACCAATTACCACGGCAGACAAACTGAGTGACAAATACCAGCAAGGCGTCAGCTGCCCGCACTGTTATGATCGGCTGAGCGCAAAGCAAAAAGCCCGCTTTACTGAACGGGAAAAACAGGTAAAGCTGGCTCATGCCCGGGGAGAAACGCACTTGGGCGCAGATGTTGCCAGTACCGTCGCCCATCGACGTCAGGTGAAAAAAAGCCGACGACACCAGCATAAATGATCAGGTAACCATCACTGGGTCAAGCTATTATCTTGTTAACGTCGTCTTTTTAACTGGTGAGGTCATGGAACTGGAACACCCCGAACAACTCAATCCATTTGTTCTCCTGGGCATTGTTAATGAGAAACTCAGGCTCAGCTGCGACTCGCTGGAGCAGCTGGCCGATGAAATGAACATGAGCCGGCAGAATATTGAACGACAGCTTCATAAAATCCGCTTTCATTATCAGCCACTGAATAACCAGTTTATACACGACTGACTCAAACAAAGTACTGCCATACCAACTGCACCGAAAATGTCCCACTGCGCACAGCATGCACCAGCAGGCCAGCAAAGCCCAACGCCATTAGCGGCAGCAGCGGTCGTTTTTCCTCTTGCCAGAAGTACCAGCCAGCCCCAGCCAGACAGAGTAACAGAATAATTCGGCGGGCATTCACCGGCTCACCAGCAACCACCTCCATAAAAATGGCCAGACAACCAGTGACATTGGCAACCAACCACAGGGGAGACAACATGCCGATACTACCAAGCAGGGGGAACCGGATCAGCGCTCCCCCGATCCAGACTTTGGGCTGCATATCGGAGGCCAGGTGAAAGGCAATTCCCAAAGCCAGGCCAGCGGCTGCGGGCAATAATCCAAGAAACAGCAATGCCGCCGCGGGCAAACACGAATGCGTCAGCCCTGATCGGTGGGACAGGCCGGGCAAAATAAAATCAAAGTCAGGCAGGCGCACACCCGCCATCAAACCACACAGAAAAAAGATAATATCTTCCCAGAAAACCATTGCAGGCCAGAACGAACAAAAAGTCCGGGCCGCCAAAACCAGCGTCGCCAGCAAACAGGCCATCAACGACGGTAAATACAATTTCATAGCTGAACAACCAGCGAATTAGACTGGTGACGGACTATACCTGTTCAGGCGCAACAGAACCAGAGGACCTTAGCCGCCCACCGGCAACAAGCCCCGAGCAGTCAATATACTGATCTTCAATCATTATAGGTAGCACTGCCGACAGGCGTAGCTGGTGTCATGTAGTCTGAAAAAACCCTTTACCACCTCGGGCATATTTTGCAGTGTCCTCAGTTTACTGCGCACAAAGCTTATAAATTCGTCCTTGGTCTTCAAAGCAGCTTTCCCAAGCTTTTCCTTGAGTTGATTCCAAACTTGTTCATCGGGATTCAATTCAGGCGAGTATCCTGGTAGCAAGTGCAAGCTGAGGATTTTCGGCTCTTGTGCCACATATTCTTGTGTATATTTTGCCCGATGCGCTGGGTGGCCATCTGTAATTATTATCACCGGCTTGTCAACGCTCCTGACCAATGACTTCAAAGAGTCAACAAACATGAACCGATCCATTTTTCCGGTAAATGTTCGATACCTCAAGATACCCTCTGAACTTACTACTGAAACAATGTTTAATCTGTACCTGGAGCCCGTTGCTCTGACAACAGGCGTCAGACCTTTTATGCCCCACGTCCTGCCACGATGACACTCGGATTTTGTGGTAGACTCATCGAGAAAAAAAATGATTGCGTCGTTTTCTTCTGCTTGCCGGAGGATCAGTGGGTAACGCTCATACAGCCACTCATCCACTTTTTTTTATCCTGCTCCCAAGCCCCCCAGCGAGGCTTTTGAGGTGAAAGGCCCAAGCGTTTCAAAAGCTTGGCAACCCCAGCGGGCACATATTTGACCTGAAATTTCTTTTCAATAAGAGCTGCTATGATCTGGCATGTCCACAGCGTAGTTTGGTAGCCATAATCGATAGGTGTTTGGATTTCCAGAAGCATTTTTAGCTGTTGTTCTTGTTCAGGGGACAGCCTTGGCTTGGGGCCAGTTTTGCCCATACGGGTTTTCAAGCCATCCCAACCCCCCTGTTTATATCGGTTGATCCACTGATAGACTATTTTTCTTGAGGTCCCGTACTTGCGAGCAAGGTTGGTGGGGCTTACGCCTTCGTTCCATTCCTGTATTGCTTTAAACCGAATTTCTTCCCTGATGGCGTCTGAGAGCCTGCGACCGTCGATATTGTTCATTACTACCTCACCTCTAAGGCGGGCAACGATATCATACGACAGCAGCTACGTATAATGGTAAAAGATCAATATACCCAAAGGATTTCAAGTTGATTCGAGGCGGCAAATGAGCGAAGCC
>JAKROC010000262.1 GCA_024509075.1 Endozoicomonas sp.
TAAAGGGCACAAGTGCAGCCAACAAAGTAGCAACTTGAAAGGCGACGGGTATAAACGGGTTCCATCTCTGTGATACAGTTTTGCACAAAGGTTGTTTGCAAGTGCCTGACTGCATGGTTCAAGAGGTAGAGTAGAGATAAGCGGTCAGACAGCCAGACGGCCTTGACGCAAACGCGGACCAAGCTCAGCGTCCGGCGACCAAACCTGTCATAGCAAGGGAAATTATCGTGTTCGAACTGGTGAAATCCGGTGGTTGGTTGATGGTGCCTATCCTTTTGTCTTCGATCATTGCCATGGGCATTATTTTCGAGCGACTGTGGACGCTCAGACCTTCGCGCATAGCCCCTAAAGCAACACTGTCGAAGGTCTGGAAGCTAATCAAGAACAATGATCTGGACAGTTCCAGGCTGGAGCGGTTGAAATCCGGCTCACCACTGGGTGAAATCCTCGCGGCTGGGCTAAGTAATGCCCACAGCGGTCGGGAGATTATGAAAGAGAGTATTGAAGAACAGGCCGGTAAGGTAATTCACGACCTTGGGCACTACCTTAATGCCCTGGGTACCATTGCAGTCGTTACACCGCTGCTGGGTCTTCTGGGTACCGTCATCGGGATGATTGATGTCTTTACCGTGTTGATGACTGAAGGCACAGGTAATGCGGGTGTACTGGCGGGAGGTATCTCCAAGGCGCTGATCACCACCGCCGCCGGGTTGAGCGTGGCCATTCCAGCGCTGATCTTTCATCGCTTCTTCACCCGGCGGATTGACGAGCTGGTGGTTGCCATGGAGCAAGATGCTATCAAACTGGTAGAGGTGCTACAGGGAGATCGCTCTCTGGAGGGCAGAACATAATGAATTTTCGGCGCTTTCGGGCAGTGGACGGGAGCAATGATACGTCGGTCAATCTGACGCCGTTGATTGATGTGGTCTTCCTGTTGCTTATTTTTTTTATGGTGTCCACTACCTTTACTCGAGAAACCCATCTGGCCATTGATCTTCCCCAGTCTTCCGGTGCAATCCCTGAGCAGCGACCCGGGCAGAAAAAACCACTAACTCAGGCTGCACTGCGTCAAGAAAATCCGTACTGGTGGAAAACCGGCTACCATGGTGCGCCGCCACCAGCACGGTGCTGCGCAAATCAAGCGATTGCCCAAGTAAATCCCGCTCAACCCGGGCGCTGATATCACCCGGTAACAACAGACTCTCCAGACCAGCCGTAACCTTCAGTACGCAGGAAGCATCATTGCTGCGCCGGTAATCACTGCCGGAGAGCACCTGAAAATCCACACCATCCCAGTGCCAATGGTCACCGGCCCGGCAGCTCAGCCTAGGGCCATCATAATCGGGCAGCGGCGTACCACTGATCACCTGCGCTTCGGGGAACCTGGCCAGCAGCGGCTGCAAACCACCGGCATGGTCGCGATCACCGTGGGACACCATGATCCGCTCAACATTGCTGCCCCCAATGGCTGACAATGTCGGCAGAATAACGCTCTGGGCTGCCGTCATCCGTGGTGAAAACCGATCGCCAGTATCATATACCAGCAAGTGCCTGTGGGTTTTGACCAGCACTGACAACCCCTGCCCCACATCCAGAACCACTATGTCAGCCTGCCGCTGCGGTGTTGCCATTGAATCGGCAAAGAATAAGGGCAGCAGCAACACCGGCACCAGAGCACGCAGGCGCAGCGAAGCCGGCGCAATTAATAACAACATCGCCAACCCGGCCAGCACCAGGGCTGGCCGGGTAACCCATTGCCAGGGGGGAATAAGAACCATCACGTCCACCAGCGAACGCAAACCCCAGAACAAGCCAGTAAGCAGATAATCCACGCCGGCAATGATGAACTCCGCCGCCTGCGGCCAGATAAAGTGCATCACTGCACCCAGCAGCAACAGCGGCACCACGGCCAAGCCGATACAGGGAATGGCCACCAGGTTAACCAGGATCGACAACGGCGACACCGGCTGGCCATGGAACAGCAACAATGGAGCCAGCAGCAAAAAGACCAACCACTGGGGCTTACACAGCCTGACCAGCCAGCCGACCTGATTACAACGTCCCGCCATACCAAGCAGCAATGCGGCAACCGCAACAAAAGAGAACCAGAACCCGGCGCTGGTGATGGCCAGAGGATCCAGCAACAAAACTACCACCAACGCCAGCAGCCACAATGTCATCACACCGGGACGAAAGCCCAGCAGCGGCGCCAGCAGGGCAGCAAACGTCATCAACAGCGCCCGCTGTACCGGAATACCAAACCCTGCCAGGGCAGCATAGCCCGTGGCCAGCAACATCCCGCCCGCGGCCCGAATCACCGGTAAAGGCAACCTGCGCAGTGGCAAAACGCCAGTCCGGGCCAGCAGTGCAGCCAGAGCAAACCCCAACCAGGCGAGCAAGCCAATGTGCAGACCAGAGATCACCATCAAATGGGTAGTACCTGTGGCGTTTAATACCTGCCACTGGTCTGGGGCAATGCCTGATTTATCCCCCAACAACAACGCTGCCAGCAATCCCTGATTGTCCTCGCTGGCCACCTGTCCTAACCACTGTTTCAATCGCTCACGCATACGATGGACGGACCAGAAAGCCAGGCCATCAAGTTGCTGACCTGCCTTGACATAACCAAGAGCAACAACACCCTGACGCACTGCCAGGGCCTCAAAATCAAACGCTCCCGGACTGGCAAATCCGTGGGGCCGGCGCAACCTGACTGTTAATTGCCAGCGCTCGTTCACCCGTAGAGGTGGTGGATCACGCCAGCTGAGGCGAACTTTTCCGCCAGGTGATTCGGTGACAAACTCAAAACGAGCCAGCACCCCATCGCTAACCGGCAGACTGGCAATGTAGCCACTGACAATAATATCGGTGCCAAAAAAACGGTCATCCCATCGGGTAAAGGCAAAGTGAGTTGCCCAAAGCGAGCTGACCAGAGCACCCGACAATAATGGGAACAGCCAACCATTGATGGCAAAGCCCCGGCCCGACTGCAGTAAACCAGATAACGCCAGAAACAGCGGCAGGCTGCTGGCCACCAGCAACCAGAGGGGGCAGACCCATGAGGCAGAGACACAGGCCAGGGCAAACAAAACCAGCCCACTGGCCGGCTTGATGACCATTTGTTGATCGACAATTACAGAAGTCGCTGCTGTTTCGCTACCCGGGTGCTGTTTTTTCGCGTTACTATCCACGTGACCATACCGACTGTTTCAGTGCATAATTGGCCCAGTTTCAGCAACTCATGTGCACCAGCCCCTGAAGTGAACAACGTCACCCGAGCAGGCGATGAGCTAAAACCGGTCTGACATCGTGTTTTGGAAAATGGCCGCTCCCGGCCGATGGAAAACTTGCAAGACTAGATGATTTTCAGACCGATCGATTAGCTTCATCGTTCCGGGCTCTTCGCCGTTTCATATGGATTTCGGGATATCTGCCACGGGGCTGGCGATCAGGTAAATCATCGTTATGAACGTGCCTGT
>JAKROC010000263.1 GCA_024509075.1 Endozoicomonas sp.
CCCGACATCCTGCTCCCAAAGCAGGCGCGCTACCAGACTGCGCTATACCCCGTTACTATAACCAGCACACCGGCTTAGTGGAGGCCTATTATCCCTATTTTACCGGTGCCGTCAACTGGCAAAAATCGCGATAGTGACAACTGACTACGGCCAGGCACTACTATGCAAAAACCGCCGCAGGCTACAATGGCAACAGACCCGCCAAGCTACAGGTCTGGAAAAATCAGGGCTTTTAAAAAAGTGGGAATAACTGGCACTAAAACAAATGACGTCGATTGACTCTTTTTAACACTTCGCTATAGGAGAGATCGAAGAAATTAACCATGCTGATCGCCGGAGGGGGTATCAGTGATGGCAACAGCCGTCTCAAGGTTGGTATGACTGCTTTGACCAACAGATGAAACGGGGTTGCCCCTGCGCCGGTCAGCTCCCTGTAGTTACGCTCCGAGAGTACGCCGGCAGCAATGCCCTCAGGTTGCCGATGGTCGTTAAACTGTTGGAATGCCTGTTCTAGGTTATTGCTGCACCCTTTCAGGGTATTGAACAGGAATTGGCAGCCTTCAAAACCCAGATTCACGCCTTGCCCCATAAACGGAACAATGGCGTGCGCAGCATCTCCAACCAATAAAACATTATTTCTGAAAACGTAACGGTCACACTCAACCTTAATAACCCGCCCCTGTGGCCTCTCCAGTAACTCACCCCCGGACTCTTTGATGAACGGGTAAACATCAGGAAACTGCGCCTTTAAAAAACCTTCAATTTTCTTGGATGAATTCAGTGATGAAAAACTAATATCTCCGTTCGATGGCAAAAACAAATTGGCTCTGAAAGAGTGGTTTATATTGGGTAGCGCGACCATAAAAAAGTATTTTCGAGGCCAAATATGAATGGCGTTTGGGTAAATGGCCCAAAATTTATTTTTTTCTTTGATGGTGATTTCCTTATAAGTAGAATCCAAAAACTCAAGCTTGCAATTAAGCAAGCTTCTGCTTTCCATCAAATTACGAGCCATGGATCTTGCACCGTCCGCACCAATAACCGCATCAGCTTCAAGAAGGTTTTTCCTGCCAGCCTGAATGTAAGTCACTTTATTTTTTTTCAGTGAATTATCAACATTGACGCATTCACTATCAAAACAAACCATCACATTGCCAGCCTGAGCGACTGACTTTAACAACACCTCGTACAAATGACTTCTTTCTACTGAATAGTTGAACCAGGAATTATTGCCATATTTAATTAAATCCACAGGTCTATTTTTCAGGTGCATGGCTCGAGCGTTCATTGGCACTGCAATACCTCTGAATTCCATTTCCAGTCCAGCCGACCTGAGTGCCTTAAGGCCCCTTGGGGAAATTGACAAATTGATGGTTCTGCAATTATTGGTAGCTTCGGCATTCATGCGCTTTTCCAGTACATATACAGAAAACCCCAATTCAGACAGAAACTTTGCCACCAACAGTCCAACCAAGCCAGCGCCAATAATGACAACATCTCTTTTGCCAGGGTCATGCAGAGTTTGGCAGGTAATCATGGGACTAAACCTCAAGATTGACACTGTTACACCAAGTCTCTGGTGGTTCTTCCAGGTTATTTAGCTGGCCATATTGTTGACCAGCAAGAGTTAACATAAAATGGGCATCACTCCCCATGCCCAAGAACGTCAACCCATCCTGCATTCGTTCTTTAACCTGGGATGCTTCACGGCATAACGTCCCCACGGGAATATTACGCTTCTTGCAGCCTCTAATAACTTTCCCGGTTGCACTGACAAAGGCCGGTTCATTACTCCAAAACCTGGCTGGTAATCCGAGGGACATATGTAAGTCATTTGGGCCAATGAAAAAAAGGTCTACGCCTGGCACATCCAGTATTTCTTCCAGGTTATCAATGGACTCTTTGGTTTCGATCTGGATGCCAACAAGAATCTCTTTGTTGGCTGCACTCAGATACAATGGACGGTTGACGCCAAAGCCCAGGTGCGGAGCCAAGCCACCACCACCTCGTTCGCCATCCGGAGGAAATCGGGCATAAGAAACTGCCCGTCTCACCTCATCAGCGGTATTTATCATTGGTACGATAATACCCTGTGCACCACAGTCCAGAGCGCTTTTAATATGTTCAATGGAGCCAACCGGTACCCTGGCAAGAGGGGTGATACGCCCGGCGCTGATATCAGAAATGGTCGACATGATGATGGCAGCGGTAGGATAGTCGTAGGGCGTATGCTCCAGGTCAAGCAGCAGCCAATCGAAGAAGCCCTGGGCAGCGAGCAACCGGGCAGCGTGCACACTGTTCATCTGTAGCCACGTTCCGATGGCAGCTTTACCCTGCTTTAGGTTCGATAACGTCAGATTCTTGCGCATCACAAAGCCTGCTCTGCATCCTGACACGCTGGCAATATTAGGCTTTGTTGATGCAAGTTGCCAAAATTGCGGATTGGTAAAGCGAATGGCACAAGTTGAAAAGCGCGAACACCCTGACTTACACGAAGCAGGGCAAAGGCAAAAATGGTCAGTAGCTGTTGCTTTCTAACCAGTCCAGGGCTTTTTGAAAGGCAAGCTCGCCATAATCGGCGCAGCTAAAACGGCGGGTTTTTTGGTGCTTGGCTCCGCTGCCATTCAACAGTTGCACTTGCCAGCCCGCCTGGCCGTCTTTGAGCCGGTATCTTTCAATTTTTATCGCGGTTCTCATAGTATCCATTTACGTCCCCCCTTGTTTGCCAGGCACAACATTACCCAGGTAATCAGCCATCCATGATGGTGATGACAACATCGCCAAGACAAAACATCAATTGCTCATTGATTATCTCTATTTCACATAATATGCACACTGATACGTATCAACACCCACGCAAAAATATCAGCACACCAGAAACCGCACCAAGATCGCCGACTTCCCTTGATGATCAATAGTCACAGCAAGTGTGACTATTCACTACGCCGTAAAAATAACTGGTGGGTGAGGTTGCAAACGATTTGCGCCCAAGAGGATCAGGTCTTTTTAGAAACTGCGTACACGCGCCAGGCCGACAAACCGGCAAGCCCGAAACCCAGCAAAAACAGCAGCAACAACCACAACAAATGCTCCATCGGCAAATTGATACGGTTAACCAGTGGAATCCAGGCACCAAGAAACAGCGTGGAGAGCTTATGAAAAACGACTCCCCCGAGCAGTGCCAGCAACATCTGTAGCAGCGGCTCCGCCAGTATCAAACCATTGACTTGCCAGGGGCGCGCGCCCACCAAACGCAACAGTTCCAGATCCTCGCGACGCTCGGCAAATGTGCTGGCAAGATTGAAAAAGATCATCATCAACGAGAGTAGACCAATAATAAGACTGAAGGCCATAAACACGCCGCCAAATATCTGCTCGTAATGCCCGAATCTGGCCAACTCCCCGGCGGGGCTGACCACAGTCAATGGTAGGAAGTCCGCTGCCAAACGCTGCCGGACGGCGTCCAGCGAGTCAGGGT
>JAKROC010000264.1 GCA_024509075.1 Endozoicomonas sp.
AAGTATTGAGCCAATCTCATCTACTTCGTTCAGCCACGATGTGTGACACTGTTGCTTTTCCCGCTCACCATGAAACAGGGGGTCAGTCTGTAGTTGTTTTTTGATGTT
Organism: Endozoicomonas sp.; assembly: GCA_024509075.1. GTDB lineage: Bacteria > Pseudomonadota > Gammaproteobacteria > Pseudomonadales > Endozoicomonadaceae > Endozoicomonas. The sequence goes on from JAKROC010000264.1 coordinate 109, forward strand.
GGCTTCTATGAGTTCTCGGTGAATGCTGTAAGCGGCACCGCACCAGCCTGCATTGGACAGGTAAAAGAAGATAGCCGATGGAACGTTGTCAGCGCTTAATGAGGAACTGTTTTTGGTCGATCCGACCAGCCGCCTGTTTGCCATGAGTTGATTCAAGTTTTCTGGCCATGGAGTTAGAAATAATGATGCAGTCTTACGACAGATGTTCAGCCGGTTAGTGTTTTCCCACTCCGAGCCTGTTTCTTTGCAGCGAAGGAACCAGATACACATAAAAAGCAGGTCTTGCTGCTGGTCTTTGAAAGGAGGCTTGCAGGTCATTAAAAAGTGGACAAGACGGTTCTCGAAGAGAGAGATCCGTTGGTTAATCTGGTTGGTATTGATGTCTGCAGGCGGAGACTCCCAGAGAATGAGAAGGTTATTCATATTCCAGCATTTGGTATAACAGTCTTGGATCGAATCAAACAGTTTGCCAAGGTCGCAAGATGAATTTTGCATGGTTTTGCGCATTTTTTCCTCAGTGATAAGCATGGCTTTATGTAAAATCCTGAGTTGCAGTCGCACATTATTATTATTGGGCTCCAGTGTGGGCATTGTGCGGTTATTCAACCGGTTTTGACTATTGTCAGAAATGTCTTCCCGAGGCAGTATCACGTGCAATGCAAACGGGTTGTTCGGTGAGGAGAGCTCGGTACCGAGTCTCGAATAAACCGGCTGAATTACTTTTGCTGTTGCGCACGCTTCACTGTGCTGGGCTTCTGCGCTGGCGGATTCAAGGTGTTTTGCCTGTTCTGTTGATGTTACGTGTTTACCCGAAATCGTCGCTTCGCTTTGGCGTTCTTCTTGTTCCTGCGGCGGCAGAGTGCGTGAATTACTGGCACCAGGCAAAGGGGTTGTCATTGTCGGCTATCCAAGTCAGGTTGTTGGTGACGATTGTGATTAGCTGCCTGGCTCCTTGCCCCAGACAAACGGAGAGCAAATTCTTCAGTCCCGGCAAAGCAGACCCTGTCAGGGGCGATTTGGTTCAAACTACTCGTCGGGTGTGTCCTGTGCAGTTCTCACAGTTCCAGTGCAATTGCCTCAGGTAAGGAGTAAGCAAAAAGACACCGGCGAATCACGTTCATCCTGAGCGAAGTCGAAGGATGAAAGCAATGTACTTCGACTCCGCTCAGGGCGAACGGTGGTATGAATCAAATTGCCACTTCCCCTGGTTGTAATCAGGATAAAGTGTTACGGCTATTGTAGATTCGGTACACTGTGCCCGATGTCCGCAAAGGAGTTGGATAATGGAGTCGGTTCAGCAATTTTGGATAACCTTCAAAGGCTTGGTTGCAGAGGTTGTCAGGCGCTTTCTGGCTAACCGCTGTTTTGACAATGCTGCAGCACTTACTTATACGACACTGTTTGCTGTTGTGCCTTTGATGACGGTGACCTATAGCATTCTTTCGACGGTGCCGAGTTTGAGTGATGTGGGTAGCGTTATTCAGAATTTTATCTTCGAGAGTTTTGTCCCTGCCACCGGCGAGCTGGTTCACACCTATCTGGTGGATTTCTCCAGGCAGGCGCGCAAATTAACCGGTCTTGGTATTGCCTTCTTGCTGGTCACTTCTTTTCTGATGCTCAGAACCATTGACAAGACACTAAACAGCATATGGCAAGTGACGGAGGTTCGCCGTGGTGTGTCGGCGTTCTTGCTCTATTGGGCGGTTCTTACCCTGGGTCCAGTGCTGTTCAGCGTAGGTTTCCTGGCTACATCGTACTTGGCTTCGGTAAAACTGGTGTCCGATACCACGGCAATTATTGGTGGCGAACAGTGGCTACTGCGTCTGATGCCGTTCTGTTTGAGTTCGATTGTACTTACCTTGCTTTACACTGCCGTACCTAATCGCAAGGTACCCATGCGGCACGCGTTGATTGGAGCGGTATTTATTGCCCTGATGGTGGAGCTGGCCAAGGTTTTTTTTGCGTTTTCGATCTCAATGTCGCCAACCTATTACCTGATTTACGGTGCTTTTGCCGCAGTGCCGCTGTTCTTGCTCTGGGTCTATCTTATTTGGCTGATGGTTCTGCTGGGGGCAGTTCTGGTGCGCTCGTTAAATCTTTACGGTCGACAGGTTCCGGGTGAAGGATCTCACCCATTGATTTCCATGTTATTTATTCTTAAGCAGCTGGTGGATAAATTTGAGACGGGTCAGGGGGTGCAATTTACTGAGTTGCAAAAGCCGGACTTCCCGCTGTTGACAGAAGATTGGGAGAACCAGACATCACGCCTGATGGAGATGGGATTTATCAACAAAAATGATACTGGGCAGTGGTTGCTGGCCCGGGATTTACGCCAGGTAACACTGTTTTCTTTTTGCGAACAGCTGCCCTGGCCCATGCCTCGGGATGACCAGCTGCAAAATATCCCGGTGGCTGATGGGCAAAACTGGCTCTCCGAACTGATTGAGCGAACGCAAGCGGTTAACAGCACCAAGCGAGAGGTGCTGGATTGTTCGCTGGATCAGTTGCTGGTGAGTTGATATACCCAAAGGATTTCAAGTTGATTCGAGGCGGCAAATGAGCCAAGCTCCGGGAGCATGGAAATACTAAGTAGGTGACAGTTTGTTTTCAACTATTTTTCTCAAACAAATCATGAAGATGTATTAACTCTCAAGCCTTGGCTGCCAAGGGATGGAACTATTTGTTGATCATATGGTCGGGATATACGGAAGCAAACTATCACCTGGTTATGTGACCGGGGTGAGCGAATGCAGCCAACAAAGTAGCAACTTGAAAGGCGACGGGTATAGAGCGTGACCAGTCAATCAGGAGGTGTTCATGAAAATAACAAAAAAAATGCTGGGACGCTGTCTGGTTGTGGCGTTATTGACTGCCTGCAGCAAGCCAGTCACGCTCACCGATGTCGATGGCAACAGCATTGCCCTGGCCGGTGATCAGTGGCTGGTGCTTAACTTCTGGGCTGAGTGGTGTGAGCCCTGCCGGAAGAGGTACCCGAATTGAATGCTCTGGCCGACAGTGGTCAGGTGCGGGTTTTAGGGGTCGATTTTGATGGCAGCCAGGGAGAGGCATTGATGAGCAAAGCCAAAGCCCTGGATATTCGCTTCCCAGTGTTGCGCGAGTCTCCTTTAGAGGCTTTGCAGATACCTCCGCCACAAGTGTTGCCCGCCACGTTTATTATTTCCCCGGGAGGGACGGTGGCAGTCAGTTTGCTTGGCCCCCAGACACGTCAAAGCCTTGAGGCGGAGTTAGCCAGACTGGGGCAGCAGTAGTTCAGGAAAGTATACCTGTCGCCTTTCAAGTTGTTGCTTTGTTGGCTGCGTTCGCTCGGCAACTGCTCCATGCGTTGCTCTACCTCCTG
>JAKROC010000265.1 GCA_024509075.1 Endozoicomonas sp.
ATTTCTATGCTCCCGGGGCTTCGCTCATTTGCCGCCTCGAATCAATTTGAAATCCATTGGGTATAGAATGAGCTGAGTGAAAAGGAGCTTATCTGATCGGTCAGTGTCTGATAAAGAGCAGCAGAAAATATCGTGAATGCTGTTCCAAACAGTTCTTCATGCAGACTGCCAGCAAGTTCGCGTTGCGGGCGTTATCGGATGATGAAATCCCTGATTCACTTAAGACGAGGCATCCTGAAAAGTTGAGCTCAGAAGCGTAATTGCAGTTCCATGCCCAAATAGCGGTGGTTGGTTTTTTTCATAATACTGCCCGGCGCAAGGCTTATTCGCACAAAAATGTTTTGGGCATCATGGCGCGTATCGCCGCTCAACCACTGGCTGAACTCACCAATTGGGTCCAGTATCCACAGCATGGTAGAGCCAAGCAGGTGCGAACCGAGCACCATGCTGCCGTTGGCCAGAATGCTCATTTTTCCCCGGTAGGCCAACTCTCCGTATAGCCCTCCCGCCAATGGCGTGACGATAATGTCCTGGATTGACGGTGCTTCGCACATGGCTTCGACACCGTATTCATAGACAAAAGTGGACATCAAAAACGAATAAATAAATGAGTTCCACCAGTTATAACCGGACGATCGGGCCGCAACGTAATAAACGCCACCAAAGTACGGATGGCCAATATAATTGATATACCACTCGTCGGTATCCCAGACTGGCCCTGACTTAACATTTTGCCACCACTTGCGAAATGGCTGGATGTGCGATTTGTCCCATTTGGAAATGCGCTCCGGCAGCAGCGCGATCACTCCCAGAGCGCCCAGCGCCAGGCCAAAAGTTACCTTGGTCTGGTACCAGAGCCAGGCTTGATCTTCTTCAGAATGGTGGTCAAACAAGGTGATATCCCACGCCTGGCTGTCCTGACCCCGGGACTCTCGGAATACAGTTGTATGATTGATTTCATAAGAATAGGCGACAGATGCATTGTCAAACCAGACAGAGGAGCAATCGAGCTCAGCATCAGCGAGGCTCAGTTGTACAGTAAATAGAAACAGCAGGACAGAGTGGATTATCTTATTCCCGATCATCTGATAACACCGCAATCCCGCCAGAGTCATTCAGTGCCAATGCCTTTGCACAGGTGTATAGACTATATTGCGCACGCTGGCAAAACGGCCGTGACATGAACCAGAAAATCACTGATGGCTGGATTCAAAATACGACATTTGTATTTTCAGATGTGGTAGCAATTTTGGGTGGGCAAAAGTGCAGGCTTAACCCAATGGATTTCAAGTTGATTCGAGGCGGCAAATGAGCGAATGCAGCCAACAAAGTAGCAACTTGAAAGGCGACAGGTATATATCTGCACCAGAAAATAGACTGCCGACTGACAGTCCTTCTGGATCAAATGTTTTCGGGCGATTTATACGTCGCCAAAGTCATCTGTTTTCATGGCCAGCAGATTATCGGCACCGGATTCAACACAAGCTTTATGCATCTGCGTTCTTGGCAGCAGGCGCTGATAGTAGAACTGTGCCGTCTGTATTTTTGCCTGATAGAATCCCTCTTCATTGGTGCCATCGCCCAACGCCCGGTGTGCGGTGTGCGCCATTTTCGCCCAGAAATACGCCAGACAGGCGTAGCCTGAGTACATCAGGTAATCCACGGATGCCGCACCCACTTCCTCGTGGTTCTTCATGGCTTTCATGCCGATGGCCATAGTCAACTCGCCCCACTCTTTGTTGAGTGCGGCCAGCGGTTTAATAAACTCTGCAAGCTTGTCATTTTCTCCTTGCGCCTGGCAGAACTTGTGTATCACTTTGGTGAACGGTCGCATGGTTGCCCCCTGGGTCATGAGAACTTTACGCCCAAGCAGATCCAGCGCCTGGATACCGGTAGTTCCCTCGTACAGTGTGGCAATACGGCTGTCCCGTACATTTTGTTCCATCCCCCACTCGCTGATGTAGCCATGGCCGCCGTAACACTGTAGGCCAAGGTTGGCTGCTTCAAAGCCGGTCTCAGTGAGAAATGCCTTAACGATCGGGGTAAGAAAACTCAGCTCAAGGTCGGCCTGTTCACGTATTTCAGCGTCGGGACTTTTCAATAGGTCAGCGATCTGAGCGGTGTAGTAAACCAGTGCCCGGTTACCTTCGCTGAACGCTTTGATTGTCAGCAGCATACGGCGCACATCGGGGTGTACGATGATTGGGTCGGCCGGGCCATCGGGATTTTGTGCGCCTGAGAGCGAACGCATCTGCAACCGTTCCCGGGCGTAACGAACTGCACCTTGATAGGCGATTTCGGTGTGAGCCAGCCCTTGTATCCCGGTGCCAATGCGTGCGGCGTTCATAAAGGTGAACATACCGTTGAGGCCTTTGTTGGGCTCACCGAGCAGATAGCCGGTGGCCTCATCAAAGTTCATCACACAGGTAGCGTTACCGTGAATGCCCATCTTGTGCTCCAGGGAACCACAGCTGACGCCATTGCTCTCGTTCATGGCATCGGGACGGTAGCGTGGGACGATAAACAGGGATATTCCCTTGGTGCCTTCCGGCGCATCCGGCAGGCGAGCCAGGACAATATGGACAATGTTTTCTGCCATATCGTGCTCCCCGGCCGAGATAAAAATCTTTGTACCAGAAATACGATAACCGCCGTCTTCTTGCGGTTGTGCCCGGGTTTTCAGCAGGCCAAGGTCGGTGCCGCAGTGAGGTTCGGTCAGGCACATGGTGCCGGTCCACTGGCCTGAGATCAGCTTGGTCAGGTAGGTCTCTTTCTGTTCCTGCGTGCCGTGGGCTTCCAGGGTATTCATGGCACCGTGGCTCAGGCCGGGATACATGCTCCATGACCAGTTGGCCTCGCCCATCATCTCGCTTAACGCAAAACCCAGCGAAGCCGGCAGTCCCTGGCCGCCAAATTCGCTATCGCCGGCCAGTGATGGCCAGCCACCCTGGACAAACTGTTGGTAGGCTTCCTTGAATCCGGCGGGAGTTGTTACGCCGGCATCAGTCAGGGTGCAACCCTGTTCGTCGCCGACGCGGTTAAGAGGGGAGAGAACTTGTTGGCAGAATTTGGCACCTTCCTCCAAAATGGCATCGACCATGTCCGGGGTGGCGTCCTGACCTTGGGGCAATTTGGCGTAGTGTGCTTCGTAGCCTAAAAGCTCGTTACGAACGAAACGCAGATCACGCAAGGGGGCTTTGTAGTCTGGCATGATGCATCCTCGATCTTTTTGTATTTATGGATGTCTGGGAAAAAATTAGCAGTATTAAAACCCTAGTCTGAAATTACGGTTTGACTGGAGCAAAGTCAATATTTGCCAAATCATCAATCAATACGCCCAATGGATTTTAAGTTGATTCGAGGCGGCAAATGAGCGAAGCCTCGGGAGCGTATAAATATTACGTGACCGGCGTGACGACTGCATGGATGCAGGAGGTAGGGCAACGCATGGAGCAGTTGCCGAGCG
>JAKROC010000266.1 GCA_024509075.1 Endozoicomonas sp.
TCGTAAAAAAGGGGAAAAAAGTAGCCAGACGCCGACAGTTTATCCATAGCGAGCATCAGACAAACAAAACCTGACAATACAATCGCTGCTAGTTTTTTGGCCACAGACAGACTCCTGACTTTACCCACCCCACCAATATTCGGTGGGAAATTTGTCATTCCGGTCTCAAAGGTAGCCTGCCCGTGGATAATGCAGAGAATTTTTTACATCTGTTTATGGCCAGGAAGAGCGACCAGGCTTCTGATCACCCTCCCTTTCAGCGCCAATTCTCAGGAATTACTACTGCTCCATAGTGTCATGGGCAACATCCTTACCTTCCTGAATAGCCTCAATGGTCGCCTTCTGTACCTCTTCAATGGCTTCTACCGCTTGCTCGCCGGCCATTTTAATGAGCTCATCCGTGTTGGCAGTGGCGTGAACTTCGTTAATGGCGTCTTTAGCCTGCTCCGCCAACTGGCCAGCCTCACCAGAAATAGCCTGCTGAATCTGCTCAATAGCATTGGTCAGCGCAGCTTTCACCCCAGCGACTGTCTCATCAACTTGCCCATCCTGCTCAACGCAGCCTGACAACAGTGCCACTGCCACAAGGGGAATACTCATACGTTTCAGCATAATAAACTTTTTCCATTTGGTTTGTTTTTCCCTCTATGAGGAATCACGGGAGTTTACCCTCGAAGCACCGAATGGGAAATAATGAAACAACGAAAGAAAAACCAGCATCACCCATCACCCATCACTCAACGAATGCCAGAAGATATGATAATCTCAACGCACTTTCTGCTACCGGTTGCCAGCCATGGAATCTCTGGACTACCTGAAAAAGCTGACCTGCTCCCGCCCCGAGCCAACCGGGAAGTCCAGGGACTTGGTCACTGAGACCGAAAGCAACCGTGGGCGAGTCATTCAATCTGCCGCTATACGCCGGCTTCAGCAAAAAACCCAAGTCTACCCTCTGGAGACCAATGCCTCAGTGCGCAGCCGCCTGACTCATTCGCTGGAGGTGCAGCAAACCGGGCGTTACCTGGCCAAAACCATTCTCGATCAACTCAGACACACCGACGCCTACGTTAAGATGGGCCTTAAAGGCATCGACACAGCATTTACCAACCTGGTGGAAATGTCCTGCCTGCTTCACGATGTGGGTAACCCGCCGTTCGGCCATTTTGGTGAAGCGGCTTTCGGTCGCTGGATTCAGAACCATGGCCGCGCCTGCCACGACAAAGCTATGACAAGGCAAGGTCACAATGGCCACTCTTCACTTTTCTACGAGACATTGCTACCTGATTTATCGGTCTTTGAAGGCAATGCTCAGGGATTGCGCATTATTCACAGCCTGCAAATGCTCAACCTGACCTGGTCCCAACTGGCCGCCACCATCAAATACACCCGCGCTCCTTATCAGAACGTTCAGCCCGGTTTTGAGTACCGGCAAAAGAAACCTGGCTTCTACTATTCCGAGCAATCCCTGGTTGACAGCATTTGGAAAAATCTTGGCATAAAAGAAAACTGTCGTTTTCCACTGGTTTACATTATGGAAGCCGCTGACGACATCTCATATTGCATCGCTGACCTGGAAGACGCCATTGACAAAGGCATTCTGTCATTCAGGGGGCTAAGCTTCTGGCTGCACGAGGTTTGGCGAGAGTTTGGCGACGACAGTAATTACCTGCCCGGGATTATTAACCATGCGGAGCGCATTGCCCAGGACAATCCGCAAACCTTTATCCGCCACCTGCGCTCAAACCTGTTCAAAGATCTGGTCAACTATGCCGCCGGTCGTTATCTGCAAAACCATGCAGATATTTTTCACGGCACCCTGGATCAGCCACTTATTGATGGCGGCTCATACCAGCATCTGGCGCTGAAAACCCTGAAAACCGTGGCCATACGTCATGTGTTTAGCAGTCAGGAAAAGGAAACACCCGAGCTGCGTGGTCATGCGGCACTGGTCGGTTTGCTGGATATCTACCGCCCCATCCTGGAATTGCCCAGGGCGGTGTTCGCCAATCTGGAGCACCACGAGGGTGGAGAGCACTTTATTGAACACCGACTCAACCACCGCTTATCCCGCAAGTACAAAGCCGCATATCTGCGTGCCGTGAGTCAACTGAGCCGGAAAAATCTGACGCTGACCGAGGAGAATGACCTTGAATGGTATTATCGTACCAGGCTGATCCTTGACTACATCAGCGGCATGACAGACCACTTTGTGCTGACCGAATACCAAAGCCTGTCAGCCATCTGATCCTGACTGACAACCGCCCGTTTTTTACCGTCAAAAGCCACCATCTAAGAGGCACCCGGCTTTCTCGGCAGCCTGAACCAGCGGGAGCGCCTTTGTCTGGTTTTCATGGTTTGCAGCCACTGCGCCCCAGCGTTTTCAAAATACTTTTTACTGTACTGATAACCCAAATCATAAATTGACTTCAACTGCCCGGGTTTCACCATGAAAGCACTGCAATGCTCAATGCCATCTGGCACCAGCGACACTTCAGGCAAATGTATATTGGCCTCCTGCCGGACAGAACCGTAAATCTGGAACACCCGGTCAAGCACATCAAAAGTATTAACAAAATGCTCAGTCGGCCTGGCAGTGAGCGGGGAAAGATACATGCCGATGTGGTGACGGCACAGACTGTGAATCAGGTCAGATGGGTAATTGTTGGTTATCCCGCCATCGACATAGACTGAGCTGTGCCAGTGTACTGGCGTGAACATACCAGGATAAGCACTGGAGGCTGTCAGCGCATGAATTAACGAGCCACTGTTAAACACCACCTGCTGTGCCCGGCTCAAATCGGTCGCTACAACAAACAGAGGCTTGTGTAACGATTCAAAACTGTCTTCAGGAAAGTAAGGCTCATATTTCCTGGCAATTTTGCCAGAATCAATCAACCCAAGCGCGTTGAAGGAGAGATTTTTCAAGCTGAACATGCGGGTCGAGACAAAAAAATCCAGCATCACCTCAGGAGCATGGCCGGCGCAGTGCAAAGCACCGATAATGGCCCCACCGCTGGTACCAGAAATAACATCCGGCTCCACACCCTGCTCTTTGAGATACTGCAGCAGTCCAACCTGAGCCATGCATTTTGCGCCACCACCCGATAACGTCAGACCCAACCGGTATGGTTTGCTTTTAAACAGCTCAATGCCAAACATGCTCATAGGAAAGCCAAATGGTTCAGACTAGCCGGAAAAGATCACACAACCTTAGCCTCCTGCCGCGGATGACCAACAGCTATTATGGCACGGGGTACCGGATACTGTGGATGTGAGTTTCGGATTGCGCTGTTACGACGATAAGTTTTTTAATTTTATTTTTTATCATGCCTTTGGAAAAAACGACGGGATGCTTCTATCAGAAGCAAAAAAGCCAGCAAAAACCGGCTAATAAAGGTAAATGGTCGGGGTAGAGAGATTCGAACTCCCGACATCCTGCTCCCAAAGCAGGCGCGC
>JAKROC010000267.1 GCA_024509075.1 Endozoicomonas sp.
AGAATGCCGGCCTGTCACGCCGGAGGTCGCGGGTTCGAGTCCCGTCCGGTCCGCCGTACAACTTAACCCTTACGATACCTGTCGTAAGGGTTTTGTCGTTTATAGGGCCTTAAAAACAAGGCTCTTCAGGGATATCTGTGGGTAAATTGAGTAACTTTTAGCAGGAGAAGCATCTGCCGAAAACGTGTCTGCTTAATATGAGAAAATCCTACGGTTTCAAGACCTACAGGTGTGCTGAAATCTCGTTATATCACGTACTTGGCAAGCTACCCGAGCCAAAAATGACCCACAGATTTTACTGACGAGGCGTTTCTTTTACTCCGTTGTCATTCCGTACAGGGATTGTACGGAACCCATCTGGCAGGGATAGCAACCTGTCCGAGCATTCACCTCCCTGTGAAGTGGATCCCATGCAATCCATATACAGGATGACAGCGGAGTCTATCGAAAAAAAGGTGTTGGAAAAGCAGCAAAAAAAGGACACCCACTTTTCCCAGTCGAGAAATTTATGGTTGTCCTATTCCTTGTAAACGACAAGTGTTATGCAAAATAAAAGACCTCTTCCTGATTTTTCCTTCTCCCGCTAAAAGCTGCTCAATTTACTCGCAGATATCCCTGAAGAGCCATTTTTATAAGATTTTGGCACACTACCCGTTACAAATAATTCAAAGGATTCTTTTTGCCGCTTGAGCCTTGTCTACCCTTGCCTCGCCTTATACTGTTTCGCGAGGTGATGGCTTTGATACACGGATCCCCCGTTCTACTCGGAGGCATCCCCGCTGCCTCTGGTTCCGCACCTGTCCAGCCAAGTGTAAGTGTTGGGCGATGGTCAGGGTCGGATGTAGTCATCCGTTCCGGCGTCATCCCGTTTTTACAGTCGTTATACCCCGGTTACTTACCCCCTCAATTGCAATCGTCGATGCAACGGGCTGATGGCCCGGCCTTCACCATTGACAGCGGCAACGAAAAGGGCAGCGGTTTTCTCCAGGGCACGGAGCTGGCGGCTCGGGTGGTGTCCGCCTACGCTTTGCTGCCAACGGAGATTGGAACTCTGGTGGGGGGCTTTGTCACGCTTTCCACGGCGGCCCGGTTTGCCTGGGATCAGCTTGGTGCATTAGTGGCGACTGCAGATACGCCACCCGGGCAAAGCCGGGCAGGCAGCAAAGTGGCCAGCTCCCCAACAAACGACAGGGGAAAGAAAAAAAAGACAATGCAGCCAATACGACAGCTGACCAACTCACCGGCTACTGCCCCGGTTTGCACTGGCCAGTTAACGAAAACCGCCGTGGCACTGGGTGCCCTGTCCAGCCTGACCGCTGCCGGTGCAGCAACGGCATCCGGCAGTAAATCCGAAGAGTGGATTGCGGTGGGTGATGCAGAAACGCTGAACAAAATCGGTCGTGACCCAGCCTTTCCGCTTGATGGCCGTTACCGTCAAATGGCCGAAATTATTGACGCCAGTGGCATGGCTGGCCCGATAGGTAATGAGTCTCACCCGTTTGTCGGTGAGTATGACGGGCGCTGTAAGGAGATCCATAATCTTCGGCACTGTTTTGTTAAAAAGCTTGATGGGAATGGCCACCTGCATAATCAGCGTTATGCCGACGCCGATATCGTGTCCGAAGAGCAGGCCGGTGTGGTTGCCTGCCAGATTTCCGGTAAGTCGCGTATCAGCAATACTCAGGTTGAGAATGGTCATGTCACCACCACAGGACCTGGTTCTCCTGCCGGCCTTGCCGCCGCGATATCTGGTAACGAAACCAGAATCGACGGCTTCAGAACAGACTTTACCACGGTAACAACCAGGCAAAAGGAATCCCATGCCGGGCTTGTGGTGGGTCGTGCATGGGGCGCAGTGAAAGATTCCAGGATAGTTGATAGCACGGTCGAAACCTTTCACAGTACGTCTGACGCAGGTCTTGTTGCCGGCGTAACCGGTAATTTTATTCACGATTCCGTGATCATCGACAGCAATGTTCACACTCATGGCGATCGGTCCAATGCCGGAGGGGGGGCTGGTCATGCCCTTTCAGGTGCTGATATCAATAATACGCTACTGATAACATGCAGACTGGTCACCGAGGACGATTTGTCCTCTGCTGGCGGAGGAGCAGGAAAGGTCGATTTGGGTGCGAAAGTAACTAACACGCTTCTGATCAGAACCAATCTCAAGACCTATGGCAATGATGGGGATGCTGGTGGCGGTGCCGGACAACTGCTTGGTCACGTTGGCAGGACGACGATGGTGGGTGGCGAGGTTTCAACAAACGGTTACGGAGCTCAGGCTGCCGTTGGTGTCGGCGAAGTGTTTTCTTCGGGACGAGTGGAGCAGACTACCGCCCGTCAGGTCATTATCAAGACCTCGGGAGTTGGTGCTGACGCAGGGGTAGGAGCGGGCCGTGTCGCGGGCAGAGTTAGCCAGACGCTCTGTGACTTTAGTGAAATTTTAACGTCAAATACCGATGCTGATGCCGCAGTTGGGGGGGGCTGGGTTACCGGTAGTACCGGTAGTGTTGATGAAATTGTTTCCAGAAATTGCCGGGTGATCACTTCAGGGGATGGCGCTGATGCTGGTCTTGGAATGGGGGGAATGGATTCAGCAGGCACTGTTCAGGGGCTGAAGGCGGTATACAGCAGCGCTGAGGCTTCGGGCAACGGGACGAAAGTTGGCATTAACGCGGGCGACGACTCTTTCGCCTGCTATACAGCGGCAGGTGATTATGAGGCTCCTGTCTGTTGCGATGAATATCACAATAATTCATGTCTGCGGATACCAGATGGACTATGTGGCTTTGCCGATTCGCGCGTGTTGGATGCACAGTGTCAGCCAATGCCGTCGCCTCCGGTCGACTTGGAAAAAGGTGCGGCCTTCCACTGCCCGGCTGTCCCGGAACCAACTGCTGCAGCCTTCACTGACCAGATAATCGAAGTCACCAACGCCGAAACCCTGAGCAAAATCGGCACAGACCCGAACTACCCGCTGAGCGCCACCTATATCCAAACCAGCGATATCGATGCCAGCAGCCTGAGCCACCCCATCAGCCACTTTACCGGCCAGTACAATGGCCAGCACCATAGCATTACCAATCTGGTTTGCTGCCTGGTGGACAGCCTGGAGGGTGGCGGAACCATCGGCAATCTGCACTTTACCGGCGCCAGGATCAACGCCAGCCGGCCAGCGGGCGTGGTGGCCTGTGGCGTGATGGGCAACGGCACTATTCATGACATTCTGGTGGACCACAGCCAGGTCATGACCTCTGGCAATGATGCCGATGCCGGTATCGGGGCCGGTGTCTTGCTGGGGGGCACGTTGGTCAACACCACGGCGGTAAATAGCACCGTGATCACCTCCGGTGAGGGGGCCGATGCCGGTATTGGTGCTGGGAGTCTTGCCAGTAACGGCGCAGTGTCCAACACCACCACCTGGGACAGCCGGG
>JAKROC010000268.1 GCA_024509075.1 Endozoicomonas sp.
ACCCGTCGCCTTTCAAGCTGCTACTTTGTTGGCTGCGTTCGCTCACCCCGGTCACATAGTATTTCTATGCTCTCGGGGCTTCGCGCACTTGCCGCCTCGAATCAACTTGAAATCCATTGGGTATATAACCTCGCAATGGCATCGGATCTGGAATGAAAAAACTGCTTAAGTCGGTTGGCCTGTCGGTTCTTGTTGGGCTGCTGGCCGCTGTTGCCGTATTACTGGCCAAGCCAGAGTTGGGAGGGATGACGGAACTGAACCGGAACCGTTTGCTTGCCCGGGCGGTGCGAGCGATCAGTTTCACCGATCCGGTGTCTTACCGTGATGCAGTCCAGAAAGCTGCGCCGGCGGTGGTCAGTATCGCTACCCGCAGTTTGGCACAGCAAAGCAATGCCAACTTGCCCTTGCCCCAGCGAGCCCGCAACCTGCCCGAGGGTTCCGGCGTTATCGTTGACCCAGAAGGTTACATCCTCACCAATCACCACGTCATTAAAAATGCGGCCCGGCTGATGATCACTTTGCGTGATGGCCGCGAGGGCGTGGCGAGAGTTGTTGGCACTGACCCGGAGAGCGACCTGGCGGTGCTGAAGATTGACCTGCCCGGGCTGCCTTATCTTGACTTGCAGGATTTTGAAACTGAGATAGGTGATGTGGTGCTGGCCATCGGTAATCCTTTCGGTCTGGGCCAGACCGTTACCATGGGCATTATCAGCGCCACAGGGCGTAACGATCTGCAACTGAACACCTACGAAGATTTCATCCAGACCGATGCGGCCATCAACATTGGCAACTCCGGCGGTGCCCTGGTCAACGCCTACGGTGACCTGATTGGCATCAGTACCTTGCTGTTTACCCGGGGCGGTGGCAGTGAAGGGGTCGGTTTTGTTATTCCCTCAAGCATGGCGCGCTTTGTGATGGACTCCATCATCAGGCACGGTCGGGTGATTCGTGGCTGGTTGGGTATTGAGTCCCAGCCTTTGAGTGCTGCACTGGCTCAGGCTTACGACGTCAATCCCAATATTGGTATTGTGATTACCGGTGTTTATGAGGGCGGCCCGGCCGACAGGGCCGGTTTACGCCGGGGCGACATTCTCACCGGCATTAATGGCCAGAGTACTCGTGATGGTCGCAAGGTGATGAATATGGTAGCCCGGATTCCCCCCGGCCAGTCGATGACCATCCAGGTTCTCCGGGATGGTCAACCCATTAAGCTGATCACTCAGGCCACAACACGCCCGACCATCGTCAACTGACACCATTCTGATCCCGGCCTTTGAAACGGCGGTTGTTTTGTCGGCTTTGCCTGATCCAGGCGGTGCTTGCCACCGGCGTTGCCGGGATATATTCTTGAGCGCTTTTTCAACATATCTGTCAATTATTCCAGACCAGACTTCTAATCTCTTTGTTGGGCCGGGTCTGGCAACAGGAGCATTTCATGCGCGTTATTCTGCTGGGCGCACCGGGCGCTGGTAAGGGGACTCAGGCTCAATTTATTATGGAGCAGTATGGTATCCCTCAGATTTCTACCGGCGACATGCTGCGCTCGGCAATTAAAAATGGCACCGATCTGGGCAACAGGGTCAAGGCCGTGATGGACTCCGGTGCCCTGGTGTCTGACGGGATCATTATTGCCCTGGTCAAAGAGCGCATTACCCAGGATGACTGCGCCCAGGGCTTCTTGTTCGACGGTTTTCCACGCACCATCCCTCAGGCCGAAGCCTTGCGCGATGCCGGTGTTGCCATTGACCATGTGGTGGAAATTGCCGTTGCCGACGAAGAGATCGTCAAGCGCATGAGCGGTCGTCGCGTTCACCCGGAAAGCGGCCGTACCTACCATGTGGTGTTCAATCCCCCCAAAGAAGAAGGTAAGGACGACGTTACCGGTGAACCACTGGTGCAGCGTGCGGACGATGCCGAAGAGACCGTCCGCAAACGCCTGGGTGTGTACCACGACCAGACTGCCCCACTGGTGGAGTTTTACCGTCAGCTTGGTGGCGAAACTCGCTACAGCAGTGTTGCCGGGGTTGGCTCCGTGGATGAGATTCGTCAGCAAGTGCTGGCTAGTCTGGCTACTGCCTGATGAAACTGCTGGCCCTTGATACGGCCACGGAAGCGTGCTCCGTGGCGCTCAATATTGACGGCGAAGTGATTGGTCGCTTCGAGTTGACGCCTCGCCGTCACAGCCGCGACCTGCTGCCTATGGTTGAAGCGGTTTTGGCCGAAGCCGAGTTGCGGCTGGCCCAGCTTGATGCTCTGGCCTTTGGCCGGGGGCCGGGAGCCTTTACCGGCCTGCGGGTGGCTACTGCCATGGTGCAGGGTCTGGCGTTTGCCGTTGATCTGCCGGTGGTGCCGGTATCAACCTTGGCAGCGTTGGCTCAGCAGGGGTTGCGCGTCCATCAGGCAACCCAGGTTTTGAGTGCCATCGATGCCCGAATGGATGAAGTCTACTGGGGCGCATTCACCGAATCCGACGGTCTGATGGTGCCTGTTGCCGCTGAGGTGGTGGTGGCACCGCAACGCATTGAGGCTGCTGCCGGTAGTTGGTTTGGTATGGGAACGGGTTGGGCCTTCCGGGAGCAAATAGCTGCTGAGGTTATTGATTGTCAGGTGGATGCCTGGCCCCATGCCCGCGATATAGCTACTTTGGCCACTGCCGACGTTAGACAGGGAAGGGTTTTGTCGGCAGAGCAAGCTATGCCGGTTTATCTGCGCGACAAGGTGGCCCTGAAAAAATCAGAACGTTAACAAACGTGGGAACACTGTCATGGATACCCTGCAAACCGTTATTCTGGCCCTGATTCAGGGCATCACTGAATTTTTGCCTGTCTCCAGCTCAGGGCATTTGATTCTGCCGGCTCAGTTGTTTGGCTGGACTGATCAGGGGCTGGCTTTTGATGTGGCTGTCCATCTTGGTACGCTGGCGGCTGTGGTCATCTATTTCTGGAGAGATCTGTTGGCCATTGCCAAGGATTGGCTGGGCTCGCTGGTGGGGCAGGGAGCAACGGTCAACAGCCGTTTGGGCTGGTATCTGATTTTTGCCACCTTGCCGGCGGTGGTGTTTGGCTTGGTCCTGAAAAAAATGGGGTGGGATGAAGCCATGCGCACCGTGGCCGTGCTCGCCGGTACCACACTGGTTTTTGGTGCCTTGCTTGGCTGGGCGGATCGTAAGGGAACCCTGGTGCAACCACTGGAAACCATGACTTTCCGCCAGGCCATGCTGATCGGGTTTGCTCAAGCCGTGGCACTGATTCCGGGTACCTCCCGCTCTGGCATCACCATGACCGCCGCTTTGATGATGGGCTTTACCCGCGACGCGGCTGCCCGCTTCTCCTTTTTGTTGTCCATTCCGGTAATTGTTGGTGCCGGTAGCCTGTTGACGCTGGATCTGATCAAGAGCACCGAGCCGGTCAACTGGCAAACCCTGTCTTTGG
>JAKROC010000269.1 GCA_024509075.1 Endozoicomonas sp.
TCTCTGCAACCTAATTCAGTGCGCATTATGAAGAGCTTACTGGTATTTGGCTTGTAGGAATTTTAGCTTACGCCCATTTCAATTATTCCGAGAGAGCACCCTCATAACCCATAACCGTGAACACCAATTCTGCCATCCCTACATAGACTGTGCAAGAAAGGATTTAAGACTGGTGATTAAGAGATAACTCGATAGGGCGGGGAGTGTCACGGGCAAGGCTTGTATTGTGAACTTATCTTCTTGCTTTTATAAACGACAAAAGTTATGCATTTATTACTTGAATTCAAGAAAAACTGTTTCTCTACTTCGTGCCGTTAACCTGCTACGATCGAGCTTTCTGACACCGGCTCGAAGGCGAGAGGAAATGACAATAGATACAATGTTTTTCAAGCGCTGCATCCAGACACTGGACAAAGCCTACTCCCTGGTAAACCAGGTTGAAGAGAGCAGCATTGAGTACGACATGTATCGCTCCGCTTGCGTTAAAGAGTTTGAGATTATCCTGGAGCAGGCCGGAAAATTACTGCGCAAGTGCCTGAAAGATTTTGCACACAGCCCGAAGATGGTTGACCGCATGATTTTCAAAGATATTTTTCGGCAGGCGGCCCAACATGACCTGCTGACCCTTGACCAGGCAGAACGTTGGTTGGAATACCGGGACAACCGCAACAACACAGCACACGACAATGGTAAGAAGTTTGCTGAATACACCCTGCGGCTACTGCCCGAGTTTATAAAAGATGCGACGGCTTTGGAGCAATCAGTGAGCCTGCATGCAAAAAGGGTGGCGGATGATTGACCTGAGGGATAAAGATCGACAAGCCATCTGCAAGATAGCAGAACACGTGTTTTCAACAGGCACCGAAATCTGGGCGTACGGCAGCCGGGTTAAAGGGCAGAACCATGACACCAGTGACCTGGATTTAGTGGTTCACTTTCCGCCAGGGCAAGACCGGGACAGTGACTACGAGCAACTGTCTTTATTTATTGAACAGCTGCGCGACTCCAATATTCCAATCATTGTTCAGGTGTTAGCTTGGCATAGTGTGCCAGATCATTTTCGCACCAATATTCGGTCACATTATCAGGTACTCTGGAAAAAGCAGATGCAACCAGGGAAACGACTGTATTATTGCGACCAAAAGACCTGCACAGGCCAAGCCTAGCAGGGCTTGTTGTGTTTGTTGCTTTTTTTCAACTGTCTCTATGGTGGCAACAAAAGGTGAGCTGCGTAAAGAAAACCGGGGTCAGGCCTTTCATCGTGCATGATGAAACCCCACACCCTGATTGTCCGTAATATTGCTCTCTACTAACGCTGCTTGAACTTCTCAAAGTCGATCATGCAATACCCATAACCCATGAACTCCTAAGTCTCTCCCAACTTGCTCCTTTACCAGCGTGGTGACAATGGATAACGCCCCAAGCTTGATATCACCGGCATCACGGCTTTCCTGCTGAGTAAATTATTAGGGGATCAGCACCGAAGTTACAGTTTATACCATTAGTTATGGGTTATGAGAAAAAGTCGCAAGAAGTCGGGGTCATATATGACCCCGGTTTTTGCCGGTTTTTGACCCCGGTTTTTCGGAGCTTTTCTTTTTAAAAAAAGCTTTTCCTCCGTGTCTCTGTGTCTCCGTGGCCAATCAAAAAAATCACTTCCGAATCAAACTCAACAGCTCAGAAGTTTTCTCTTTCATCAGCGCAACATCCCCCCGGCTCTCCACATTCAACCGAATCACCGGCTCCGTATTAGAAAGCCGCAGATTAAACCGCCACTCCCCCATATCCAGTGAGATACCATCGGTATGGTCCACAGCCACCGCATCCTTTTCATAAATCGCCAGAATCCGGTCAATAGCCGCCTGGGGATTATCCAATGTGCTGTTGATCTCGCCAGAAGATGGGAACAAAGCAATGCGTTCGGCCACCAGTTCAGAAAGCTTCTTACCCTTATGGGACATTAACTCAGTTACCAGCAGCCACGGAATCATCCCGGAGTCACAGTAGGCAAAGTCACGGAAATAATGGTGGGCACTCATCTCACCACCATACACAGCATCCTCTTCCCGCATCCGCTCCTTGATAAAGGCATGCCCGGTTTTGCACAGCACCGGTACACCGCCAGCTGCAGCAACCTGATCAATGGTGTTCCAGGTTAAGCGAGGGTCATGGATAATCTTCGCACCAGGCTGATGAGCCAGAAATGCCTCACCCAGCAACCCTACAATATAATATCCCTCAATAAACTGACCTTTTTCATCAAACAGGAAGCAACGGTCAAAATCACCATCCCAGGCAATGCCCATATCCGCCTTGTGCTCCAGCACCGCATCCACAGTTGCCTGCCGACAGTCGTGTAACAGCGGGTTAGGAATCCCATGGGGAAAGTTACCATCCGGCTCATGATGAATCTTCACAAACTCTACAGGCACACTGGTCGGCCTGTTAATGCTCCCTGCCGAACAGGCACTTCCGCCATCCATGGCGGTCGCCTTAAACCGTTCCTCAATGGCATCAATCACATGCCCAGCAGCCCCATTACCAGCATTGACCACCAGTATCAGAGGCTTTAATTCATCCGGTTTGATATATCCCAGAATATGATCCACATAAGGGGCAAGGTTGCTGATCTTGCGATAAGAGCCAAATGGGATATCTGGGGAGCCTATTCTGTTCGGTTCCACAAACACTTCTTCAGCTAGCCGTTGGATCTCCCGCAGCCCGGTATCCCCGGAAATCGGCTTGCTTTCTTCCCGTACCAGCTTCATACCGTTGTAGTCTTTCGGGTTATGGCTGGCAGTCACCATAATGCCGCCATCCACCTTCAGGTGCGAAGTGGCAAAATAAACCTCTTCAGTACCACACAGGCCAATATCAATTACATCCACACCACCGGCACGCAACCCATCGCTCAGGGCGGTTTTCAGTTCAGGCGTAGAAAGGCGAATATCCCCTCCAACCACTATGGTTTTGGGTTTTAAATATTCTGCAGTTGCCCGGCCAATCCGCCAGGCAATATCTTCATTCAATTCATCAGGCATACGACCACGGATATCATAGGCCTTGAAACAGGGCAGTTTATTCATAAGAGGCATATAAACAGTTGAGAGAAAGTGGAGAAAGGTTGCTGATAATCAAGTTCTTCCGTAGGTATCCTCAAACCGGACAATATCATCCTCACTGTTAAGCCTGGAGCACAGCTCTCTTTACAGATGCACCATCACCGTGCTGAACACTGGATTGTCGTTAAAGGTACAGCCGTGGTCACCAATGGCGACCAGGAAATTCTGCTGACCGAAAACCAGTCCACCTATATCCCCATTGGCGTGGTGCATCGGCTGGAAAACCCCGGCAAATTTGACCTTGAGCTGATAGAGGTACAGAGCGGGGGGTATCTGGGT
>JAKROC010000027.1 GCA_024509075.1 Endozoicomonas sp.
CTGTTACCGCCGTGAAAGGGCGGTGTCCTAGGCCACTAGACGAAGGGGACGCAAACCTTCAATCTTTCAGACAATTCTGAAAGCTAGTAATTTGGAGCGGGAAACGAGGTTCGCTTTCATCACAAGAGAGTGCGACCTCAACCTTGGCAAGGTTGCGTTCTACCAACTGAGCTATTCCCGCAGTGAAGTCTTATACGACAACTTCAAACTAAAGTGGCGTCCCCTAGGGGACTCGAACCCCTGTTACCGCCGTGAAAGGGCGGTGTCCTAGGCCACTAGACGAAGGGGACGCAAAACCTTCGATCCTTCAGAACTTAAACTAATCCTGAAAGCCAGATTTGGAGCGGGAAACGAGGTTCGCTTTCGTCACAAGAGAGTGCGACCTCAACCTTGGCAAGGTTGCGCTTTACCAACCGAGCCATTCCCGCAGTGAAGTTTTATACCGTAACTTCAACCGGTCTAAATTGGAGCGGGAAACGAGGTTCGAACTCGCGACCTCAACCTTGGCAAGGTTGCGCTCTACCAACTGAGCTATTCCCGCAATAAAACTTTGATACAACCAGATTTGGTGGAGCTAAGCGGGATCGAACCGCTGACCTCAACACTGCCAGTGTTGCGCTCTCCCAGCTGAGCTATAGCCCCAGAATCCATGCAGCCTGAACACTGAAGTATTCAACAAACACCGCATTTCAACAACCTCTCGGGAAACTTCTAAACGCTGCCCCGAAACGCAGGGCGAATGATATGGACGCCTCCCCATCCTGTCAAGCGTCGCTTATAAAAATTATTTACTAATCAGCGTCGAGTTATAGTCATTTATACCCATCGCCTTTCAAGTTGCTCCTTTGTTGGCGGCATTCGCTCACCCCGGTCACGTAGTATTCCACGCTCCCAAGGCTTCGCTCAATTGCCGCCGCATAGCAACATGAATCCATTGGGTATTGCACAAAGGCCAGCGATATCGCCGGCCTTTGCAAAGACTGAAGACGCGCTCGTTGTTGCGGTTAAAGCGCCGCAAACTCTTTCTCCAGCCGCTTTGACTCTTTTTTCGACACACCACCCAACACTTCAACCGCGTGTCGCAGGCGGGCACGAGTCATATCCGGTCCGAGTATTTCCATAGACTCCATCACTGACCAGGAGTTGGGTGTTCCAGCAATGGCAACAAAAATCGGGTGATTGAAGTCACCAAGCTTGATACCCATCCCGTTGGCCAGCCCTTTAATCTCGGCAAAAATGGCATCCCGCTGCCAATGGCGCAGCTGCTCCAGCTTCCACAACGTAAACTGCAACACTTTTTTAATGTCCGCCACGTCCAGCTTTTTGTGGGCAAAATTTTCCGGCAACAACTCCAGCATGCCAGAGAACATAAATGCAGCCATGGGAGCAAAATCACTGAGACGCTCGACACGCTCCTTGGCCATGGGCAGAAATTTCATTAAATAATCCCGGTTGAGCAGCCAGTGGTGCAGACGATCAGCAAACTGCTCAGTGGTGAGATTTTCCCGAATCCAGCTGGCATTCAGCCAGGAGAGCTTTTCCTGATCGAAAATCGGCCCACCCAGAGAGACGCGAGTAATATCAAAATTGGCCAGCATCTGCTCCAGACTGAACTTCTCACTCTCATCAGGCATGGACCAACCCATACGACCAAGGTAGTTTAATAATGCCTCCGGCAAATACCCTATCTCGCGGTAATAAGTAATGCAGGTGGGGTTTTTGCGCTTGGACAGCTTGCTCTTGTCCGGGTTACGCAGCAAAGGCATATGGCAAAGCACCGGCATCTCCCAGCCAAAATACTGGTACAACAGTTGATGCTTGGGCGCTGAATTGATCCATTCTTCGCCACGGATTACATGGGTAATTTCCATCAGATGATCGTCCACCACATTAGCCAGATGATAGGTGGGCATGCCATCAGCCTTTACCAAAACCTGCATATCGATCTGGGACCAGTCGATTTCGATGGTTCCGCGCAGCAGGTCATTGACCTGGCAAATGCCACTATCCGGCACTTTCATTCGCACCACGTGGGACTCACCAGCGCTGCGACGGGCCTGCACTTCATCGTCCGACAGGTGCAGGCAGTGGCCGTCGTAACCCGGCGTCTGTTTGTTAGCCACCTGTTCGGCACGCAGTTCATCAAGGCGCTCAGGGGAACAGAAACAACAAAAGGCGTGCCCCTTGTCGAGCAGAATCTGTGCGTGGTGCGCGTAAATCTCACCGCGCTCGCTCTGACGATAAGGGCCATGTGGCCCACCTACATCTGGACCTTCATCCCAGTTCAAACCCAGCCAGCGCAAAGAATCAAGAATCTGCTGCTCTGATTCGGGGGTACTTCTGGTCCGGTCGGTATCTTCTATACGCAGCAAAAACTGACCGCCCTGACTCTTGGCAAAGGCCAGGTTAAACAAGGCAACATAGGCGGTGCCCACATGGGGATCACCTGTGGGAGAGGGTGCAATACGGGTACGTATAGTCATTGGATGGCATTCTCAATACGGGCCAGAACGGCAAAGCGCGTATTCTGACATCCTCACCAGCATGAAGGAAGGGCTTCCCAAGGCTGGCGCGAAACACCCTCTGAGAATGGGTGCGTGCAAAAAAACCACCAAACTCCGTTTATACCCAATGGATTTCATGTTGCTATGCAGCCAACAAAGTAGCAACTTGGAAGGCTACGGGTATACTTTGGGCGAAGTCTGGTGCCGGTATGTGACTGAGGCAGATTCATCACAACCCAAGACGATCCGGGCAGTTGGTGTGACACGAAGGTGCCGCTCAAGCCCCCTCTTTGACCATGCCCAGGCGAGACATCATCCAGCCAACGGTGGTCCCCTGCACCAGCAGCGAAAACAGCACCACCACCAGCGTCATCTCAATAATCAAATGCTTCTGCGGGATGGAGTCTGGAATTGACAGCATCAAACCAATGGGCACGACACCCCGAAGGCCGCCCCAGAACATCATCTTCATGGAATTGCCGTCCACTTTCTCACCCACGGGGAGCTTATTGGTCAACGGCAACAGCAAATAAATCACCAGGAACCGAGCAAACAAAACCGCTGCGATGGCAACCAGCAGCATGTATTTGTGCAGAATCAGATGTTCAGCATCTTTGATCAGAAACTCCTCACTCAATCCCAGCAACAGGAAAACAAAACTGTTGGCCACAAACGCCATAAACTCCCAGTATGGGTCAAGGTGGCGCAGCGTAATAAAATCAGCCATGGCGCGACGTCCATAGTTGCGGGTAACAATCCCGGCAGCAATGACTGACATGACACCTGATGTCTCGAAGGTATGGTCAGCAATGATAAAACTGGCAAAGGCAAGAATGGTGGTCAGGGCAATGTGGACAAAAGGCAGCCCTCGAGACAGGCGCAGCAATACGACCACAGCAAATCCCATAACTGCCCCGATCAGGATGCCACCAAAAAACACCCGCAAAAACTCAATGATCGCCGCAAAAACAGCACCACCAGTTACCCCCGTACCCGCCTGGATAATAGCCAGTACGATGCCAAACATAACGATGGCTGTGGCATCATTGAACAAGCTCTCAGCATCCATCAGCAGCGATAAACGCTCGGGCGCGTGCAACTCTTTAAACAGCGCGATCACCGCCACCGGGTCGGTAGCCGATATCAAGGCACCAAATAGAATGGCTCCGGCCAGACTGACGGGTGTCAGCTCACCAACAATAAAACCAATCACCAGCGTCGACATAACAACCCCGACAACCGCCAGCATCAACACCGGCACCAGCTCGTGAATCAGAGCCGAGGAGCGAATACTGATGGCAGCCTCAAAAACCAGTATCGGCAAAAACACGTACATGATCAGGTCGTGGGTCAACGAGAGATGCGATATGGGCTCCAGCACGGCCAGATATTTGGCAGAATACCCTAGCAGCATCCCGATAACCACCAGCCCAATGGTGTAAGGAAAACGCAGTTTTTTCAGAAGAATTGCCGAAATTGCCGCCAAAAAAAATAGACCGCAAAAAATCAGCATTGGCAGGGCAAGCCCCGAGCCGGAGTGTGTTACTGGCATCATCATCTCCGTGATAAACAATTTATGCCGCCATCACGGTCACGGCACGCAAAACAACAATTACACAGCCTCAAGGCCTGTGCATCAGCACCGGCGAGGGGCGCAATAAAACCAGAAAAAACGCACAGCAACATAAGCAACCAGTACACTTGCCACCAGCAATTCAAAGCCAGCCAAAGGGTAAATGACATCATATGCTGCCTGATGCCCCTCCAGGAGCAGCACATCGGCTACTTTCAACAGCGCGGTAGCGCCGACCACCATGGGAAAGGTAAACGAAGCGTAGCCAGGCGAGAAAGGCAGGCGCAACAAGCGAACCAGGGCAACATAGACCAGGGCCGTCATGAAGATGGCCAGAGGCAAAAGGATCGCGAGCAGCAAATAGTCCGGATTATCAGTAATGGACAAGTAACCTGCCAGCGACAGGCTGGCCGGTGCCCCCATGATGGCGAATGTGGGCAAGGCGCCATCAGGAATGACATCAGAGAAAATCAACCGATAGAGCATGACCGGCAGTTTGATGAAGTAACAGCCAAGCCCGAACAGAAACAGGACATAAACCAGCTTCTCATAACCCATGCCAGTACTGGTCAGAGCTGCGACAATGATTCCCACCGGCGGCACAAACCAGCTTGGCACCATATGGTGCAAACGAAAATCCATCAGCCGGTGCACGGCAAAACTGATGAACAGCAAAATGTGGGCAATCACCGCCAGCAACCAAAGGTGCTGGGCAAAACCCGGCACGACCGGCCGGATCGACTGAGCAATAACCATTAACGCCATTGCACAAGTAGGCAGCACACTGCCTGCCACCGGATGGGCAAGATCCTCACGAAACAGCCTGGGATTAAACAGGAACTTGGCGATAAGCACCAGCACCAGCACACTGGCAATTGATGCGGTCAGTAACTTGAACCACTGCTCATGCTGTGGCAACACCAACGACCAGGCAGCCCCCAGGCTGGCAATGCCCAGTGCCAATCCGCCAAGAGGTGTCGGTACATTCCTCAAACCAGCGCCCAGCCCTTTCCTGCTGGTTGGCAAGTCCTTTTCAATAGGTTCAACAGCCACTCACTTATCTCCGGTAAATACAGTTGCCACAGGGGGCGATAGAATTTTTGGGCGCTGCCCCAAATGCCAATTTGCAATGACTTTTCGACGTTGTCCAAAACAACGGGACATTACCCAGCTGACGCCCTGCTAAACACTACCATTGAAAAAGCGGTTACTGGACAAACTCCCAATTGAAAATTCGCACAAGACTAATTTCGCGGCAACGATAAACATCTGCACTGGACAGGAACAATCACGTTTTCTGATATTTGAATTAAGATTTTCTTATACAACTGCTTCAAGCGTAACGGCAACCGGTCTTACGGGTGAGGTTTGATCCCGTGTTATGTGGCTATTTTGCGATAAGCGACGACAGTCATATTTCCAGGAAGAAGGCTCACATTGTCAAAAGCGGACAAATGGTGCTAGTTTTAGCACTATTTTATCAGCACAGTGCAGAGGCTTCCAGCATAAACCCGGTTATCAGCCAGAGAACCTGACGAGTCTCATTTACTAGGTAATTGTACCGAAATTAACCCGATGACCACCCCTGAACCGATGACAAAACATGCTGGCATCTCTGGAATTTCACCACATCCCCCCGGGGCTGTGGATGTTTCCTCCTGCGCCAGCAGTTTGAGCATAGAAGCAGGCGTTATATACCCAATGGATTTCGAGTTGCTTCGAGGCGGCAAATGAGCGAAGCCCCGGAAGCATAGAAATACTATGTGACCGGGGTGAGCAAATGAAGCCAACAAAGTAGCAGCTTGAAAGGCGACGGGTATACCCAGTGGATTTCATGCTGCCATGCGGCGGCAATTGAGCAACTTGCAAAGTGACAGGCATAAAGCAACACCCCTTGGAGTAGATGCTGACTGTCTTTCAAAACACTGCAGCCCGGGCGTAGAATCTCGCCATGGGCAATACTGTAGAAACTCGCTTGATACAGTCGCTTAGGGACTCGCGATTTATTGGCGAATGGATGGATTCCCAAGCCTCGTTATGTAAAGTCAACAGCTTATTAATTATCTTTGAACAAACTGGACTGTTTCCATGGAAAAAGTGATCGAAACGCCTGATGCCCCTCCGGCCATTGGCCCCTACTCACAAGGTATGCGCTTTGGCAACCTGGTCTTCACCTCTGGCCAACTACCGATTAACCCAGAAACCGGTGAAGTCTCTGAAGACACCAAAGAGCAGGCACACCAATGCCTTAAAAACCTCAAAGCCGTGCTCGAAGCCGCCGGCAGCAGCTTGAACCGGGTAAAAAAAGTCACCGTTTTCGTGCGCGACATGGACGAGTTCAGCAATATCAACGAGGTGTACAAACTCTATTTCAAAGTACCCTTCCCTGCTCGCACCCTGGTGGAAGTCTCCCGTCTGCCCAAAGACGTAAAAGTTGAAATTGAAGCATTGGCGACTGTTGACTAGTGTCGTGAGCACCGATCAACCAGATCCACTCGCGGCAGAGCCTTGTGGCAACTGTCGAGCAACTATCACCCTGAAGGAACAATGACGACCACAGAGCCAGTTCAGGTGTCACGGCAAGGCCGGTAAGCGGTCACCACATCAGATCGTCCGGAATCTGGTAATCTGCGTACCAATCCTCTTCTTCTGCCGTCAGATCATCTGATTTAGCGTTTTGCATCACAATGACATCCGGTTTGCGCTCAGCAATTTTGCTGGCCACCGGCGCCGGCAGCAAGACAAACTCCTCACCAAGGACGGCCAGAGCCAACAAGCCACGTTCAAGCCTGGCAAGCTGGTCTGCAGTGACGTAAAGCTTCTTGATTTTGTTGTCGTAAACGAACTTGTATTCAGACTCCCCGCCAGCCCTGGACATGGCGTTGGTCTCAATCAACTGGCGCACCTGTGCATCAACAGCTTTGCGCTGTCGCTCATCTTCCAGTTTGCGGTTAAGCTCCCGATCTGCTTCAGCCTGGGCATGTCGCTCCTTTTCCAGCTCAATCCGGCGCTTTTCCTGATCGGTCAACTCACCCGACCGTGCAGCCTGTTGCTTGTTTTTCTTGCTGCTGGTTTTGGCCTGCAATGCCTGCTGTTTAGTGGCCAGACCAGCTTTCATCAGCTGGTCACGAAGTGATTTACTCATGGTATTGAAGATAAAGGCAAAGAAAGGAACTCAATTCTAGCAACCATGCCAGACAACCACCAGCAGCTGCGAAAACGGATGCACAGATTCCCCTCTTGCATTATGAACTCCGCCGATCAAAAAACGTCCAACCGACATCGTGTTACGGGATATGAACGTGAACATCAACTCATCCTCCCCGTCGGAAAAGTCGTACCGCCGAGGTCAACCACAGCCCACTCAGTCCAATAATATCCCGGCCGCCAGTACTTCTACTCTTTCAACCTCTTGTCCAGTTAACCAGCAGCCGGCTGGGACGACCCAGCGAAAAGTACCATCTTCCTGCGACAATCTTAGTTCTGACCATCCAGCCAATACCATGGATCGACGCCTGATACAAAAAGCCAGCTATCAACATATCCCCCTGTCGCTGGTCAATCGGTTAAAACGGCTACGCAACTACAGTATTGTGGTGATCATTAACGACAACGACTCCATGATGAAAAGCGACTCGGGCTCGTCAATTCAGCCGCAGAACCAAGAGCTGACCCGCTTTGAGTCCCTGAAGTTTCGTCTTGCCAGCGTAGTCCCTCTGCTGGCATGCCTGGCCGACCGGGGGCTGACGGTAAAGGCACTCAATCAGCCGGAGATGGTTATTGACAACAACCTTCTGCCGGAACAAAAAGAACGGCATCTGTCTTGTTTCCTGGAGACGCTCAAACCCGGCGGCAATATATCTTTGCTCAACACTCTGAATGAGCAGTTTTGCCAAGCCAAGGCAAGGAATACGCCAACCATAGCCTATTTACTCACCGACGGTGATACCGACGATTGCGGACTCCTCAATTCCCGGATAGACACTTTCAATCTGTTCAACCAGTTCCGCACTCAGGCCAGGGGGGATTTCTTCCCCATCAGCATCATGGCCTGCACAGATGATCAGAACCAGTTGGCATGGATGAACATCATTGGCAATAGCATTGATCACCTGCGCATTTCCAATAACTACTTCCACGAAGCAACTGAGGCAGTTGAGACCCACGGCCCAATTAACTACTCCCCCGGCATTCATAACACGGCTTTTCTGCTGGGTGCCATAGAACCGATATTCGACAAACTTGGTGGCAACTCCCCACTGGCCATGGAAGAGCTGGCCATGTTATCCGGTCGAACGATATCTGAGCGCGAATACGATCGCTACATTAGCGGCCGTGGTCGTTTATTCAGACGATCATTCAGCCTGCCTGCGCCACTGCCGTTGGATAATCCTCAGGTAAGACGCAGATCCACCCGGGCTGCAATCCCCTCTTGTACAGTATCTTGAAGCCTGACGTACTCCCAACCGTAATCCCCGCAAGGCACAAGACGACGGGGATTCTGAACTCTCGAGTTCAGGCGACTTTCTCACGATCGTCACAGTTTCCTGTTGCTGGCAACACTGAATCATTTACTCGGCAGGCGCTATGGGCTTGCCCAGCCCTGAAACGTTCCAATCCCCGATAAAGAATGACTCTCACTGCGTTCTTGCCAGCATTCAATTTCAGTCCACACTACTGGTTTGTGTAATATACCCAATGGATTTCATTTTGCTACGCGGCGGCAATTGAGCGAAGCCCCGGGAGCGTAGAAATATCACGTGACTGGGGTGAGCGAATGCAGCCAACAAAAAAGTAGCAACTTGAAAGACGACGGGTATATGACAGGACTTCACCCCAGAGGCTTACAGATATGCCCCCCTTAGAAATCGCCAAAAACTATTTCGAACTTTCTAACGACAGTAACTTTGCCGCAATCAGCCAGTTGTTTCACGCTGGCTCAACCTTTCGCTCAGGAAAGGGCGAACTCTTTCTCGGCGTCGAGAATATTATGGCCATGCAAAAACTGCACCACGGCAGTTATGCCAAACTCGAGTGGCTGGTAAGAAGCGTCTCAGAGGTTAAGCCTGGAATCGTTCACTTTGTTTTTGACTTCAAAGGCGAGACACAATTGGGTGAACAGGTAGAGTATTCCGGCATGGAGGATGTGATTGTGTTTGATGGCAAAATTCAGCACGTTCAAGTACAGCTGAAGTATACTGACTAACAGGATATACCCGTCGCCTTTCAAGTTGCTACTTTGTTGGCTGCATTGCTCGTGGCATGAATGAACTCAACGAAGAGCAAGAGCTCGCTACGCATTGCATTCGAAAGTCGGGGGAGGGGAAGACGAAAGCTAACGGTCGTACACCTGGCTGCCGGAAAACCAGTTCTCAGCATAGGTACCAAGGAGAAGGAGCTTCTGGGCAGTTTCTATCGTGAAGATGTCACGGTTAGCGTAGAACCGATTGTCGTGAATGATCATGACTTTGTTAGTCAGGGGAACGGCAAGGTAATCCCTCATGGCATCTACGATGTGGGTAAGAATGAGGCGATGATTAATTTGAACACCAGTAGTGATACGTCAGAATTTGCCTGCGAAAGCCTGAAACTATGGCGGAATATGCAGGGAAAACACACCTGCTTACATACAAATGAAATTTTAATCCTGTGTGATGGTGGTGGTAGTAATAGCGCAAGATCCTGTCTGTTTAAAGAGGATATGCAGAAGTTGTCAAGTGAAACAGGATTGAAGTTCAGAATTGCTCACTACCCGTCTTATTGCTCAAAATACAACCCGATTGAACATCGGACCTTTGCGCATATAACAAGTGCCTGTAAAGGCGTCGCTCTGGAAACCGTTGAAACTGCCAGACACTACATGGGAAAAGCTGAAACCACGACAGGGCTGAAAGTAGTGGTCAACATCATAGACAAGTGTTTTAAAACTGGACGAAAGTACGCTATCGACTTCAAGAAGAAAATGACCGTCCGGTTCGATAATTTTCTCCCCAAATGGAATTACACTTTTGTTCCAGAGACTGGGTGAAACAGGGAAATAATTTCGGGACTATTCCTAAGTGGACTGGCACGTGTGGCGAGCTGGCGGGCGATGAGGCAGCGGCGTTGGTACTGCTGAGTATGGGGCTGGATGAGTTCAGCATGAGCGCCCTGTCCATTCCACGTATCAAGCGCCTGATTGGCAGCACCCGGTTTGAGCTGGCGCAAGAGATGGCAGCGCGTGTTTTGACCATGCCAACAGCCCATGAAATCAGCGAATATATCGACAGCTTTATCAGCCAATAAGCCGCCCTCAAGGTTGCATTGGCACAAATTTATTTAACAATGTTAATCAACAACGGACAGGATGGGCATCACCCAGGGGCATCCATGAAGAAGGACATAATAGCAATGCTCTCTGTTTTTACTGATGTGCAGTGGCAACCTTTGGACAATGCTAAAGGTATCCCTCCCCATCTTCACCACATGATCAGTGATCAGGACTCGCTAACCCAGCGACTTAAACGACAATATAATAATGCTTTTTCAGTGCGCCTGCTCTCCCAGAGCTGGCAGGTGCCAACACCATCGGAGCAGGCATTCCTGTGCTGCCAGAATGAGCAAGCCAGCGTCCGCGAAGTACTGCTTTTTGGTTCAGCCCGGCCGGTGGTCTTTGCCCGCAGCGTACTACCTGAATCCAGCCTGGCTGGCCAAAACAAGGCTTTACTCCACTTAGGCGAAACACCCTTGGGAGAATATATCTTCAACCAGCCCGGCCTGTGCCGTGGCCCTATTGAGGTGGCAACCATCGCAGCCCGTGAGTTTAACATTCTGCTTGAGTGTGACTTTACCGCACAAACTACCTGGGCCAGACGGTCGTTGTTTTACCTGAGGGAAAAGCCCATCTCGGTATGCGAAGTGTTCTTACCCAGTCATTGATGGCACACGAAAAGTCGGTAACGGACAAAAGAACCTATAGCAAGAGGCGGAGGCTACCTGTTAGGCTTGCCCATAGGGCAGCAGATATACCACCAGAGCCCTTGGTATTGAATCAAGACATTGGCATCAAGGCTCAGCAAAACGGTTGAATACATCCGCTGCTTCCAGAGGCACTGGCGGGATAACAAATAATAATTACACTCGCGGTTCCTCCCCTGTTTTTCAGTAGAGAGTTTTGACAGGCAGATGAGATACGTTCAATGGATTAAAAGCAGTCATTCCTACCTTAGCGTCACAGTAGCGCGATGGCTGGATCACTCTCTCCCGCGCTGGCGCTCCTTTGCACAACTGATTCGTCTGGACCGTCCCATTGGCATTTACCTGCTGCTGTGGCCAACCCTCTGGGCGCTGTGGCTAGCTGCCCGGGGAACGCCCTCGGATCAAAATCTGTTTATTTTTATTGCCGGAGTGGTCCTCACCCGCAGTGCTGGTTGTGCCATTAATGATTACGCCGACCGGCACTTTGACGGTCATATAAAACGCACCCAGCAACGACCATTGATTACTGGCAAGGTGACCCCGAAAGAGGCTCTGATAGTGTCTGGTGGTCTTTTTCTGCTGGCTTTTGTGCTAGTGCTTGGCACCAATGGGCTGACCATTGTCCTGTCGTTTGTCGCCCTAGGGCTGGCCGCTGTTTATCCATTTGCCAAGCGATACACCCATCTGCCGCAAGTGGTGCTTGGTGTGGCCTTTGGCTGGTCAATCCCCATGGCCTATGCCGCCGAAGCTGGAGTGCTCAGTACCCAGACGTGGCTCCTGTTTATCGCCAACCTGTTGTGGACTGTCGCCTATGATACTCAATACGCAATGGTGGACCGGGATGACGATATGCGTTTTGGCATTAAATCCACAGCCATTTTATTTGGCGACCTGGATAACCTGATGATTGGCTGTTGTCAGGTATTTGCCCTGATCAGCCTGGCCGTCGTTGGTCTGCAGTTGGGGTTAAGCTGGCCGTTTTTCCTGAGTCTGGTGGTTGCGCTGGGGGCTTTTTCCTATCAGCAATGGCTGACCCGTGACCGAGAGCACGAGGCGTGTTTCAAGGCGTTTTTGTCGAACCACTGGGTAGGGGCGATAATTTTCCTGGGCCTCCTGACTTGCCATCTTTAGCGCCCGCGCAGAAACAGTTTGTCCAGCTGGTCCATGGTGAGCATAGTCCAGGTTGGACGACCATGGTTGCATTGTCCGCTGCGCTCAGTGTGTTCCATATCCCGCAGCAGGGCATTCATCTCTTCGATGGATAATTTGCGGTTGGCCCGAACCGAACCGTGGCAGGCCATCGTGGCCAAAATCTCATTAATATGCGCTTCAATGCGATCCGTGGTGCCGTGTAACATCAAATCGGCCAACACATCGCACAGCAGCTGCTCCACATTAGCACTGCTTAATAGCACCGGCACTTGACGTACCAGCAATGTTTCCGGCCCCATGCGATCCAGCTTAAGCCCCAGACGGGTGAAATACTCACTGTGCTCCTGGGCACAATCGGCCTGTCTTTCGCTGACTGACACCGATACCGGCACCAGCAATGGCTGGGCACGGACCCCCTGCTCCTGGTAGGACTGCTTCATACGTTCATAGGTAATCCGCTCGTGAGCCGCGTGCATATCCACCAAAATCATGCCCTGATCATTTTCCGACAGGATGTAAACCCCCTTCAGTTGGGCAATGGCAAAACCTAACGGTGGTATCAGGGTATTGGCTGCCGGTTCCGTGGTGGCCGAAACGGTGGTCGAGACAATGGCTGGAGCTTCCTGTACGACATTAATAGCAGGTTCTGTGGCTGCACCGTATAACTGACCATAAACATCTACCTGCCGCTGCACCCGGGCAGGCGATGGTGTCGGCTGCCGTTCACTGCCACCATGACTAACCCGGTTGCCAGAAGAAGAAGGTGGTGCCAGGGGCATCGCCTCCTGCCCTTGAAACTCACCGGCCTCAATGCCACTGGCCCGGGCCAGGCCAGTTGGTGGTGTCGGCAACACCTGGTCTTGAGGGCGCACCTCCCCCAGTGCACGGTTCAGGGAGCTAAACAGAAAATTATGCACCGTGCGGCCATCACGAAAGCGCACTTCATGCTTGGTAGGGTGGACGTTAACATCCACCAGGGTGGGGTCCAGTTCCAGGTAAAGTACAAACGCCGGATGGCGGCCGTTATAGAGCACATCCCGATAGGCCTGGCGCACAGCGTGAGCCACCAGCTTGTCGCGAATGACCCGGCCATTGACAAAGAAATACTGCAAATCACTGCTGGCGCGGGAGAACGTCGGCAAACCTACCCAGCCGGACAACTTCAGGCCGGAGGCTTCGACGTCAATAATGACGGCGCTTTCAATAAACTTCGGCCCGCACAACGCAGCGATACGACGATCTTTATCAGCCTGAGTCAGTGCCGGGCGTAGTTGATGAATACTGCGCTGGTTGTGACGCAGAGTAAAGCCCACATCAAAGCGGGACAGCGCCAGACGCTTAACCACCTCTTCAAGATGGGTAAACTCGGTTTTCTCAGTGCGCAGAAACTTGCGCCGGGCAGGTGTGTTGAAAAACAGATCTTTCACTTCAATGGTGGTGCCCACCGGGTGCGGTGCCGGTGTCACCCGGGCTTCCATATCACGCCCCTCCACCCGAACCTGCCAGCCAGACTCTTGCTCAACAACGTTAGATGTCAATGTAAGTCTGGCTACAGAACTGATGGACGCCAGGGCTTCACCGCGAAAACCCAGCGTGGCCACACCCTCCAAATCTTCCAGTGCCGAGATCTTACTGGTGGCATGCCGGGAAAGTGCAAGGGCCAGCTCATCTTTGGGAATGCCGTGACCATCGTCACGGATGCGGATCAGCTTGACACCACCGCTGTCCACCTCCACGCTCAAACGCTGGGCACCAGCATCCAGGCTGTTTTCCAGCAGCTCCTTGATCACCGACGCTGGGCGCTCTACCACCTCACCGGCAGCAATCTGGTTAGCCAGGCGATTATCAAGGAGGCGAATCGGTTTCATAACTTCACTCTGGTAGACGATCTTTCAGGGTCATGGTACTTAGTTAGGGATTTCCAGCACCTGACCCACGCGGATAGAATTGGCACTGCTCAGTCGATTGACCCTGCGCAGGTCGCCCATGCTGACATTGAACTGATCGGCTATCTCTGAAAGCGTATCCCCGGCGCGAATGACATATCTTGACGAGCGGGCCTGCAACGTACCGTCCTGCTTCATCTTGGCCACCAGGGTATCTGGTGGCGGCTTTTGGAAAAACCAGTCGGTCAACCCTTCAAAAATCTCCCGCGCAAGTGCCTTTTGATGGCTGGCGGTTTTCAGCTTGCGAGCCTCTTCCGGATTGGTGATAAACCCGGTTTCTACAAGGATTGACGGCACACCCGGTGACTTAAGCACCATGAAATTGGCCAGCTCCACGTTCTTTTTGTGCAGATGGTTAATTTCACCGACATTGCCAAGCACTTTGTTACCCACTTCAATGCTCGATGCCCGTGTTGAGGTTATGGACAAGTCAAAGAGCACCTGGTTCAGCATGTCGTCATTGCTGTAGGACTGCCTTTCACCACCAATTTTGTCCGCCGCGTTCTCCTTCTCTTCGAGCCAGCGCGCCATTTCTGAGGTA
Source organism: Endozoicomonas sp. (assembly GCA_024509075.1). Lineage (GTDB taxonomy): Bacteria > Pseudomonadota > Gammaproteobacteria > Pseudomonadales > Endozoicomonadaceae > Endozoicomonas. Next base: position 14,674 of record JAKROC010000027.1, read on the forward strand.
GCGCCTTTTTGTGACCAGGCAAATACCGAGGCACCTTTGGCACGGTGGTCTTTAAAACCATCGGCATGGATAGAGATAAACAGGTCAGCGTCATTCTCCCTGGCAATCTCGGTGCGCCGGCGCAAGTCGATATAGTAATCCCCAGTGCGTACCAATACCGCCTTAAAACCCTTTTCCCGGTTAACCAGCGCTGCCAACTCCTTGGCAATGGCCAGCGTGACCGTCTTTTCATAACCACCGCCGTAGGCAATGGCTCCCGGGTCTTCACCGCCATGACCGGCATCAATAGCTACAACAATATCGCGAAACCCCACCGGCTTTTGCTTGATCACCGGCTTTGGCTTGCGCTTCTCATCGTCAAACAGATCCACCACAAGACGGTGGCCATAAGTGGCGTTGGGTTTAAGCAGAAAACTTTCGACGGCAACCTTCTCACTAAGATCGAGCACAATGCGCAGATCGTTTTTATTGCGTACTCCGTGGCGAATCCTTTTTATTGGGGTGTCGCGTAATTGCAAGCCACTGAATGAACTGCTGAGGCGGGTATCGGCGACGTCAATGACCAGGCGATCGGGGCTGTTCAGAGGGAACTGTTGATGTTGTACTGCAGCGGATACATCAAACACAAGCCGTGTTTTATCTGGTGAGCGCCACAGTCGAACATTGTTAATCATCTTGTAGACCGCTTCAGCGATCCGTGTTTTGACTAGGGCAACTCCAGCTACCATGATGCCCAGATGGTGAATTAACCGACGCCTGTCTGTCGCCACAAAAGATTCATCAGCATACCGATTATCCGATTTTTGAGCAGCAACAAGTATCTTGCTGGCAAACGACAAAAAACGTTTAATCCAGTTAACACTCCTTGTTTTTTCCCTCATTGCCCCTCCTGTAACGCAACAATTTTCCCCAGTGCCTGCTTACCGGCTTCGCTATGGGCAACGATATTCGCCTTTCGTCCGGGCAAATGGTAACTGAGGATAATTTCCAGATCGGGTGATGGCAGTTCGCCCTGGCCACGGCAGGGCCATTCAATCAGGCACAGAGCAGCTTCGCTGAAATAGTCACGACCACCAATAAACTCAAGCTCCTCAGGGTCAGCCAGTCGGTACAGATCAAAGTGGTAAATACGATGGCCATTCACTTCATAAGGCTCCACCAGGGTGTAAGTCGGGCTTTTCACTGCGCCCTGATGACCAAGATGACGCAATACGCCCCGACAGAATGTGGTCTTGCCAGCGCCCAGCTCACCATGCAGATAAACCACGGCACGCCTTTGCATGGCCTCTGCCAGATTTCCTCCCAGCGTCACCATAGCATCTTCATTATTGATCAGCAGTTCATATCTGCCTTGCGTAAATGTTTCCATCACGGCTGGCATGTGCAAAACGCCTGTTAGTTAACCAATAACACAATTCAGTTGTTGTCTGATACCCGGAATCAACTCACTTGCCCGCAGACCAGTCTCGCCAAGACGAGCGGCCAGTTCATCGGCTGCTGAAGCATGTAACCATGCCGCCATTCGCGCTGCCTGATACGGCATCAACCCCTGGGCTAACAAGGCACCAATCAGGCCGCTGAGCACATCCCCCATCCCAGCCACAGCCATACCCGGATTTCCCTCAGAACACAGAGCCGTGCTGTGGCCATCATAAATCAGTGTGCCAGCGCCCTTGATTAACAAGACAATCTGACACTCATAATGAGTATCGCCAGCGTCGTACACTTTTTCAGAGCCAACACTGAGACGGCGCCCGGTAGCATGCATCGTTAACTGACGATGGCTGTTCAACAGGGCAGCAGGGCGATCGCGCTCAATGGCCGCAATACTTTGCCCAGTCAGACGGGCCAGCTCACCGGGGTGAGGGGTTAAAATCATCGGAGACTTTCGCGCATTAAGCAATTGTGGATGATGCGATAACAAATTCAGGGCATCGGCATCGAGCACCACCGGGCACGATGCAGCCAGCGCATCTTGCAACAACTTCAGGCTCCAACTGTCCCGGCCCAGGCCCGGCCCGATGACAATGGCACTTTTGCCATCAGCCAGAGAATCTAGACCATTGTCGTTTTCTACCTCAACCCCCATCACCTCGGGACAGCGGACAGCCAGCGCCGTCAGGTGACTTTTGCGGGTAACCACCGTTACCAGACCAGCGCCACAATACAAGGCTGATTCCGCCGCCAATATTATCGCTCCGGGCATCCCTCTGTTACCGCCGATTAACAGTAGATGACCAAAATCACCCTTATTAGCCACGCGGCTGCGCCGGGCCAGCCAGCCCCGGAACTGCCCGGGCGCTATCCGTTGGCAATAACTTGGCACGCTCTGGTAGACCGAGGGCGGCACACCCAGGTCATCAAACAACAATTGACCGCAGTACTCCCGCCCCAGTCCGGTCAGCTGGCCGGTTTTCAGGCCAATAAACGAGACCGTCAGCGTCGCCCGCAAGGCCTCACCCAGCACAGCACCCGTATCGGCACAAAGACCAGAGGGAATATCCACAGCGCACACAGCAGCAGACATATGATTCAGACGCTTAATGGCATCGGCACAGTCACCGCGGACAGCGCCAGTAAGCCCAGTGCCAAGCATGGCATCCACCACCACGTCGGCCAGCAGCGACTGGCGGGCATCATAAGGCCGAACCATCACGCCGGCATCAAGACAGGCCTGCCACGCGCTACGGGCATCCCCAGCAAGACTGACCGGATCGCAACAACTGAGCACGCTGACCCGTAATCCTCGCTCTTTGGCCTGTTTGGCCACCAGATAGCCGTCGCCACCATTGTTGCCAGCTCCGCACAACACCAGCAGGGTTTTGGCCTCAGGCCAGCGGCATAACAAAGCCGACATTACCGCGCTGGCTGCCCGGTTCATCAACTCAAAGCCTGCAATGCATGCTTGATGGATGGCCTCGTGATCCAGCTGACGTACCTGCTCTGTCGTGTAGAGCGACTCCGGTAAATTCGTATTCATGCACACGCTCACAATTGGGTAATCGATGGTACAATGCAGTACCTGATTACCATCGAAAAAAGCAATCCAGCAAAAAACATCCAGATGACATGGACCAGGCTGAAGGTTTCAGGGGGTGTCACGTATCTGCTGATTTTATAATGCTTTGTCCAAGCAAGCCATTTCATCAAAGTCAGCTGGCCTGCCCGGGGAATCGCTTTGCCCGCCCCACTGCAGAGCCTGATTTTCAGCCTCGGCACAATCTCGATGCCAGCGACTTGGTGAAACTGTTCCACTGGACTGAAACACAATTTCTGGAACGCACCGCCGGCTCCCCCATTCGCCGCGCCGGTTATGCCAACTGGTGGCGCAATATTGCCGTGGCTTTGGGCAATACGCCGACCAGCAACGAGGTGATTACTGCCTTGCAAAAACACAGGGACGATTGCTCTGCGCTGGTTCGTGAACACATTGAATGGGCGCTGGCGCAGCACCTCAGGGAAGTGACAATTTGATGCATATCGCCGGAGTTGAATTGCGTAGCCTCCATTCTTTGACCAGGCACAGAATGAACGTGATTCGGTGGTATTTTTTTGCTTACTACTTGCCTTAATGGAACCAATGGTCACCGTGCGGGTCAAATGCAGTACTAAGGAACTATTTTTGGCTCCCCGAGCAACCAAAAACACAATGGAGTGTCTACCATGTTTCGTACTGCCCTTATGGCTTTTTGTCTGATCATGCCAGTCCTCTCCATGGCAGATGACGATTATGTCTATTTGTTTGGCTACGGCAGCCTGATGCTGACGCCAGCCCGCACAGCAACCTCTCCCGACCCAGACGGCAGTGCCTTTATTCCCGTCAAAATCCGGGGTGTCTCCCGTCTGTGGAATCTCTGGTTTGCCAAAAGCCGGCAACGTTCTTTGGATGTTGAACCGTCTGACACCCCTGACGCTTACGTCAATGGCCTATTATTTGCCGTTAAACGCGACCAACTGCCCGCCTTCGACCAGCGCGAAGGCCCAGCTTACCAGCGCTTGCAAATACCGCTGGCCAACGTCAGTTTTTATCTGGATAGGCACAAGATTAACGATGACCAGGTTGAGATTTATTTCTATTCACCACGCAAAGATTCCCCGTTCTATGCCCAGCGCAGCGAGAGCGGAAAAAAAATTGTCATGTCGTATCTGAATGTGGTTCGTGCCGGCTGCGTTGAAATTGACCGTAAGCACCAACTTGATGACCGCTTTGTCAATGACTGTGTTCAAACTCTGGGCATGAGTGGTTATACAATTGATGACGATCTGGATCAGCCCAGATATTCACGCTACCCCGAGACACTGTGGCAAAAAGCCCTGACAGAAGGCGATGAAGAAAAGGCAAGGCAGCTACGGACGTTTATTGACCAGGAGTGGGCAAACTATCTGGAAGTGGTTGCCGAAAAATGGGGATTCTGACCGGCCTGAGCCGGTCACTGGATATTCACTTCGGCAGACTGAGGCAGGGAAGTGACAAATCTTTGTACAGCGCCAGCAGGCGTAACACCAGCACCACTGTCGCAGCGATCACCGAGGTGACATCAATGTTCTGAATCAGCGGCTCAATAAATACCAGCACGGCGCCACCGACCATAGCTGCCGAGGCATATATCTCTTTGCGCAGCACCATCGGTATCTCTCCTGCCAGCAAATCCCGAATTGCCCCGCCACCACAGCCGGTCAGCACGCCCATCATGATGGCGACCATCGGCTCCATACCGTAAGAGAGCGACTTGGTTACGCCAATCACAACAAAAACCGCCAGACCCAATGCGTCTGAAACCTGCATAATCCACTTGCTGCGTTCATGCCACTTACGACCCATAATGGCAACCATGACCGTAGCCAGAATGACCATCAGATATAACGTATCCTTGATCCAGAACACGGGTGTGGCCGCAAGCAGGACATCCCGTATCGTGCCACCACCGACCGCCGTGACAAAAGCGAGAACCAAGGCACCAAACAGATCCATGTCTTTACGACAGGCCACCCAGACACCACTGATGGCAAACACCACCGTTCCAAAAAGGTCGAGAAAATAGAGCAGCATTAACAGGCCTACAGGTCAGAAGTTAAAAGAGCCAAATTATGAGTCGCTCGCGGCAAAAAAGAAATAGCCATATTGCAGGATCATCACAGCATTCAACGGCTACAGAGATTCGGTTTGTCGGCATTGGCCGATAAAAGGCCCGCAATCTGTAAACAATGTGAATTGTTATTCGCCCCCCCCGATAAAAACGACCATTTCTCCCACTGCAATTATGAAATGATACGGCCGCCCCTGTGCACAAGCCAACCAGTATTGCAGTAAAAATACTTATGAGGGCGATGTTGCCACGCTATTATCCCCGTCTCCTTTCAAGTTGCTACTTTGTTGGCTGCACTTGTGCCCTTTAGGGTATTCGCCCACCCCGGTCACACAGTATTTCTATGCTCTCGGCACCCGAGGGCATAAAGGCTTCACTCATTTGCCGCCTCGAATCAACTTAAAACCCATTGGGTATAACTATCGTCTGAGCATACACATCACCAGTACAAGCAACGCGATCACTGCCAGGGCAACAATTAACCCGGACAAAAACCCGGCCGCTGAAACCGAATGCAGCGAAATGTAGCCCTGAATGCCGGTAAACGCATCCAGGCCGGCGACAAGAATGAACAGCAGGAGCAGAGCGGCCAGCAGCTTGATATGCCAGAGGCCGAAGCGTGATTGTCTGAAGAGCACCAGGCACGGTTCTGGTGCGGCACTGAATAATCGGGCGTCATACAACAGTCGGGGATTATCGCATGGCCGCCAACCATCCTCTGGGAACTGCTGGCAATTCTCGCCGTAACCACAACAAACTTCAGGCCATGGTGATGTGCAGTGTCGTTCACCTGCTGGTTGAGTAACAGCGTAATAATCAAATAATAACTGGCAAAAAACGCCATGCCGCTCTGCAATAATCACTTTATTACCAATAAGAGCACCCTGCCCTTTTGGCCAGGCCAGTGGCTGTCCTCCTGCCAGCAACCAGGCCGGCGAAAGTCTCTGGGCTTGCAGAGGAATCTTCTGCCTGCCAGTAAACCTTGGCCGCGAACAATATGCAAAGCAAGGATTGTGCCTCTGGCGCAGGATTACCGGGCGGAAAAAACACCAACGAACCCCGTCTGCCACAACTTTTATACGACGATTCCTTAGCGACTTGGCAACAACCTGCCCAGGGCACTCATTTACCAGCCAGCGATTATGCTGACTAAAGCCCGCCACGGTACGCCAGAAAAAACTGACTGTTTTGCTGCCACGATGCGCTGTGTGTTCAACCCGAACAACAGCACGACCAGCAGAGGGAATTCTGGTTTTAGCGCCTATGGAGTCCGATAACATTGTCCGAAACCGTCATATGCCCATTTATACCCGCCACCTTTCAAGCTGCTACTTTAGTTGGCTGCTCCGCTTACCCCTGTCACGTTGTATTTCTGCGCTCCCGGTACCCGAGGGCTTCTCTCAATTGCTGCCACGTAGCAACATGAAATCCATTGGGTATATCGGGAACAGCTCAAGCCCTGGTCATCACCAATACCCGGCTATAACAATCTAGAGCACATTCACCACACCTGTGCAGCGATCATTATCTATCACTGGTTTTTTATCAACATACTCAATGGCCTGTTCCGGGCATGCCTCCTGGCACAGGTTACAGTACAAACCCAGCTCAAGCTGACAGCTGGCGGCCAGCCAAGGCATCGTCTGTTTTTTCACGCCCTGATCACGATTCAGGGCTCCGGCAGGACAGTTATCCACGCACTGACCACAAAAATCACAACTACCATGGAAAAGGTCTAGTATTGGACGACCTTTGATAAATTTTATGCAGCTACGCAACGGCAAAACCCAGGGCAAAAATACTACCTGACCAAGACAAGTCTGCGCAGCCAACAAATTAGCAACTTGAAAGGCGATGGGTATAACCACGCCAGGGCTACAACTCCAGCAAAACAGCTGATATTTTCACAAGTGCAGTCCTGCACCGGATCAGACCAAAATACGTGCAGTTGGTGTGTTGAGCCATGCCAATAGCTGGCTATGCGCCCCCCCTGAACCAGCACCTGCCAATGCACCAGGCAAGAATTGCTGATATGATCGGCTGCAATATCCACTGCCTTTTCTCTACCACGGCACGCACCAAGAGCTTGATTTGACTACGCCCACTTGGACAACCGCCCCTTCTTTCGCCAGCCTTGACCTGCCCGGCGCTCTTCTCGACAACCTGAACAGCCTTGGTTATCAGACCATGACGCCGGTTCAGCAGCAGAGTCTGCCACAAATACTTGCAGGTTATGATGTGATCGCCCAGGCCAAGACTGGCAGCGGTAAAACTGCCGCCTTTGCCATTGGCCTGATCCTGAAACTGAACCAGCGGGATTTCGGTTGCCAGGCAGTGGTGCTCTGCCCGACCCGAGAGCTGGCCACTCAGGTTGCTTTGGAAATTCGTCGGCTGGCCCGTTATCAGCAGAACATTAAAGTGGTGACGCTTTGTGGTGGCCAGCCCATCGGCCCGCAAATTGGCTCGCTGGCTCACGGCGCCCACGTGGTCGTGGGTACGCCCGGGCGGGTGCAAGACCATCTGCGCAAGGGAACCTTATCGTTAGCCAGGGTGAACACCTTGGTGCTTGATGAAGCCGACCGTATGCTTGATATGGGCTTTATTGATGCCATTGAACAGATTATCAGCCATCTGTCAGAGCCACGACAAACCTTGCTCTTCTCCGCTACTTATCCCCCTGGCATTCAGAGCCTGAGCGAGCGTTTTCAGCATCAGCCTGTAACCGTCACCGTTGAGCACACGCACAACCGTGAACAGATTGACCAGCGCTTTTACCACGCAGAGCCTGCGGACAAGCCCACCACGCTGATCCGACTGTTACAACACTTTGATCCGCAATCCACAGTTATTTTCTGCAACACCAAGCAAAGCTGCAAAGAAGTCGCCACAGGGCTTTACGAGGCGGGTTACCGCCCCGTGGTGCTGCACGGCGATATGGAGCAAAAAGAGCGGGATCAGATGCTGGTGCGCTTTGCCAACCAGAGCGCCACCTTGCTGCTGGCCACCGACGTGGCGGCCCGGGGACTGGATATTGCCAACCTTGCAGCAGTGATCAATTACGACCTGAGCCGTGATCCGCAGGTGCATGTGCATCGCATCGGGCGCACCGGCAGGGCTGGCCAGAAGGGCGTGGCGCTCAGTCTGCACACTCGGCGGGAACAATATAAGCTGGATGACATCAGTAACTATCTGAAAGCCCCGCTGGTGTTTGGTGATTCAGCACAACTCAGTGGCAAGTGCGAGCCAAGCCTTGCCCCGATGGTCACGCTGGCCATCGACGGAGGGCGAAAGAACAAGATCCGCGCCGGCGATATCCTAGGAGCCCTGACCGGTGATGTTGGCATTGCCGCTGACCAGGTGGGGAAAATCAATGTCTTTGATTTTATCGCCTATGTAGCTGTCCGCCGGGAAAGCGCCCGCTCTGCCCTCAACCGTTTGGAGCGAGGCAAGATCAAGGGGCGAAAATTCAAAGTGCGCCGACTATGACATCCACACGCTCCCGGTAATCCCTGGAACAACTGTGCTGACACTGTAACCTTGTGATTGATGGTGCCGTCCTGACCATCCTGAATGGCTCCGGTGAGCGTGTGTGTTGATGGCACTTGATGTTATCGGGCAGATTGCAAAGCATCTCAGTGGCACTGTCTTACGACAGATTGCTTATTGTTCATAACTGGGAACACCGCTTAGATTCCAGCTCTCAGGAATCTGCCTGGCGCCTTGTTTTTTAATAAACAGAATATCGGGGGCGGCCAGCAACTGTGTAACACATGCCTCGTGGCCGTGTCTGGCAGCGTCGTTCAGGGGTGTCCGGCCATCGTTACTCTTCTTGTTGACGTCAATGCCACGGGCGCCCAGTAATACCCTGACACATGTTGCATGGCCGTACCTGGCGGCGCTGTGCAAAGTGGCACTGTCTTACGACAGATTGCTTATTGTTCATAACTGGGAACACCGCTTA
>JAKROC010000270.1 GCA_024509075.1 Endozoicomonas sp.
TTTTTCCAGGCCGATAAGTCAGTTTTATCGAAATACAAATATGTGACTACTTATGATGAGCTGGCAACCACGGACGAGAATTTGACTACTTCTGCCCATGTTCTGAGTATCAACAAGAATTTCTGTCTAAGTGTAAAAATCTTACTGGCTCAGTACCCATACGATTGAGTATATTCCTGCTTTCAGAGAAGCAATCACGGGTACTGAATAATGACAAGGCAATTCCACAATATCGGATCAGTTGCAGACTACTTGGCTGATCGAGGCCATTTCTATCCTCCTCACGATTTCAGAGATATGGAAGACTTAGTTGACCATCTGGTAGCTCTGGGTCACAAAGTTGAAGTGAAGATATGTATATGGATTTTAAGGGGGAATTATCCGAAGATTTCTTGGATGCCCCTGTGGAATATAACCGAAAATTCTCCGCTGAAATTCATCAGGTTCTTGAGGTGGCAAACGACATAATCCCCAAGTTCGAAATGTACAGTCAGGATAGATTCGAAAACCCTGAAGAGTATAAATAATGAAGTAGCCCATAGGAAAATATAGAGGGATAGGAGCTGTGACCCACTGTGTCGGATAGCCGGCCCGGTTACAGATCAACCAATACTGTTAAACAGTGGGCGTCGTTTAGGTGGGTGACGTATGGTGAAATTATTGTTCTAAAGTACAAAAAAACAGGAATGACAGCATTACGACAGCCTTTATTAATAACTTATTGATATATAACTAAACGACGCGGGTTCAAATCCCGCCGCCCCACCAAACAAAAAACCCTGCAGATCAGTGATTTGCAGGGTTTTTTATTAGTTAACGTGAGTTCGACGCTCAGAAAGCCATCGGTACACCTTCTGTTAGTGCAGAAACATCAATATGAGGCTTTCTGGGTTGTCTGGTATAGGCTATGAGACCAGCTATCAGGTTAACGGCAAAGTTGAATGGTGACCGGTGGCGGGAGTGCTCTATCTGAAGTGCTCTATCTGAAGTGCTCTATCTGAAGTGCTCTATCTGAAGTGCTCTATCTGAGAGATATTTTTAAGTTGATCGTTTACACTCTCTATGACAGCCCTTTTTCGCAACATCGCTTTATCAAAGGCTTTCAGCTCCTTAGGTTTCATTTTCTTTCTCACTTTCGTTACCAGATTTAAGCCTTTCTCTTTCAACCAAGCCACTAACTTTTCTGAAATATAACCCTTATCCCCATAGAGCCAGCCTGTTAAGTCTTCAATGAGATCTGGTACTGGCTTTCGGTCGTCTGTGTTAGCCGTAGTCAAACAGAAAGATAAAATTTCTCCCAAATGATTGATGATTAGATGAAGCTTGAAGCCAAATTTCCAGCCTGTAGACGTCTTACCACGTTTAGCCTCTTCTGAGAAAACCTTGTGGCTGCTGATCCGGTGGTTATCACAAACGACAATGAGTGTTGAGTCAATGAATGACAAGCCAGTTTGTAGTCCCATACATTGAGTTTTGAGATAAACAGTCAGTGGTATCAGCGCTTGTTTCATGAGTTCTACAAAACGATTGTAAGACACCAAGTTTGGAAAATAGTCTGACATATGTCGCACAATGAGATTCTCGTAGTAATGTTTGAAATCTCGGAAAGCGCTCTGATGAAAGCAAATGATGATGGTCATTATTTCACTGAGCGAGAGCTTCGATATAACCAGAGGATTTTTGGCATTACAGATAAGCTGTTTATGCCATTCTGGTTCAAAAACCAGACAGAAATCATCAACATCACAGAATACACTGGTCATAGACATGGGAGCCTCTCGTTAGCTATCTATGGATTGCAACCGAAAGATAGTTAAACAACTGAGGTTCCCTTGTCTTTTTTGCGTCGAACTCACGTTAGTTACTGATATTGCTATGAGTTGGTTTCTTCAACGTCCGCCTCAGCAGGGTACTTGAACGACAGCCAATCAACCAATATAACGTCCGGTGTAAAACCAGAAACATACTGGCCTATAATGTCTCTGCTACGCTGATAATCATGACGCTCTATCGCCATGAGAATATCGCCAATCCCCTTGGACAAGGTCTCCCAATCGGTCAGCTCTTCCACAGCCCTGAAAATTAACGGATGCACAGTATCGTCAACGTTGTCGCCAATCAACAGCTCTTCGTAGAGCTTTTCGCCGGGGCGCAGCCCGCTGTAGTCGATAGCAATATCTCCCTCCGGGTTCTCAGCACTTTGCTCGGAGAATCCGGAGAGACGGATCATCTGCCGGGCAAGGTCAACAATTTTCACTGGTTGCCCCATATCCAGCAAAAACACGTCGCCACCAGAGCCCATGGAGCCCGCCTGAATCACCAGTTGGGCCGCTTCAGGAATAGTCATAAAATAACGGGTAATATCCGGATGGGTAACAGTAACCGGCCCGCCGGCACGAATTTGCTCCCGAAACTTGGGAATCACTGAACCGCTGGAACCAAGCACATTGCCAAAACGCACCATGGTAAAACGGGTGTTATTAGACACTGTGCAAGTGTTGCGAAACAGCGCAGGGTGAAGTAACTGCACGACGGATTCACGGCTGAATGCCTGCAAAACAATCTCGGCAAGACGCTTGGTAGCTCCCATGACGTTTGTGGGCCGGACTGCTTTGTCGGTGGAGATCAGGACAAAATTTTTAACCTGACAAACCATTGCCGCCTGGGCGGTATACAAAGTACCCAGCACATTATTGCGAATACCCTGGGAAATATTATGTTCGACAATGGGCACATGTTTATACGCTGCGGCATGATACACTGTATCCACTCGATACTGCTTCATGATGTCAAGCAAACGCGATGGGTCATTAACTGACCCCAATACCGGCATAATCTCAATGGTGAGGGCGAGTTTGGTTTTTACGCGCAACAACTCTTGTTCAATCTGGTATAAGTTGAATTCCGAGTGTTCATACAATACCAGACGATGGCAGCCTGAATTGATAATCTGCCGGCACAGCTCCGAACCGATCGATCCCCCTGCCCCAGTTACCATCACCGACATGTCACGAATACACTGGTAAAGCAGCTGTTCATCAGGTGCCACCGGCGAACGCCCGAGCAAATCAGAAATGTCTACCTCTTTGATGTCCTGAACCTTCAGTCGACCACTGGCCAGGTCAGCCATTGTCGGCATGGTCATCACCGGCAGCTGCAAACCATCCAGACGACTGATGACGGCTTTTCGCTGAGACTCCGTTAACGATGGCAAAGCCAGCAAGATCTGGTCTACCAAATGCTGCTCGACCAAATCAGGCAGCTGGCTGCTGTGGTAGACTTTGCGGCCGAAGACAATACGCCCAGTCAATGCAGGATCATCATCAACAAACAGCACTGGCCGATTGGGAGACCTTGTCCAAGG
>JAKROC010000271.1 GCA_024509075.1 Endozoicomonas sp.
GCACCTTGATACCAAGCTCTTTCAGTGCATGATCTTCCTTCAGCCAGTTCCAGGCTAGGCGCTGCCAGGCGCCGATACTCTTGCGGTCTTCGGGATAAGTAATCTCAAGCATTTTCAACACGTGAAGCATCACCTTGACGATGTGCTCCGGGAATTGTCCGAACCAGTCACAAAATGGCTCGGTTTCGGTCAGCATCCTGACATCGAAGTGAAACGTGCGAAACTCCTTGAGCGACTTGGGATTATCAAACGCATTGCGCATCCAGCCGGTAAACAGTTTTTGCCACTCACTGACCGTGTGTTTCCGGCTACTGCCGTTGTAGGTCAGGTGGTAGGCGCTGAATTTGGGAATATTCCAGCGGATGTAATCGTCGGTCTCCTGTTCGTACTGAGGGCGGAAATCGCTGTAGCCCGTGTCAAGCAGATGGCGGACCCGATCCAGTACTTTGTCATCAACCACGTCCACGTTGAACAACGTTTTCACGGCTCGTGCCCGGGACTTTTTTGCCGGTTTGGCCTGCTGCACCGGTACCGGTTCTGCCCCGGTCGCTGTGGTTGTGTCAGACGAGGGCAGGGCAGTGTCTTGCTCCATGGCAGTGACGACCGTCGTCCTCAGCCGGTCCTGGCGGTTGCGTACCCAGATCCGAAACGGTGAAATCCAGCGCTTCAGGGTTTTGGGCACCTGCCTGAGAGCATTAGGACTGTAGGCAATGACAATGTCGTCCAAGGCAGTGCTGGCAATGCCAAAGCTGGCCAGCATGCGTTGGGACTCTTCGATGAACTCGGCCAGCTTCAGCACCTCCTCCCAAGTGTAAAACTGCGGCTGGTTGACCGAGGTGGTGTACTTGGCCACATCGGTGGCAGAGAACAGATCCGGGTGGGCCAGCTCAGGAATGTCCTTGGACAACGCCACCAGGGAAGCCGCTGGTGACTGGCCGCCTTCCGGCCAGGAGAACTCAAACCAGCCCAGCATGTCTTTGCCGCGCTTGCCGTTGGTGACAAAGCGCAGGGAGGAAAAACCAAAGGCCTCGCGCACCCGGTTGATGTGCCGGGTGATGCAGTCGCGGACAAACAAGGCCCACTTCAGGCGTAACGCTTTTTCCCCTGAGTCCAGTTTCTTGTCGCCCTGATAGAGCTGGTCAACGTAGAACTGCTGATCCAGCAGGGAGGTGCTCTTGACCTTGCTCTTCACGGGCGACAGGTCGAAATCGGTGAGGATGATCGAGGCAATCTGCTGAGCGGTCTCTGAGCGCAGTTTGGAGCGAATCTGCCGGTGGTAGATCACCGTGGCCTGGTCATTGCAGATCAGCTCCTCGAGGAACGCGCTGCTGATGTTGAAATAGGCGGCGTCCAGGCTGGGTATGGTTTTGACGTTGTTGAAATTGGTGAACGGATCGATGCGGGCAACCGCAGATATGTATTTCTGGTTCACCTTGGGCTTGGGTACCCAGACGTAGCGCAGCTTGGCAAACATGAAATAAATAATCTTGTCCAGGTCAATGGTCGCCGTGGTCTTGCGGTCATAGCCCAGTTGCAGGCGGATGGCCTCGGTATCCCAGCGAAAGGCCCAGCCGTCGCGGGTCCAGCCGTGCACTTCGGAGGGCTTCCCCTGCAGTTGCAGGGAGCCGAGGTCGATCACCTTGGTCGGGTTGGGCCGAAACAGCGACAGCGATGTCCCCGGCCCCTTGAAAAAATTAATAACCTGGGTTTGCAGGCAGGCCTGGATGCGTGCGGTGTGGATACTGCGGTACTTGGACGACTCGCGAATCTCCTGTTGCATGGTCGGGGTGACGTCCTTCACGTGCACTGCTGACAGCGGGATGATGAAACCCGTTCTGGCATCGCGGTGGTACTCGGAAGTGCCGGTGCCCGGTGCTTGGTCAGTGTCGTGTGAGTCCAGAATCTTGTTCATCCGTCGTCAGGCAGTTGCAAGTTCATTCGTTCGGTTGTGCCGCTATCGGTCTTGATCATCGACACCGCAAACAATAATACGATTTTGACAAAAAAAAAAACTCTCAAAGCACTCAGCACTAACAGGATTACTGAGTGTTGTGAGAGCTTTTTTTTTGCACTTTTCGAACCGCGCCTAATGTAGGCAGTTTTTGAATTCGCCAAAATTGCGAAAAACCCGCATAACGCGAGGTATGCGGGGTTAGTGATCACTTTTAATGTAGGCAGTTTTTGAATTTTTCCGCAAGCTAATGTAGGCAGTTTTTGAATTCAGGTACAAAAGAACAAAAACCTTATAAATCAATAAATAATGTCATTTCTGACCGATTGCAATGTAGGCAGTTTTTGAATTCAAAAATTAAGCAAAAAAAATTGGTACGATGGTTATGTAATTTTGCTAATGTAGGCAGTTTTTGAATTCTTGTATTTTTGTCCAGTTAATTGATATTTAAATAAAAAGTCAGTCTGGGTGGCAAATAAGGTAGGCAGTTTTTGAATATTAGTGATTTATTAGACATCAGCGACTTGACATTTTTCAAATCATCGGAAGGTTGGCAGTTTTTGAATTTTTGCCAATTTCAATGCAGCGCAGGTATCATGCGGACTTTGGCAAATGGTGAGCGTCATAAGGTAGGCAGTTTTTGAATTCAAAAAAAAATTAGACATGTTCAAAAACTGCCTACATTAACGTGATGTTACAATTATCAACAACTAATTGTTTATTAATAATTTTTGCAATTTTTGAAGCCATAAGGTAGGCAGTTTTTGAAAATCTGTCTTTGCAATCATGAATGGAATTTTCAGATTATTTTCAGGATAGAAAATAATTTTTTATGAAAAAAAAATAAGTAAATAAGTACGATGGTTTTTAAAATGTCCGAACGCCAGTGTTCAGGGAGACCGGGGAGCAGGTGTCATCATCAGCGATTATTGTCGTTTGTCAGGTTTTTTTCTGTCGTTTATTGTTTCTCGACTCCAGACTTTGCATGGCACGAAAGCCTGATCAGGTTTCGGTAAAATAACAAGCCGGCATCCCTGATATTTCATTTCCGGCCCCTGCTTCAGGTAACGCCAGCAAACTCTAAACGACTGTATTTATGCAGCCTCAGCTTTATCTGGCTTTAACTGGTCGGACAGTTCATTGAAATTGAACTCATATTTTTGATGATATCTATCCCAGCCCTTGCAATGGGGAACCCTGGAATAATTCGTGACAGGGCAATCCTCATCATGCCTGCGGTTGTTGTATCCGGGGACCTCCAGGGTATCCGGGAAAGCTGGCTGCATCAACGTCCGAAGACCGCAAGAGTATCGGCGCCTGGCAGCGCCTAGCCTGGAACTGGCTGAAGGAAGATCATGCACTGAAAGAGCTTGGTATCAAGGTGC
>JAKROC010000272.1 GCA_024509075.1 Endozoicomonas sp.
AGGGAAGTCTCATCTTGAAGGGGGCTTCCCGCTTAGATGCTTTCAGCGGTTATCCCGTCCGAACATAGCTACCGGGCAATGCGTCTGGCGACACAACCCGAACACCAGTGGTTCGTCCACTCCGGTCCTCTCGTACTAGGAGCAGCTCTTCTCAAACTTCCAACGTCCACGGCAGATAGGGACCGAACTGTCTCACGACGTTCTAAACCCAGCTCGCGTACCACTTTAAATGGCGAACAGCCATACCCTTGGGACCGGCTTCAGCCCCAGGATGTGATGAGCCGACATCGAGGTGCCAAACACCGCCGTCGATGTGAACTCTTGGGCGGTATCAGCCTGTTATCCCCGGAGTACCTTTTATCCGTTGAGCGATGGCCCTTCCATGCAGAACCACCGGATCACTATGACCTACTTTCGTACCTGCTCGAGATGTACCTCTCGCAGTCAAGCTGGCTTGTGCCATTACACTAACCGTACGATGTCCGACCGTACTTAGCCAACCTTCGTGCTCCTCCGTTACTCTTTGGGAGGAGACCGCCCCAGTCAAACTACCCACCACACAATGTCCCCGATCCCGTTTCAGGACCTGGGTTAGAACCTCAATATTGCCAGGGTGGTATTTCAAGGATGGCTCCACGGCAACTGGCGTCACCGCTTCAAAGCCTCCCACCTATCCTACACAAGCAACATCAAGATCCACTGTGAAGCTGTAGTAAAGGTTCACGGGGTCTTTCCGTCTAGCCGCGGATACGCTGCATCTTAACAGCGATTTCAATTTCACTGAGTCTCGGGTGGAGACAGCGTGGCCATCGTTACGCCATTCGTGCAGGTCGGAACTTACCCGACAAGGAATTTCGCTACCTTAGGACCGTTATAGTTACGGCCGCCGTTTACCGGGGCTTCGATCAAGAGCTTCTCCCACCTCCAAATTTTTCTCGCTGACTGCGTTAAACGTCTTCGCTCGTTCAGTCATTTACTTGTATGTAAACTCCTTCACTCGCTCAGCCGTTTGCCTTGCAGCAAAAAAAATTTGGGGGTGGGATAACCCCATCAATTAACCTTCCGGCACCGGGCAGGCGTCACACCGTATACGTCCACTTTCGTGTTGGCACAGTGCTGTGTTTTTAATAAACAGTCGCAGCCACCTGGTATCTTCGACCTCCGCCAGCTCAGGGAGCAAGTCCCGTCACCACCAGAGGCGCACCTTCTCCCGAAGTTACGGTGCCATTTTGCCTAGTTCCTTCACCCGAGTTCTCTCAAGCGCCTTGGTATTCTCTACCTGACCACCTGTGTCGGTTTGGGGTACGGTCCCTGTTGACCTGGTGCTTAGAAGTTTTTCCTGGAAGCAGGGCATCAATCACTTCAGTTCCGTAGAACCTCGTCATCAATTCTCGGCCTTGAGGATCCGGATTTGCCTGGATCCCCAGCCTACGATCTTAAACGCGGACAACCAACGCCGCGCTGACCTAGCCTTCTCCGTCACTCCATCGCAGTCAACAGGGGTACAGGAATATTGACCTGTTTCCCATCGATTACGTCTTTCGACCTCACCTTAGGGGCCGACTCACCCTGCGCCGATTAACGTTGCGCAGGAACCCTTGGTCTTCCGGCGGGGGAGCTTCTCACTCCCCTTGTCGTTACTCATGTCAGCATTCGCACTTCTGATACCTCCAGCCTGCCTCCCGGCTTGACCTTCTACGGCTTACAGAACGCTCCTCTACCGCCTAGAAACTAGTTTCTAGATACTAGTATCAAGAATTTGTGTTACGTTTGATGATGCCTCTAAGCATTTTTCCGACTTCCTGATATCTGAAATCATAATGCTCATAGTTCGCTTGGCTGATGTATTCCAGATCTTTGGAAAACTCTAACCAAACCCGAACTTCATCACACGAACCCATGGCTATTCGCAAATAGCGCTTAACTTCAGCGGGACTTTCCTGCTTACCCATTCCTTCCACTAGATTGGCTACAATGGATTTGCTGGCTCGTCTTAATTGGCTTGCTAATTCAAACTGCTCAATCCTTGGAAAACCAAGACTTAAACGATGAATTTCCAGCGCCAATTGATACGCTTTTTGATAAACACTTAGATTGCGATATGGCATATAACTAATCTTGATACATGTTTCTAGAAACTAGTCTCTAGACCCGTAGCTTCGGTGTCTAGTTTGAGCCCCGTTAAATCTTCCGCGCGAGCCGACTCGACCAGTGAGCTATTACGCTTTCTTTAAAGGGTGGCTGCTTCTAAGCCAACCTCCTGGCTGTCTGGGCCTTCTCACATCGTTTCCCACTTAACTAGAACTTTGGGACCTTAGCTGACGGTCTGGGTTGTTTCCCTTTTCACGACGGACGTTAGCACCCGCCGTGTGTCTCCCGTGATTGCACTCATCGGTATTCGGAGTTTGCATGGGGTTGGTAAGTCGGGATGACCCCCTAGCCCAAACAGTGCTCTACCCCCGATGGTGAGACACGAGGCGCTACCTAAATAGCTTTCGAGGAGAACCAGCTATCTCCGGGCTTGATTAGCCTTTCACTCCTATCCACAGGTCATCCGCTAGCTTTTCAACGATAGTCGGTTCGGTCCTCCAGTTGATGTTACTCAACCTTCAACCTGCCCATGGATAGATCGCCCGGTTTCGGGTCTACTCCCAGCGACTGTTGTTCCTAAGAACGCGCCCTATTAAGACTCGGTTTCCCTACGGCTCCCCTAAACGGTTAACCTTGCCACTGAAAGTAAGTCGCTGACCCATTATACAAAAGGTACGCAGTAACAAGAGACTAGTATCAGGAGACAAGAAACAAGATTTATGAAGTGCAAAACTGATGTTCACTCTTCTTGAAACTTGTATCTTGATACTAGCCCCTTGCTCCCACTGCTTGTACGTACACGGATTCAGGTTCTGTTTCACTCCCCTCAACGGGGTTCTTTTCGCCTTTCCCTCACGGTACTGGTTCACTATCGGTCAGTCAGGAGTATTTAGCCTTGGAGGATGGTCCCCCCTCGTCCGAAGACAGTTCAGACAGGATTTCACGTGTCCCGTCCTACTCGTTTTCACAATATACGGCCTTTCGTGTACGGGGCTGTCACCCGCTATGGCCACCCTTTCCAGGGTGTTCCACTAAACCGTAAATTGCTTAAGGGCTAATCCCCGTTCGCTCGCCGCTACTGAGGGAATCTCAATTGATTTCTTTTCCTCCGGGTACTTAGATGTTTCAGTTCCCCGGGTTCGCCTTCCAAAGCCTATGTATTCAGCTAAGGAATACTCACTTGTGTGAGTGGGTTTCCCCATTCGGAAATCTCCGGATCAAAGTCTGTTTATCGACTCC
>JAKROC010000273.1 GCA_024509075.1 Endozoicomonas sp.
CCGGCACCCGAGGGCATAAAGGCTTCGCTCAATTGCCGCCGCGTAGCAACATGAAGTCCATTAGGTATAGTTTATGAAAACTCCTGGCTTTCCAGCCAGACGTCACGCACCCAGTGCCAGATAGAAGGCCAACTGTCGTTTGTTACTTCGCCGTCGGCCCAGCGCACCACCTCACCTTCTTCTGAGATACCATAAATCTCAGCCCCGCATTCACAGATAGGGATTAGCTCCCTGGGCAGGCCCATAGCCCAGGCGTTGGCGGCCACCTCTGGCAGATAAGTATGTGATTGCGGGTCGGTCACGGTTACCGGCTCCACAGTGCCGTAAATGACATCGCTGACGTGCAACAGAAACTCTCTCAGCTCCCAGGGCAGTGGTAACAGGATTTGTTCTTCGACCTCAACCAGTTGATCTTCGTCCGGTAGCTCAAGTGGTACCGAGACAATCAGAGACCGTTTGCGCAGTTCTTCAATTACATCTTCCACAATGCATAACCTTTTGGCTGATTTCTTTCTAACCGGCAGACTGAAAAAAACAGCATACCGTGAACTTTTGACTGGATTATCCCTCAATACCTGGGAGGCCAGTCAATATAATTGGGAGTCGGTGGTATTATGAAAGCAGTTGTTCTTGGCGGTGGTGTACAACAGACGTTGGATACCATCAACAAACATCAGCAACGGGCGGCAGAGTTATTGTTGGCTTTTGGTAAACGGATTGCTCCTCTGTCTGATATAGACCAGCGGAATGAGGTCAAGCGGCTAAGGCTGGACAGCCCTCCTGGCTGGCGGTTGATAACAAAAATGCGGCAAAAACGCATAGTCGTCTGCGGTTTGAATTTCAGGGAAAAAGACCGACAAGCCGAGGAGAGAATAAAGAAACTTGACAAGATATGCAGCCTTAATATCAAAGACGATGAGAAGTTGTCGCATTTTCTGAACCAGCATGTGGTCATCCCGTTTAAATCCCAATATTGGCCGGAGAATTCCAGTCGAATAAGCGTTGCGCTGGAACTGTGCGGTTACAGCGTGGGATACGGGGCGGCCATCCTCAAACAGCTGGAAGCCTTGATGGGGTTTTCGATTCTCAAGCTGGAGGCAAAATCCCAAGATAATAAAACCATACCATGTTGTGAAAAGCGGGTCTGGAATTTAATGGAACGGGTGAAAAAAGATGGCCTGCCTTGTCGTGTGATCACTATTGACGGCAATGACGAGCAGGTCCGGATATCGGACCTGCTTGATGCAATCAAGAAACAGTTTTCAGAAGATGGCTATAAGGCAATCGTTCTAATTATCAGTAAACACGACAGTGGTGTGTCTAGTCTGGAAGAAAATACATCAATACAGCGCTTTTGGTATAACCGTTTGAAGGAATCAAAAAATATCACCGAAACCCTGCAATTACAGGGGGACTTGGTGGCAAGCCTTAACCAGGCTGCCATCAATGAGTCAGACAAAGCCGCTGAAATTGCCCAGAGCGTTCCAGCACACAGAGCTGCCGATGGCTGGCGCATCATTGCCGGCCGGCTCGATGGTCACAGGCAAATTACCTCGATAGAGTTTGACGTGATGGATCAGGAGCTGGATATCATAGAACTCATGCAGATTCCAAATGATAAAAAACTGCAGGACTTTATAAATGATAATGTGGTCATTCCATTAAAAAATCAGCGTGCCTACCGAAACTGTGGTTTGCTGAAGGAAATCAGGGCGTCCGTTCTGTGTGGGCCAACCATTGATGAACGCAAAAAGTTGCTCGACAATCTCCGGTCAACCATAAAACGCTTCTACTACACCCTTCCACCCATGGAAGAGGACGACGATGATAATGTATCGGGGCAATCTCAGATCACAAACTGGCTGAGACTCCTGGTTGCGGCGGTCAAAGCTGACGATGTTGATTGCATTGTCCTGGTTGTTGATGCATATGCGCTCAATTCGGAGATAAAGGTTTCGGTGCTGTTTGAGCGCATTAAACGGGAGTTTGCCCATGCCGAGCTGTCGGCCATTACGTTGATTATAGGCTCCAATGATAGTCAGCTTGACGGATTGCCGTTGAATCTGGATCGTCTTGAGTCTGCCTCAATGGTGAAAACCAGTACTAAAGACAAGATCAGGCGGCTCTTGCCGAATGAAATCAGGACATGTTGTCGCGACCGTGGCAAGTCTTGCGAAGGCATCGACTGGGCAGATGCCGTCGAAAACCTGATCGACGATATGCCTAAAAGTTTGGTATTCGGTCAGGATGTTACAAAAAAAGAAATTGAAGACTCGTGTAGAGAGACGGCCAAAGAGTTCCTTGGCAATTTGATGAAATATTGCGCCAGTCAGGGACTAAGCCAGATTACCCAGAATGCTGTTGCCGGGGTTTTCAATGAGCCGGCGGACAGAAAATTTGACAAAAAACTGGAGAAAAGCGAGGAGGACTTTACGTTGGCCGGTCAGTCAGCATTGACTGAGTTTCTCAGACGTCACGTCATCAGGCCACTTTGCAAGCCAGATTTTTTTGCCAAGTATGATCAACATTTCCCGAGTTCTTTCATTTTGTCAGGCCCCCCGGGCACTGGCAAAACCCATGCCCTGAAGCGGCTGGCCGAGTTTACCCAGTTGAATTTTTTTGAAATGGATCCCAGTACAGTCGGTAGCATGTATGTTGATCGGAGCGAACAGAAAATTGCAGCCATGTTCGAGGATGCCAAGGATAGCGACAACGGTGCCATCATCATGATTGATGAGATTGACAGTATGCTGCCTAACCGCGATGGCCTCCATCAATTCAATGTTAAACGCGTTAACGAGCTGTTGCGCCATATTGAAGCAGCACAGAGTAACAGAATCCTGGTCGTAGGTACCACTAACCGACTTGGGGCACTGGAACCTGCGGCTATCAGGCAAGGACGCATGGCGAAAGTATTTGAGGTTAAAGGGCTATCCGGTAATGACGCGACTGAGCTGCTCAAATCAAGGCTTGAAGGTTTCTGTAAGGAAGATTCACCGCTTGATTTCACTGGGGTGGTCAATACTCTGGGAGATAACTGCCTTGTTGCCAATGCTTATGGTTTTTGCAATGGGCTCCTGACATTTGCCGCAGAGCAGGAAGTTTATCCCCTCTGTCAGGAAATACTGGACAAGTACCTTCAGTCCATTGCTGACCAGCATCAGCGCCCGGTCGGAGCGAATGTTGCACCTCACAGGCGTTCCGGCCGTCCACGTCTCAGTAAAAAACGTATGCACCCAGTATGAAATTATCTTTATGTTGCTACTTTGTTGGCTGCACTTGTGCGCCCTTTAGGGTATT
>JAKROC010000274.1 GCA_024509075.1 Endozoicomonas sp.
CCCTAAAGGGCACAAGTGCAGCCAACAAAGTAGCAACTTGAAAGGCGACGGGTATGTATCCCTCGGTCGTTGATCAAGTGCCGACAGACTCCCGGGTGCTGCAGAAAGCGCCATTAAGGCGCTGCGTTTGATCGGTGACTATCGTGTCCAGGCCACCAAGTGGCCGTTGGAAAGCGTGTCTTGCTGACCCAGAGGCTTGGCATCGCCCCATCCTTGCCATAAAAACAGGCGGCCAGAATGGCGCCAAGCGTTACCGCCCGACCGCAGCTATCGCCACCGCAGAGAATGTTCTCCTGTATGGTTTGTCGGTAGCTGTTGGTATTGAGCAACAGGTGACAGATTACTACAAATGCAGCGTCCAGCCCGCAGTGCATGCCCACCTCAGCTGCCACCGATGCTGAGTCCTGCTGAACCATGGATTCGGCCTTTTCAATGGCAGCCTGGGCAGTGGCATCAATGGCCTTTGCTTGCTGAACACATTCCTGCGGTGAGGCACCGACGATGGCGCTTTGCAGCATGCTGGCCGCAGCCTTGGCATAGGCGACGGCGGTATCGTTATCATTGGTGACTCGCACTGCCGATGCAACTTTCACCATCAGCTCAGAGTCCTGGTAGTGAGCAGCCAGCAATGGTGGCAACTTGGTCAGTGCCGGATTCTGGGTGTCGTCGGCACCGCAGGCTGCTGGTGGTTCGTTATTGGCTTTGCGCCGGTGCAGGTTGAGCAGCGTGTCTTTGGTCGGATGATCGATATACCCCTGCCAGCAGCCACCAAAATCAAACCAGTGCTGGAACGATTGAATGTAGGCCAGTTCGTCATAACCCCCATTCAGGGCAATGGCCTCCTGCATGGCCAGCATTTGGGCGCCGTAATGAGAATAATCGCCAACCCGTTTGCCGGCATGGGCAAAATAGCCTTTGTCCTGATACTCCTCGCGGTTGGGCAGGTGGAACTCCGGATGCTTGCCACCATGGCGGGCAATGAGTCCCTGGTCGTACAACCAGTGAAAGCCCAAAGAGGCCGCATCGGCCACCAGAGCACCCATGACCGCTTCGTAAGCCCGCTGTTTTTCTTTACTCATGTTATTCACCTTGCGTTTATGGATTGTGATTGAACACGTAGCACAGTCAGCAAAATGTCAGTCCAAAAAACCATTCCAGCGCAAAACCCGTGGTACAACCACCTGCCGGGCAGCCGCTCAATGGCGGTCACGCGCACGCTGCATTCTCAGAGAAGAGCGTCTCACTCACTCTCATTGGATTTGCCAGCAAACTCGGCGTACTCATCGGTCAGATTCTGCCAGGCAACCTGTCGCCAGTCATCGGCAGTGATATCCCCTTTCAAAGCGTCCAGCGTGATACGCGCGACATGGCTGAGCAGTTCGTTACGCAACTGCGGGTCAGTGACCGCATCACCAAATACCCGGGCAAAACAGTGTTGGTCAAGAAACGCCTTGAGTTCTTTGTAGTCGCTGATCATGCCGGCAATACGTTTTGGTTCAAACCGATGTAACCGTAATGGCGGTCGGTCGGCGATTTCCGGCGTGGTAAGGACAAAATTGCTGGCACCTGCTCGTCTGGGCAACAGCTGAATTAGCAGTTTGCCAAGCTGGGCAGCCTCAGTGGTATCGGTGATACCACGATGGCTGACTGCCGCCTGAACTTTCATCCGGGCGGTTGCTTCTTTGGGGGCGGCGATTTTGTTGTCGTAAAGGTTACTGAACAGTTCCCAGGCTTGTTCACCCAAGGCGGATTCTTGCCAGTCAGACTTTGCACTGTCGCCGTGGGTTTGCACTCTGGCTCGCAGTTTTACCAGCGATTCTGCCGAGTCGTCCACTCCGAGATAGTCAGGCTCTCTGGCCAGCGCTTCAACGCTGTCCAGTTGATGTTGTGGTGATAGTTGCATAAACAGTTGCTTGCCCTGAATAAACTGGCCCCGGCTCAGGACGCTGATGACCGGATCGTGTTGCCTGTTTTCCGGCATGACAGCAACTTCAGAAGCCAGCCGGTCATCGATTATATCAGCTATTTGTGCCACTGAAGTCTTGAGCCGTCCAGACTCTGTTGTCAGTCCGAACACATCAGGGGTGGTTTTCCGTCGATTATTCAGTTCGCCTGCTTTCCTGATAATCTGGCGGCGCAAGTCGTCAGGTAGGCTGTGCTCACTGTAGCTGGCCAGGCGTCCAATGGCCATGGCTTGCAGCATAGACTGTGCCAGCCCATTGGCCGGGCCAGTGGTGGTTGTTTTTCCTGTGGCCGGATCATGGAATATTTCCTGGCCGGTGGTGCCGCGCACACGGCCGTCAGCGGCAAAAATATTCCCCGGACGCTCGTGGTTGATACCCGTCCGGGTAGATTTAAGCACTTCATGCAGGAAGGTCTCAGTCACTCTGCGTTGTGTTCCTGGTGTGGCTTGCAAGATGGCCATATTGACCAGGTCATCCAGGTTCCAGTTAGCAGAAACCGGACGGTCGCTGGTTTCAAGCTGGTGGATAAAGGCACTGACTTCCGTTTTCAGCTGGGCGGATACGGCCAGACTATCGGCCAACAGTCCTAAGCCGGGTGCCTGGTTAAGCCGATCCTGGCTACGTGATTCCATAAGATGCTGGGTTTCTAACTGCCGATCATTGAGGTGCGAAGAAATCAGCGCTGCTAAGGCCAGATTGCCCAGGCCGTTAAATCGGGCGCTCTGAGTGACCTGTTTGATGGCCGGATCGGGCTGAGAATCACTGCCGATGGCCGGCGATAACAACCCGCTGATACTCTCTTTGATGTCACCCAGTACGCCGTGGGGCCTTGTGGCTGAAGAAACGGTTGCTGGCAGTGGCTGATCAATACCCCGACGTTGCCTTGGCTTACGAATAACTCCAGTATCTCGATAGGCGTCAGGATCTTTGATCACATCCAGGAAAGTGTACGGCAAAAACAGGGTATCTTCACCGGCTTTATCCAGAAGCACTTCGTCGTCAAAGTGTTCGGTATTTTGTAAGTGCAGCTTTTGCACATCATTGATAAACAACTCTTTTTCCAGATTGAACAGACTCAGCAACACTTGCTCATCATTCATTGGCGTTCCACCTGTCGTTGCCTTGGTGGCTGTTGTTGTTGATGGGCTCTGGTCGGCAGAGCTGACTGCTGTTGTCTGTTTGACTCTCAGGAAATCGGTGAGTTCGTGTAAATAGTCGTTCAGTTTGCCCAGTCTCCTTCAGGACGGCAAGCACCTCCCTCATTTGAGCAATGAGCG